>DATLAR010000134.1:0-9860 GCA_035527355.1 Planctomycetota bacterium
CTGCTCGATTGCGACGTGCGCGGGTGCGACGGCCTCGAGCTGTTCGACGACTTCCGCCGCGAGCCGCCCGCCACACCCGTGATCGTGATGACTGCACGCGACGACTCCCGCACGAGCACGCGCTGCCGGCAGCTCGGCGCCGATAGCCTGCTGAACAAGCCGTTCAGCATGGACGAGCTTATCGACGAGATCCGCCGAATCCTCCTCACGCGAACGCTGCTCCTCTCCGGCCCGACACATCCATTCAAGCTCCTTGTGCACCGCCGAACCGAGCTCTTCATCGAAAAGCGCCGCGAGCCGAACGACCCTGGCGACAAGCCGGAATAGGCTTTGGCCTCTTGGGCTTCTGGCTCCGGGCTGGAATACAGACACAAGCTGACCCCGCGGCAATCCGGCCTGATCTCAATATGCGTGTCTCCTTTACTCCTTCGTGCTTCTTCGTGTCCTTCGTGTTCTTTGTGGTTTGTCTTTCTCCGCCCAAATTTGGCTTGCTTATCCTCCCTTGTGCGCGTACAATACCAATAATGGTGTTCCCGCATCAGGAGAGATGTAACATGAGGAAAATCCTGTTTCTTGCCATTGTCTGTGTTCTGTTCGCCGGCCGCAGCATGTGCGGCGAGGCCGAAAAGCCCGCCGAACCGAATATCGACCGCGAGGTCCTGCAAAAGGCCGTAGAAAAAGGCCTCGCATACCTGCATACGTCGCAGAACAAAGACGGCTCGTGGGGCAGCGGCAGCTATAGCCGCGACGTGGGCATCACCGGCCTGGCGGTCATGGCGCTGATGTCGCAAGGCAACGTGCCCGGCAGCGGAAAATACGGCGATAACGTTCGCAAGGGCACGGCTTTCCTGCTGAAGAGCGTGAACCCGAATACCGGCTTCATCGGCTACGGCCCCAATGCCCGCATGTACGGCCACGGCTTTGCCACGCTGTGCCTGGCCGAGGTGTACGGCATGGACCCCAGCGATGAAACGGGCGAGAAACTGAAGAAGGCGGTGAAGCTGATAACCCTCGCGCAGAAGCCCGATGGCGGCTGGCGTTACGACCCAAACCCGATGGGGCAATCCGACCTGTCCGTTACCGTGTGCCAGGTGATGGCTCTGCGTGCCGCGCGGAACGCCGGCATCAAGGTGCCCAAGAAGGTGATCGAGCAGGCGATCGAATACGTTAAAAAGAGCGCCAACCAGGACGGCTCGTTCAGATACATGCTGGCCGAGGGCACGGGCAAGTCGTTTGCGCTCACCGGCGCCGGCATCACCACGCTTTTCGGCGCGGGCGAATACGACATCGACAAGCCAGAGATCAAGGCGGGCCTCGATTACCTGAAGAAGGCCACCCCCGCCACCGATTTCAGCCACTACTACTACGGCCACTATTACGCTGTGCAGGCCATGTACCAGGCCGGCGGCGACTACTGGGCCGCATGGTTCACCAAAGTCTCCGCCGAGCTCCTTCGAAAGCAGCAGGCCGACGGCTCGTGGAGCGGCGAGATCAGCGAAGCATACTGCACTGCAATGGCTTGCATCGTGCTCCAGATCGACACCTGCTACCTCCCGATCTTCCAGAGATGAGCCTATCACGAAACACGCGGCGTCTGTTAGGACAGCACTTCACACCCGAGCCGCTGGTGCGGCTGGTGTGCTCGCTGGGCATCCGGCACGCATCGGATCGCGTGCTCGATCCGGCGTGCGGCGACGGCGCCTTCTTGCGCGGCGCGGTTGAGCGGCTGGCGAGCCTGGGCGCAAGCGCGCACGATGGCCAGATAGCAGGCTTTGAGATCGACCCCGCACACGCCGCAACTGCCGCCGGCATCCGAGGGGTGCACGTGACCGCCGCCGATTTTTTCTCGCAAAACCCCTCGCCCTGCTTCGACAGCATCGTCGGCAATTTCCCTTTCGTCCGGCAGGAGTTCCTCGTTGAGCAAAGAAACCGCATCGCAGGAATCGTGTGCGGCGAATGGGCCTTCGAGTTTCCCGCCGTGCTGCGGCTGTCGGGCCGGGCCGACCTCTACCTCTACTTTTTTCTGCACGCCTTGCGGTTCCTGCGCGAGGGCGGGCGAATGGCGGTGATCTCGGGCAATAGCTGGCTGCACGCGCCATACGGCGGCGTGCTGCGCGAGCTGTTTCTGGAAAAGCTTCGCCTCGAGATGGTGCTGGAAAGCCGCTCGGACGTCTGGTTTGCCCACACCACTGCAAACGCCGTGATCACCGTGCTGCAAAAAACCTCACCCTCCCAAAGCGTGGCCTTCGTTCAGCTTCCGGCGCTATCGGCGGCGTGCCCCGCAACAGACGATCCTCTGCCGCGCGGCTCGCAGGTGCGGCAGGTGCCGGCGGCCGCGCTGCGGGCCGAGCAGAACTGGAGCTGCCGGCTGCGCGCGCCCGGCGTTTACTTTTCAATTCTGGAACTCGCGGGCGAGCGGCTGACGGAGATGTCGAACGCGGCCCGCATCGCGCGCGGCATCACTACCGGGCTGAACCGCTTCTTCATCATCGAGCGCGAAAAGGCCGCCGCATTTGGAATCGAGCAGGAGTTTCTGCGGCCGGTGGTTGCGAGCCTGAAAAACGTGAAATCGCTCGTGCTGCGGCCCGAGCACGCGGGCCATTGCCTCGTATGCGTAAACCGCCCGCGCGAGCGGCTTCGCGGCACGCGCGTGCTGGCATACATCGAGGAGTTCGAGCGGTCGGGCGCACTGCCGGCGCACTCGCCCTCGCTGGCCGGACGGGGCGACTGGTTTTGCCTCGCGCTGAAGCCCCCCGCCGATCTCGTGATCCTCCGCTTCCGACGCGAGCGGCATTTTTCTCCCGCGAATCCGCACGGCCTGCTCGTGAGCGACACCGTTTTCACCGCCGCTATGCGAAACCGCAGCGACGTGCCGCTGTGCATCGCCGCCGCAAACGGCACGCTGTTCCATTTCTTTGCCGAGGTGGCCGGCCGCGACAACATGGGCGGCGGCTTCATCACCACCTACGGCCCCGAAATCAGAACCCTGCTGCTGCCCGCGATGGATTGCATCAGGCCGCACGAAAACGAGCTGACCACAGCATTCGGAGCGCTGGCCGCACGCGATATAGACACGATGCAAAAAGAACTCCGCCGTGCCGACCGGCGGAGTTTGGATGAGATTATCTGGAAAGCTCTGCGGCTGCCCGGGCCGCTGCTCGACGAGATGTATTCGGCCTTCGATGGGATTCTGGAGCGCCGCAAACATCACGGGCAGATGGCGCGATCAAGGCTGGCCGGCAAGCCCCCCACTTAGCGGCACCGGCTGTTATTCCGCATCATTCTCCTCATCGCGGAATTGCTCGATCAGCCTGTCGAACCTGCTCTCGTAGATCATGTCGTAGAGCGCCATGCTGTCGGGAAACATCTCCTCGCACCTGCTGCGCAGGCCGGCGCGTTCCAGCGTGATATCGATTTCAGGATAATCGGACGTGAGGATCAGGCTGCAAAGCCTGTTTGTCATGCGCTGCAGCTCGCGCATCTCTTCGCGGGCCGCCTGGTTGTCTTTGAGTGTTGTCATGTTGTTTTACCTCCCATTTCATTATATCACATTGGCAGAAAACGCCAAAGCGCCAAAAGCGCCTTCCGAGCGCGCGCCATCTGCTTTGCGAAATTCTTGATTCCGGCCGCCGAACCTGCTATTATTCTCCTGTATAGCTTTCCACAATATGGAGAAACCGATGTGGGATAAAAAACACCTGCTGGGCCTGCAGGATTTATCGGCCGCCGAGATCACCGAAATCCTCGATGCTGCCCAGGCATGCAGAGACCGCGCGCTCGATGAAAGCTGCCGCAGCGACAAGTTGAGCGGCCGCCGGGTAGTGCTTGCATTCTTCGAAAACAGCACCCGCACCCGGCTATCGTTCGAGCTTGCCGCCGCACGCCTGGGCGCCGCCGTTACCGCCTTTTCCGCCGATGCCAGCAGCGTGAAGAAGGGCGAGAGCCTGGTCGATACCGCAATGAACATCGACGCGATGGGCGTTGACTTCCTCGTGGTGCGGCACTCGTCGGCGGGCGCGGCGCGGCTGGTGTCGCAGGTCGTTTCAGCCGCCGTGATCAACGCGGGCGACGGCACCCACGAGCACCCCACGCAGGCGCTGCTCGACATGCTCACCATCCGCCGGCACAAGGGCCGCATCGACGGCTTGTGCGTCGGCATCGTGGGCGACGTCCTCCACAGCCGGGTGGCACGGTCAAACATTTTCGGCCTGCTGACGATGGGCGCAAAGGTGGTGCTGATCGGCCCGCCCACGCTCGTGCCCGATTCGCTGAAGCAGTATGGCGCCCAGATCGCCCACGATTTCGACGATGCCATCCATCAATGCGACGTGCTGAATATGCTGCGCATCCAGCATGAACGGCTGGACGGCCAGTTCTTCCCTTCCATCCGCGAGTATTGCGAGCTTTACCGCCTCGACGCGCCCAGGATGCGGCGGGCGCGGCCCGATGTGCTTGTGATGCACCCCGGCCCGATGAACCGCGGAATCGAGATAGCCGCCGACGTGGCCGACGGGCCGAATTCCGTCATTCTCGAGCAGGTGTCGAACGGCGTGGCCGTGCGAATGGCTGTGCTCGATCTGCTGAATCGCGCGGCACAAAGCAAGAAACGGTGTGAATCCAATGCCAACGATCCTCATTAAGAATGGCCGCGTGATCTGCCCCGATCAAGGGCTCGACACTATGGCCGATCTGCTGGTGAAGGACGGCCGCATCGCCGCCATAGGCCGCATTGCCGAACCGGCCGGCGAGGTGATCGACGCCGCCGGCAGGATCGTGTGCCCCGGCCTGATCGATATGCACGTGCACCTGCGCGAGCCGGGCGACCCGCAGGAGGAAACGATTGCATCCGGCAGCGCCGCCGCGATCGCCGGCGGGTTTACCACCGTGGTAGCTATGCCGAATACGCAGCCGCCGCTCGATAATCCCGCGGCCATCGAGCACGCGGCGGCCAAGGCCGCGCAGGCCGGCCTCGCAAACGTTTACTTCGCCGCCGCTATCACCAAGGGCCGAAAAGGCGACGAGCTGGCAGAGATGGCCCTGCTCACACGCGCGGGCGCGGTCGCCTTCAGCGACGACGGCTCATGGGTGGCGTCGGGCGCGCTGATGACCAAAGCCCTGAGATACGCCAAGCTCACCGGCCGGCCGCTGATCTCGCACTGCGAAGACCCGATACTTGCCGGCAAGGGCGTGATGAACGCCGGCCCGCTGGCCGCGGCACTGGGCCTGCCCGGGCTGACCCGCTCCGCCGAGGAAACCGCCATCGCTCGCGATCTGATCCTCGCAAACGAAACCGGCGGACGGCTGCACGTTACGCACGTGAGCACCGCCGGCGGCGTGGCGATGATCCGCCTTGCGAAAAGCCGCGGCGTGCTGGTTACGGCCGACGTCACGCCGCATCACCTGGTGCTCACTGAAAACTGCGTGTGCGAGTATGACGGTATTTTCAAGGTGAGCCCGCCGCTGCGCTCGGCCGAAGACGCGGCCGCGCTAAGGGCCGGGCTGAAAGACGGCACGATTGATGCGGTTGCGTCGGACCACGCCCCGCACAGCGACGAGGAAAAACGGTGCGAGTTTGATCGCGCGGCTTTCGGAATGGTGGGGCTGGAAACCACACTCGCCGTTCTCGCCACCGAGCTTGTGCACACCGGGCAGCTCGCCTGGCCCGAGCTGATCGCAGCGCTCACCATCGGCCCGGCCAGGGCGCTCGGCATAGCGAAAGGCACGCTGCGTGTGGGCGCCGACGCCGATATCGTTATCATCGACCCCGCCGCAAGGTGGACGATCGACCCGAGCCGGTTCCTTTCGCACGGACGAAACTGCCCGTTCGAGGGCAAGGAAGTGACGGGGCAGGCGGAGGTGGTGATCGTGGGCGGGGCGGTGAAGGAAGTGTGAGCCGGCGTTCCGCCGCCGATGCTTTTTCGATGACACACTGGAGAGCGAGATGATCGTGATAGACGGCTACAATTTCCTGCACGCGCTGCGCGGCCTGGAGCATCGCCAGCCCATCCGCGACCTCGAAGCGGCGCGAGTGGAGTTGCACGAGCGGCTTTCCCGCTTCCAAAACATCACCGAAGAGCAGGTTCGCGTGATATACGATGCTCGCTCCGGAAAGCACACGCCCGACCAGGAACAGGCGCACGTGCAGATTGTTTATGCTCCGCCAAATATCAGTGCCGACGATTACATTGTGCGGATGGTGAAGGTGAGCAAGCAGCCCGGCCGCATCACGGTGATCACCTCCGACAGGGAACTGGGCGACAAGGTGAAAGCGTTGCAGGGGCGCGTGATGAAATGCGCGTCGTTTCACCGCACAATGGCCGAGGCCGTCGAGAAGGGCGCGAACATGCCCGACGACAAGACGCACGAGAAGCCCGCACGCCCCAATCCCGACGAGGTCGACTACTGGATGAACGAGTTTACCAAAGACATGCGCAAGGCTTCTGATGAAGAAGAGTAAACTGCAAAGGCGTGCACGCGCGCCTCGCGAGGGCTAGTCCTGAGCATCAAACGCCAAATCTTTCGTTGGTACATGCCGGTGGTTTTTGCCGCCACCATCTTCACCACCAGCGCGCTGCCCGGCCCCGGGCTGGACCGCGCGATCCGGCTGTCCGACAAGCTGCTGCACATGACGCTCTACGGCGGCATGGCGTTGATCATCGCTATTGCGTTGCAGCGGCCGGGCCGCGCGATTACGTGGCGCAGGGCGCTCCTCGCTGCGTTGCTCAGCACGCTCTATGGCATCCTTGAAGAATACCACCAGTCTATCGTGCCCGGCAGGGTAGCCGCCACCGACGACATTCTCGCAAACGCCGCCGGCGCGTTCATCGTTGCCGGATGGTATCTCGTTGCCGCACGCCGCTGGCCAAACATCTCGCTGATCCTTGGAAGTTGAAAACCTGAGGGAAGACCAATGGAACCAAACCCATGGACGCCCAAGACGCTGGCCAGGCACATCGATCACACGGTGCTGGCGCCCGGCGCCACCGATGAAGACCTCGCAAACGGCTGCGACCTCGCACGCCAGTTTGGCACCGCTGCCATTTTCGTAAAGCCGCACTACGTGATCACCGCCTGCAGGAAAATGGCCGGCACCGGCGTAAAGGTTGGCACCGTCGCCGGCTTTCCGCACGGCCTCAGCATCACCCGTATCAAGGCCGATGAAGCCCAGGCCGCAATCGACATGGGCGCCGCCGAAATCGACATGGTCGTCAACATCGGCAAGGTGCTCTCGAACGACTGGTCTTACGTAACCGACGACATCGCCGCCGTGGCCGAGGTGGTGAAAACGCGCGGAATGATGATCAAGGTGATCTTCGAAAACTCCTACCTGGCAGACGTGCAAAAGGTGAAGCTCTGCCAGATATGCGAGCAGGTCGGCGTCGATTTCGCCAAAACTTCCACCGGCTTCGGCGCGGGCGGCGCAATCCCGGCCGACGTTGCCCTCATGGTGCGAAACCTCAGGTCGGTGAAGGTTAAAGCCGCCGGCGGCATCCGCCGCCTCGCCGACGCCATCCAGATGCTCGAGATCGGCGCCGCACGCATCGGCACATCCGCCACCGCGGAAATCATGATGGAAGCACAAGGCGTGCTGAAGCTGTGAGGATTCGAGCAAAAGGCCATTAAGAACACTCGACCAGGTCGCATCTGCTGCCCTGCAAACGCTCCTGATTTCGTTTGACATCCGCAGGAACTGCGCTACAATGTGAGTAGAAACAATCCAGAGTTGACGCCTTTTGGAGCGCAGCGGCTGACGGGCAAGATCAACAGAACAAGGAGAGTCTTTATGAAATTGGCCTTGGTAAAACTGCCGGCTACGTACGCAGACTGGTACAGCCGCCCCGTGTTAGGCCTCGCATATATAGCGGCTTATGTCAAACGTGAAGGCATCGAGTGCAAGATATTCGACGCCTACTATAGCCATTGGAACGAGCGTGTACTTCTGCGAGCATTGCTCGAGTACGACGCCGACGTGGTCGGCATCACAGCGATGACTCATGAGGTGACGCGCGCGGCAGCGCTGGCCGCCAAACTGAAGGAGTCAGGGCGACCACGGATCATCATAGGTGGTTGCCACGTCACCGCGATGCCGGAAAACACACTGCTGCAGTTTCCGGCTTTCGACTACGGTATTCGTGGCGAAGGCGAGAAAGCTACCGTTGAGCTTCTTCGACACATTGGACAGGGCACTGAACCAGCAAGCGTCAAAGGGTTGGTCTATCGCAACGCAGAAGGAGCTGTTCTGGCAAACGAGCCAGGAGCATTCCTTGAAAAGGACGAACTCGACGCCCTGCCTTTTCCTGAGTTTACAGACTACTACGGCGATGACAGGAAGGCCCTGGCAAGAGGAGGGGCAACCTACGCGATGTTCACGAGCCGCGGGTGCCCCTACAGGTGCGTTTTCTGCATGCAGGTGTTGGGCCACAAGGTGCGCCGGAGATCCCCTGCGAATATAATAGCGGAGATGGATTACGCCATTGATCGCTGGGGCGCCCGCTGCTTTGACTTCGCCGACGAGATATTCCTTTTTGATACTTCCGATACGCGAAAGCTCCTGGAGATGTTCATAGACAGAGGATTCCCGGAGCGTATCTCGTGGGTCGGTCTCACACGTGCGAATCTCGTCAATCCGGAACTCATCGCACTCGCGAAGAAAGCCGGCTGCCGGCGCCTTGCAATGGGAGTGGAGTCCGGCGACGATGAAATCCTCAAGAGAATCAACAAGGGCATCACCATATCTCAGGTGCGCGAAGCCGTCAGGATAATCAAGAGCTCCGGAATCAGCCTTTCCACATACTATATTCTCGGGCATCCGGGCGACACGCCGCAGACCGTACAGAAGACTATTGATCTTGCAGTTGAACTCAATACCAATTCCATAGCCGTTGGAATCATGGTGCCGTACCCGGGCACCAAAATATATGACCTTGCCCTGCATGGTGAAGCAGGCTACCGTCTCCTCACGCAAGACTGGTCTTCCTTTGATAAGTATGGCAGCCAGGCGATGGAAATCGCTGGGCTGCCCCACGATTACCTCACAAGGCTTCAGCGAACCGCCATTCTTAAGCTGTACGTCAAGAACCTTCGCCTACTTGATTGCGTAAGGTACTTCTGGGAGCGACGCAAAGCATTGTTGTACTTCGCCGGCATGCGGTTGCGCAGGCTGCTCGGCTTCAAGCACAAGGATGAAGCTCCTGCAGCCGCGAAGACCTGAGCAACATATGTCAGATGCCTCAAGTTTGGCATCGCGATGGTCGATATGTTGTTTGAGGTAGAGCTTGGCGGTGCGTTGTATGGGGCAGGAGCAAAGCGTCATGGAGAGATCAAGCTACCCCTGATAGCCATGATCAACCTGATGAGCCGGCGTTTGGCCCCTCGCCGCACGTAAAAAACGTTGCTTTATCTGGACACGTGTTCAAAAATCGCACCATTGCACGTAACATCTTTGCTTACAATGCTTTACAACCAAAATTACAGCCATTTTCCCGAAATGACGTTCATTTTTTTACACACACACACATACAAGAGAGTGAGAAAGAGAGAGAGGGAGAGAGAAAGAGAGGTGTTATAAAGTCTTGCCTGACAATCGCTTACGGCGTTTCGATAAGGAAAATAGCATGCGTAGCGGCTTTGTGGCACGCAATTTGCTTTTGAATCCAGGCAGATGGCCGCAGGATACCGGGCACTCTTGGCTCCGGTGCGGAGCGTCTACGGGTCTGACCAGGCTTTTGACACATGCTCTAAGGGATAGTGGAGGAAACTATATGGGCTGAAGTGCAAATCGACGACGTATGCCGCAGCGGTGTGTTGCCGCTGTGGTGAGAAATGGCTCGTTCCCATTGTTCATGCAGGATTCGAAAGGG
>DATLAR010000135.1:0-15452 GCA_035527355.1 Planctomycetota bacterium
GAGTGGTGAATTGTTTGAGGATTGCCTGGCGGGTGATTCCGAGCCGGCGCGACATCTCCTCTATGCTGCTGTCGCTGAGCGCAGACAGCGCGTATGTGCGGCCGGTCCAGGTGCGTGTGATGGCGTCGACGAGTGCGGCGAGGATGTTGATCGTGGCGTCGCGTTCGGGTTTTGTGGAGGCGAGGTGAAAATGGATTCTGGGCCTTTGGCGGCGCTTGCTGATTTCGGCGAGGACGTCGGTGGCCCTGGTGAAAATCGGTCCGGTCATTTCGAGGACGTTTCCGCCGGCGAAGTCGGCGATGCGGCCTACGGAGGCAACACAGCGTACTCGCACGGGTGGCAGCGCGGCGGAGATGCGGCGGTAGATGTCGTAGGCGTGCAGGGGGCTATTGAGTGCGCCTTCGAACGAGTCGCCGCCGAAGATGACGAAGGGTCCGAGGATTTCGCCGCGGTAGTTCCTGTTGATCTCGCCGAGTGTTTTTTTCAGGCGCGCCACCACCTCGGGCAGGTTCTCGAGCGTCTGCGATTTTATTATGTCGCCGATCAGTATGCATGACATGGGAGGAGTCCAAAGTCCAAGGTCCAAAGTCAGAAGACAGAAGACAGAAGACAGAAGTCAGAAGACAGAAGTTAGAAGTCAAAGAGCGCGGGCAGGCCGGTTGCTTCGGTATCCGGCTCAAACGCCCATAGATCAGAAGATGAACAGCCCAAGCAGGCCGAATGCGAGGAGCGCCAGTGCGGGGTGTATTTTGCGGCCTTGCCACAGGAATAGCGCGAACGATACGACGGCCATGAGGATGGTCGGCGTGTCGGTGAGCCTCGATTTGGCGAGCACGTGGGTGGCTACGATAACGAGCCCGAGTGCGCCGGGTCGGATGGCCCGTTGGAGCACGTGTACCGGGCGCGAGCTTGCGAATCTGGTCACAGCCCAGGCGATGAGGGCAATGAGGATAATGGACGGCGTGAGCAGGCCGATGGTGGCCACGGCCGCGCCGGCCAGTCCGTAGATGCGGTAGCCGGCGAGTGCAGTGGTGACGCCAAGGAACGGCCCGGGGAGCATCGAGCCGAGCGCTATGAGGTCGGTGAGCTCCTGCTGGCAAAGCCAGTGCGGGTGTGCGGCTACCAGTTCGGGGTACATCATGGATATTGCGGCGGTGCCGGCGCCGACGGCGGAGAGGCCGATTTTGATGAACGAGATGTAGATGTCAAGGAGCGTTGCCATTCGCCTCCTCGCCGCTGCAGGTGATGACGAGAATTTCAACGGCGGTAACAGCCGCGAGTGCGATGAGCGGGCTGACGTGCAGCAGGAGCACGGCGGCCACGAGTGCGCCGCAGAGGAGCATTGCGTGGGAGCGCATAGCGAGGTGGACGAGCCGCCGTTGAGGGGCTTTGGGGTTGCGGGGGGTGGGCATTATCATCCGTGCGGCCAGCAGCCACGCGCCGTATGCAATGAGCCCCACAACCGCGGCGCCCGCGCCTTTGAGGAAAGCGAGGACGCGGGGGTTTTGCGCGTAACGCGACAGGAGGAAACCGGAGGCAACAGCGAGCAGGACGGCGGGCGAGATCATTCCGATGAAAGCGCACGCGGCGCCAGTGATGCCGCCGGTTTTGCGGCCGACGAGTAGGGCGAGGTTTGACGAGAGCGGGCCGGGGACGGCAAGCGACAGGCTGAGCGAGTCGACGAATTCTTCTTCGCCCAGCCATTGCCGGCGCCGCACGAGCTCGCGGTGGAAGTAAGGGATCATTGCCATGCCGCCGCCGAAGCTGAAGAAGCTGATCCTGAAGAAGCTGTCGAACAGCGCCAGGCAGAGCCGCAGTTTTTTGCGGGCCGGCGGCTGTAGGGTGCTGTTCACGATTTCGGCTCCATTGCGATCTCGAAATCGCCGACGGTTTCGCACGCGCACACGGCGCTCACGGGGTTTTCCATCTGGCCGAAGATGCCGAAATGGAGGATGTAGCCGCAGGCGGCCGCGGCCGTTTCGGCGCTGAAGGTTTCGTTTTGGGAAACGAGCACGTCGTTCTTTTCGTAGGTGGCCACGTAAAACGCGTTGCCGGGCTCGAGCGGCACCTGGCGCACGTTCAGGCCGTTGTGCCGGACGATGCCCAGCCAGCCGGCGCGGCTCTTGAGGTCCACCGCGGATGCTATGCGGGGGGTGTTGTAGTTGTCTTTCTCGTAGTCGAGGGCCATCATCGAGAGGATCATTGCGTCGCGTATTGACATTCCGGAGGCGATTTTTTCGGCGATGGGATCGGTGTGGGAGCCGTTTGTGGCCACGGCCACGCCGCCTACGATCTTGAGGCAGTTGTAGGCGATGTAGGGGTTTTTGTGGATGTCGCCCTCAAAGCCTTCTTTGGGCACGATCGACGCGGTCTTCTCGCGGATCACACCTTTGCGGTTGGGGAAGGAGCGGGACGACACGCGGTACATCGCGGCAAGTTTGCCCTTGGTGTTCATTCCTACGGCCACTATTCTTCCAACGTACATTGGATCTCCTTTGCGTGAAAGTGGTGGAATCGGCGCCAGCTTGGTTGCACACCATCATACACGATGTGCGGGCAAAAGTAAAGGCGTCTAGGCGCACGGCGTCTAAGGCGAGGGCGCGGAGAGTGACGAGTGGAGTGTGCGGAATGAGATTGAGACGAAGAGCGGCGTGAAGAGCGTTGTGCCGACGTTGCGTGTTTGCCGGGGCTATGCCTGCACGTCGAGGTGGCTGCCAGGTTCGTCGTCGGCGGAGTCTTGATCGGGGGTGGAGGAGTCCTTCGGCTGGTGGTCGTCTTCGGGCGGGGGGTGTTCGGGGTTTTCGGGATCGGCCTCGGTGGAGAGTTCGATGGTATCTTGTTTGCGGTGGCGGCGTTTGCATTCCTCGTCGCGCCGGCGAACGGAGGTGAGCGTGCTGTCGGCGTGGTGATCGCGTTTGGCGGTGGCGCCTTGTATCTGGTAATCGTTTTTGATGCGGATGTCGGTCATAGAGTAGTCCAAGGTCCAAGGTCCAAAGTCCAAAGTCCGCCGCAGAGGGCGTGCCCGAAGGGCAAGGCACCGGCCTTGCCCGCGGGCGTGGACAGCCACCTGCGCGCCATAGCCGCTTCGGCGGCGGCACGTGCCCCGCCCCTGCCTTGTTGCTCACGCTTTGAGGCTGGGGATGGACATCGATTTCATTTTTGCGCGCAGTGTGGCGATGGCTTTGTTGTGTATCTGCGATACTCTCGATTTGGAGAGGTTGAGCAGCTTGGCGATTTCTTTGAGCATCATGTTCTGGTAGTAGTAGAGCATGATGACGATTTTTTCTTGCCGCGGCAGTGCGCCGATGGCGGATGAGAGGAGGTCTTCTTCTTCGGTGTTTTCGAGCTCGTCCAAGGGGTTTTGCGATTTGGGGTTTTTGATCGAGTCAACCATCTTCATCTGGCCGTCGTCGGTGTCGGAGCGGAGCCCTTCGAGGGAGAGGAAGGAGGCGAAAGAGACTTCGGCCATCATGCGGTCGATGTCTTCGGTGGAGACGGAGAGTTCTTCGGCGATGTCGTCGCGCGAGGGGGGTTCGTCGCTGGCCTTCATGAGCGAGTTGATCGCGCCGGTGATGACGGCGGCCTTCTTGCGTGCGGAGCGGGGGACCCAGTCGTGGGAGCGAAGTTCGTCGAGGATAGCGCCGCGGATTCTGGGGACGGCGAAGGTGGTGAACTCGATCTGTCGGCTGAGGTCGAATTCTTCGACGGATTTGATGAGGCCGATGACGCCGGATATTGTGAGGTCTTCGGAATCGAGGTATGGAGGAAGGTACAGGGAGATGCGCCCGAGCACGTATTTGACGAGCGGGAGGTAGCTGACGATCAGCTTGTCGCGCAGTTCGGGCTCGCCTGTTTTCTTGTATTTTTTCCAGAGATCGGAAATTTCTTTCATCATAAGCTAATCCGTCCGTGGTTTTTTCTGGGGCCGCTACGGAGCAGCAGGCCCATCCGGTTAACGTGAATCCCGCCGGCCCCGGGGGGATGCAGGCGGAGAAGACAAACGAGCGTTTAACTCTCCTCTCGGTCAGTTTCGTTGGTTGCGTAGTTATCGGATGGGAGGTCCAGGAACGTAGCCGCTAGGCGGCACAGGAGCCTGCTGAGCGCGAAAAAGCACGCGGCGCCGATGAGCGATCGAAACAGGATCGCGTCGGGCGGGACGCCGGCCAGGAGGCCTGTGAGCCAGGCCACGAGGAAGGCTGCCAGTGCGATAATCACGCTGAGCTTTTGGGCCATCTTGTGCTCTCAATTCGCGGGCCGGCCGCTACGGTCCGGCGCGGGCCGTTTTGCGGGGCCGCGAGCGTTAGCAGTTTATTGTCGACAGGTTCCCAAAACGATATAGTCCGGATTTGCGCGTTGGCTTTGTGCGGATGAAAGGCGCGCGGCAATGGCTTTCAGTGCGGCGGCTGCGGGCCGGTCGGCATATTCGACAACGAACGGCACGCGTCGCCTGGCGGCTTTTGCCACCGAGTGGTCTGACGGCACCCAGCCTAAGCAGGCGGGGGTGATGCCGAGGAAGCGGCGTGCCGTCTGGGTGAGCTTTCGAAAGGTGCTGGCGGCCTCGGAGGCGTCTTCCACACCGTTCAGCAGCAGGCTGATGGTGGTGCAGGGTGCGGTTTGCGCCAGGCGTTTTACCTGGGCGTAGGCGCCGGCCAGCGATGCAGCTTCGGGGGTAGACACCACCACCGCCTCGGCTGCTGCGATTGCTGGTAGAGTTTCGGCGGGGCAATCGATCAGTGCAAAATCTCTTTGGGCGGCGGCCGCGGAGATCTGGCGCGCCAGCCGCTCTTGCTGCCAGGGCGGAAGGTGGGCCAGGAGCAGGGGTGTTTCGATAGCCGGCAGCATGTCGATGCCGGCCGGTCCCTTGTGCATTGTTTCATCGATTGTTCTTTCTCCTGAGGCTATGAGTTCGAGGGTAGTGTTTGCGTGAAAGCAGCCGGGCGCTGCAAAGCAGAGGTCGGCCGTGAGCAGCAGCACGTGGTGGCGTGCGGCGAGAGCGACGGCGAGGTTGGCGGCAAGCTGTGTTTTGCCTACGCCGCCCTTGCCGCCGCAAAACACGAGCACGCGTGGGGCGGGGCGCGGGTGCTGCTCGGGGGCGATGTCGAGAATTCCTTCAGCTTGTGTTGCCATTGCGTTTGCCATTGTTATGCTGCCTCCCGCAGCAGGAGCTCTGCCAGGCGGCCGGGGGTGGTCACTTCGATGTCGTCGGGCACTTCCTGGCCTACGGTGAGGTAGGAGGGGGGCAGTTGCGTTTTGGCGGCGAGGTTGTAGATCGATCCGAAGGACGACGCCTCGTCGACCTTGCTGAAGATCAGCCGGTTGATGGGCAGTAGCGAGAACGTATCGGCGGTTTTCAGTGCGTCGTCGAATTTGGTTGAGCAGCTCACCACGAGGTGTGTTTCGGCGTGGGGCAGCTCGCGGAGGAACGGCAGGATGGCGTCGACGCGTTCGCGGTCGTTCGGGCTGCGGCCGGTGGTGTCGACAAATACTACGGCCTTGTCGGAGAATTGTTCTATTGCTTCTTTGAGTTGTGCGGGCCTTTGCGCGGTAGCGAAAGGCACGCCGAGCATTTCGGAATAGGTTTTGAGCTGGTCGACCGCGCCGATGCGGTAGGTGTCGATAGTGGCAAGGGCGGTGGGTACGCGGTGGCGCATAGCGGCGATGACGGCAAGTTTTGCGATAGTGGTGGTTTTGCCAACGCCGGTGGGTCCAACGAGCACGATGATCTTGGGCCCGGTGGGGGGCTTTGCGGGGCGTTGCACGCGAATGGTGTTTGCTACGGCGCCGGCGAGCGCGTGGAGGATGTCGTCGGGTGCGGCGAGGGCTTCGAGTTTTTCGGGGAAGCTTGGGAAGCTGTTTGCGAAGGCCGACGACGGGAACCTGCACACGGCCTCGTCGACGAGTACGCGGGCAAGCTGGGGGAGCACGCCGTGCGCGAGCAGGCGGTCGTGCAGGTGTTTGAACGTGGACGCGCCGGCGCGGTGTTCGGGTGCGGGCTGCACGCGGCGCAAGGCGCCGCCGGCTGTTTGGGCTGCAAGGGCTGCGTATGCGTGTTTGCCGGCTGTGGGCGAGGCGGCCGGTTCATCGTCCGTGGCGGCAACTATCTCAACGGCTTCGCTGCCCATCACGCCGAATATGCCGCCGTGTTTGATTTTGCGCGTTTGCACGATGAGGGCGGCGGGGCCCATGTCGTTGCGGACCATCTGGAGTGCTTCGTCGGTGTTTCTTGCTTTGTAGCTTTTGATCTTCATAGTTCATCCCGGGCGGCATCGAGCCGCCCTTGCGGGTCTATTTTGTGCGGCCGGCTTTCGCCGGTGCCGGTGCCTGTTTTTTGTCGCCGCCGACGGTGGCGAGCGGCGTGATCTGAAAGCCTACCGGAATCTCGTTGTACGAGAGGACCGGCAGGTCGGGCAGAACGGTGCCCAGCAGTGCGCGGACGTGGCGCCGCACAAGCGACGAGGTGAGCAGGACGGCGTCGACGCCGGATGCCACGGCGCCGCGCACGGCCTCGGTAACTTCCTTCACGATCTTCTGCGCCAGGCCGGGCTCGATTGCTTCGCGGCCGATGCTGTCGATCAGCGCCTGCTCGACCGACGGATCGAACGATATGGCCTGGAGGGTGCAGGATTCATTCGCATAGCGGCTGCAGATGGTGCGGGCAAGGTTTTGGCGCACAAACTCGGTGAGGACTTCGGGATCTTTGGTGGCACCCGCGTAGTTTGCGAGTGCCTCGAGAATGGCCGGGAGGTCGATGATCGGCACTTTCTCGCGCAGCAGGTTTTCCAGCACGCGCTGCACGCTCGAGAGCGGCAGGAGGCTGGGGATCAGCTCGTCGACGACGGTTGGGTTGTCCTTTTTCACGCTGTTGACCAGCTTGTGCACGTCTTCGCGGCAGAGGATTTCGTGTGCGTGGCGTTTGACGAGCTCGCTGAGGTGTGTAACGAGGACGGTAACGGGGTCGATCACGGTGTAGCCGTTCATCTCGGCGATGTCCTTGTGGGAGCGTTCGATCCAGAGTGCTTTGAGGCCAAAGGCGGGTTCCTCGGTTTCCACACCATCGATCTTTTCGGTTACGTTTCCGCCGTCCATCGCCAGCAGCATTTCGACGGCGAGGCGGCCGGTGCCAACGGTTTCGCCGCGCAGCAGGATGCGGTAGGCGTCGGATTCGAGTTGGACGTTATCTTTGATGCGGATGGCGGGCACGAGGAAGCCGAGGGTTTTGGCGAGGCGCTTGCGCACGGCTGAGATTTTGTCGAGCAGGCCGCCGCCGGTATGGGGGTTTACCAGCGGGATGAGCCTGTAGCCGACCTCGATGCCGATGCGGTCGACTTCGAGGAGTTCCTTCATTGCTTCGGGATCGGTGTCGGACGGGGAGGCGGGTTTCTGAGCGGCGGCCGCGGCGGCCGCTTGTTCTTTGGTTTGCTGCGGCGACGGCGCCTTTTTCGAGAGGAAGTAGAGCGATGCGAAGAGGGCGGACATCACGAGGAACGGAATCTTGGGCAGGCCGGGGATCATTCCGAAGAAAAGGAGAACGCCGGATGCGATGAGCAGCGGGCGTGGCTGCGAGAAAAGCTGGCCCATCATTTCGCGGCTGAGGTTGGTTTTGGAGGAAGCCTTGGTGATGAGGATGCCGGAAGCGGTGGCGATGATGAGCGAAGGGATTTGGGTAACCAGGCCGTCGCCCACCGTGAGGATGGAATAGGTGCGGAAGGCGGTGGAGACGTCCATGCCCTTGGAGGCGCCGATGATTACGCCGCCGATGATATTGATGACGGTGATGATGATGCCGGCGACGGCGTCGCCGCGGACGAACTTGCTGGCGCCGTCCATTGCGCCGTAGAACTCGGCCTCGCGCGAGATTTTCTCGCGTCGCTCGCGGGCCTGGTCTTCGTTGATGAGTCCGGCGTTGAGGTCGGCGTCGATGGCCATTTGCTTGCCGGGCATTGCATCGAGGGTGAACCTTGCGGCCACTTCGGAGATGCGCCCGGAGCCTTTGGTGATGACGACAAACTGGATGATGACGAGGATGAGGAAGATGATCATGCCGACGACGATATTGCCGCCGACGACAAAATCGCCGAATGCGGTGATGACCTGTCCGGCGAAGCCGTTGAGCAGGATGAGCCGCGTGGAGGCGACGTTGAGCGCGAGGCGGAAGAGTGTGATGAACAGCAGCATGGAGGGGAAGGTGGACAGCTCGAGCGATTCGGAGGCGTTGAGTGTGACGAGCAGCACGGCAAAGGCGGCGGCGATATTGATAGTGAGGAGGATATCGAGCAGGGCGGTGGGCATGGGGATGACGAGCACGACCAGCACGACGACGACGGCGAGCGCGAGGGCTATGTCGCTGTGCTTGAGGAGCTTCAACCACAAGACCTGCTGTTGGGATGCCATGCTTCAGCCTTTATGCTTTCTTCGCGCGCAGGCGGTAAACGTATGCGAGCACCTCGGCGACGGCCTTGTAGAGTGCCGGTGGTATTTCGCTGCCGATTTCAACCGTTTTGTAAAGCGTTTGTGCGAGAGGTTTGTTTTCAACCTCGGGGATGTTGTGTTCGCGAGCGATTTCGATGATTTTGAGTGCGACGAGGTTGGTGCCTTTGGCTACGACAACGGGTGCGACGGTTTTGCCGGTCTCGTATCGCAGTGCAACGGCGTAATGCGAGGGGTTTCGGACGACCACGTCGGCCTTGGGCACGTCTTGCATCATGCGCCGCGAGGCGATCTCGCGCTGGATTTGGCGGACGCGGCCCTTGACGAGGGGGTCGCCTTCAGATCGCTTGAGTTCCTCGCGAAGCTCTTCTTTTGTCATGCGGATATCGCGCTCGAAATCCCAGCGCTGGAAGGCGTAGTCGGCCACGGCAATCACGAGGAAAGCCAGTGCGATCACGATGATAAGCTCGAACGCCCAGCGGCAGGCGGCGTCGTAGATGGCCGGCACGGTGTAACCGACGAGGGGGGGGAAGTCGGCCATGCGGTGCTGGAGGTAGAGATAAGCCGCACCGCCAACGATCGATACCTTGAGCAGGGTGGTGAAGAGCTTTGCGACGGACTTCAGCGAAAAGAGGCGTGTGAGCCCCTGGATGGGGTCGAGCCGCTCGAACTTGGGTCCGAGCGCTTCGGCGGAGACCATGAATCCGACCTGGCAGTATGATGCAGCGGCGGCCACCGCGAATATGCCGGCAAACATCGGCGCCAGCGCGGTCATCGTGGTTGTGGCGACGTGCGCGAGCAGAATCGAGCACGACTGGTTGGTGAGTGGGCGGCCGATCGACTCGCCCAGGCAGATCATGAATACGTTTTTGAGGCCGTTGGATGCAGCGGGGCCGGTGAAGTAAATGACGAGTGCGCCAAGCAGCAGCACCAGGGCGCTGCTGAGCTCCTGGCTGCGCGCTACCTGGCCTTTCTGCCGAACCTCCTCGCGCCGCCTCGGCGTTGCTTGTTCGGTTTTCTGCTCGCGGTTGGTGTCGGCCATTTACATCGCCTTGATCAAACTCGACAGGTCGCTTTGCAGGCCGGCAAGCAAGTGCCTGCCAAAGCTGAACACGTAAGGAATAAGAACTCCGGTGAGAACCAGCCCGGCGGCGATCCGCACGGACATGCTTATCATCAGGATATTGAGCATAGGTGCGGCGCGTGCCAGCATGCCCATGCCAAGGGTGATGAGTGTGAGCACGCAAACGGCGGGCGCCGCGAGCTTGAGGCCGGCGGCGAACATTTCTACGAAGCGGTCGATCATCCCGCGTGTAACGGCGGCGGAGAGGGTGGCTCCGCCGAGGGGGATGGTTTTGAAGCTGGCGCCCAGCCCCTGGAGGAACCAGTGATGGCCGTTTATCGCCAGGAAGAGGAGCATGGCCAGCACGTAGTTGAGCTGGCTGATGGCCGAGGACTGTCCGCCGTAGAGGGGGTCGGCGATCTCGCCCATAGTGAGGCCCATCTGTGTGCTTACCAGCTCGCCGGCAAGCTGAAAGGCGCTGAACGCGAGAAATGCGGCAAAGCCCATAGCGAGGCCGAGAAAAAGCTCTCGCACGGCGCACACGCCAAAGGCGGCCACCTCGGTCATCTGGGGTGCGGTGCCGTCTACCACGGGGGTGAGCACTACGGCGATAAGCAGGATGAGCGCGGCCTTGATCCGCGCGGGCACGGGGCCCGTGCCAAACATGGGCGCCATTATCAGCACGCCGGACGTGCGCACGAGCACGAGCATGAACTTGTTTGCGTGAAGCAGCAGCAGCTCATTCATTTGGCAAAAGCCTGGAGGTTTCCGAATAGCGCCGCCGTGTAGCCGACGATCACCTGGATCATCCACGGGAGGCAAACGAGGAATGCGACGAATACGGCCACCATCTTGGGGATGTATGCGAGCGTGGATTCCTGCACGCTCGTAACGGTTTGAAATATGCCGATGATCAAGCCCACGAGCAGGCCCACCGCCATAAGCGGTGCGGCAAGGGTGAGCGTTACCATAATCGCGTCTTTGCCCAGGCTGATCACCGTTTCGCTGTCCATCTGAATCACCCCATAAAGCCGGCTGCAAGGGAGCGGATCACCAGGTTCCAGCCGTCGACCAGCACGAAGAGCAGGACCTTGAAGGGCACTGAAATCATGGCGGGCGGCAGCATGAACATGCCCATAGAGGTGAGCACGCTGGAAACAACCATATCGATCACGAGAAAAGGCAGGTAGATCACGAAACCCATCTGGAAAGCGGTTTTAAGCTCGCTGGTAACAAACGCGGGAATAAGCACGTGCGTGGGCACGTCGTCCACGTTCTTTGGCTGCTGCAGCTTTGCCATGCTCATGAAGAGGCCGAGGTCTTTCTCGCGCGTCTGTTTGAGCATGAACTTTCGCATGGAGAGCATGCCCCTGTCGAAGGCTTCCTTCTGCGAGATTTCCTCATTCATGTATGGCGTGATGGCATTGTCGTTTATTTCGGTGAATGTAGATGCCATTATGAAAATTGTCATGAACAGCGACAGCCCGATTATCACCTGGTTTGGCGGCAGGTTTTGCAGCGACAGCGCCCGCCGCACGAAAGAGAGCACGATCACGATCCTGGTGAATGACGTCATAGTAAGCAGCAGGCCGGGCAGCAGCGACAGCAGGGTGAAGAACATGATGATCTTCAGCGTGCCCACGGTCTCCTTGGGGCTGTCGGCCTTCTCGACGCCGACGTTCAAGTTGAAGGGCAGCTCGAGCAGGTCGTCGGGCTTTTCGCCGGCCGCGGCCGGTGCGGGTGCGGCGGCAAACATGGCCGCCGCCATTGCGGCGGTAACTGCCAGAACGCACAGCTTGGAGAAGATGCCGTGGTTCACAGCATTCTCTCCTGTGCTGCGTTTTGCGCGGAACGCGCCTCGCCTACAAGATGCTCAAAGCCGGCGGCGTCGGCCGGTGCGTCGGCGGCGGGGCGGTCGTAAACTTCCTTGGGCAGCTTTGCGAGCAGCCGCATAGCGTCGCCGGCCGCACCTACTACCAGTAGCGAAGGGCCGATCGACAGCACGAAAACGTGGCGTTTACCGCCGAGGCTCACCGACTGCCTCACCTCGAGCAGGCGGGCCTGTCCGCCGCCGAAGCGCATTCGCGAGAAGACTTTCTTGCTGAGGAGCGCAGCACCGATGATGAGGCCGATCACGATCGCCAGCGAGCCGAGTAGCCGCAGCAGCGTTTCAAAGGGATCGATTGCCGCGGGCGCGTTGCCATCGCCCAGCGCGTTGCCGCACGTGATGATGAGCAGGAAAACCAGAGATGGGATGACGCGGAGCAGGATGTTCACGGTTTTGACCCAGAGAGAAAAATCGCTTAACCGCCCTGATGGTGTGCCGATAATGCAAAGACCATGCCACAACGCACCCGAAAAAGGGGTGCACCTCGCTAACACCTTGCCGTGAAATGCTTTATAAAGCCGATTTAGTTGCGTGCGGTTTTGAGCCACGCGGTGGTGTGAAAGTTTTTCCGATGCAATGGCGGGAAATGCGTCACGATTTCCGATGCGCCGAGCCGGGCGGTGCCTTGCCCCTGCGGAATCCTATGCCCGCACGCTCAGCCCCTGAACGCTTTCCTCTTTCTGTATTTGCGGGGCAGGCACGCTCACTGCCTGCTTCTGCAGCTCGCGCCAGCCTTCGAGCAGCTTGGTGAGGATGCGCAAAGCAGCGTCGATCTCGGCCGGGTCCTTGCGCATGTTTGCGACGGCGATCTTTTCGTAGAGAAACGCGTAGAGCCGGTGGAGGTTCATTGCCAGCTCGCCGCTTTCGGGATTGGTGGTGGAGAGGAAATGGACGATGATCCGTTTTGCCTTCACGAGGTTGTTGTGAGCCTCCTCCACCTCGTTGCGGTTTATGTGCTCGCGAGCCTGGTTGAGGAACCGCCCGGCGCCCTCGTAGAGCATGATGATGAGCTTGAGCTGTCCTTCCCCGGCCACACTCGCCTCGGTATATTCCCTGAGCGGATCACCCATTAGTTGAAACCCTCTTGATGCCTCTGTGGTTGCCGTGTTAGATCAATTCGGAGCAGCGTTATTGCTGGCGATTTGTGAGCGCCGCTAGCTGCAAGCCGATGTACGAGCTTTGCGTTTGCATCGCGGCAAGAGCCTTTTCCATGGCGGTGAATTTTGCCACGAGGCGCTTGCGGCGGATTTCGAGCGCTGCCTCCATCGTCTTTATGCGGCTGGAGGCGTTGTCGATCTGCGTTTGTGCGGTTTTGCTTTTTGCCGCCAGCACGCCGTCAACCGAATGCGTCATGCCGTTGGTCAGCTCGGTGAGCTTTGTGCCCACGCCTTTTGTGATGGAGATGGCGCCTTGGGCGCCTTCCGCGAGGTCTTCAGGCTCGAGCGTGATGCGCAGCTTGATGCCGGCGGTGTAGGCGTTGCCGGTGTTGCCGGTGAGGAATTGGCCGTTGCCGGTAGCGGCTTCGCCGTTGATTGTGCCGGCCACGTCGGTTCCGGCGGCGGCGGTGGCGTCGGCCAGGCCGAGCACGCCGGCCGCGTTGTTTGCGGGCGAGCCGATCGAGACCGAAGAGCCTGCGCCGTAGAGGCTGGACCTTATCTCAAGGTAACCAGTGGCGCCCTCGTCGGTGTAACTCACGGCCACGCCCTTGCCGGACAGATAGCTGTCCTGGTTGATGCGCGTTTGTATTTCGAGTGCCAGCGCCGCGCCCGAGGTGTAGGTTTTCTGCGTCAGTTGCAGGATTTGGGAGGTGGTGCCGTCCACGGTTACAATCAATTGGTTGTTGGTGGAGTCGATCACCAGCGGTGTGGACGCGGGGTCGTCTATCACTGTGCCGGTGATTCTGCCGCGCGAGGCGGCCTGCGTGATGTTAACGTCGTAGCCCGCAACAGACTCGCGGGTGGCGGAGGTGGCGTTGATGAAAGCGATTTTGGCGTTGGTGCTGGTGCCGGTGGTTTTGAATATTCGGGCAACGTCGTCAAAGCCATCTTCGAGGGCGGCGGCCAGCGTGGATTCATTGAGGCTGAGGCTGCCGTTGTCGCGGATGGACAGGCCGAGGCTGAAGAGTGAATTGTATTTGGCGTTGCCTGATACGGCGGTGAGCAGCGTGGAGCGCAGATCGCCTTGGAGCCTGATCATGGTGGTATTGCCGAGCAGCACGCCGGCGGTTCTGCTGGTGGAGTCGTATCCGCTTTGCGACGTGATGTAGTCTACGGCATTGTTGAAGTTAGTGATGAGGCTCTTGATGCGGCTGGCGATGGCCGTTTTGTCGGGTGCGATTTCAAGGGTGACGGTTTTGGAGGCGTCGGCCGAGACGAGCGAGATGGTAACGCCGGGGATGGCATCGGTGACGCGGTTGGTTGCGCTTGTGATTTCGATTTTACCGGCGCCGGCGCCGATTTCGATTTTAGCGTCGGCTGCCTGCTGCACGGTGGGCACAAAAGCGCGGATAGTGAATTGATCGCCGGCGGCAAACTCGCCGGCGGTGAAGGTCATTTTTGCGCCGAGGTCGGAGCCGTTGAGGTTGTCGTATACGTCTATGGTTGCGTTTAGTGTTTGTGCGGAGCCCCAGGTGGTGCCGCCGTCTTCGGAGACGCGGAAGGTGGCAGCGCCGATGGCGCCGGCGTCGACGATTTGCACGATATAGGTTTTGCCGCTGGCGCCGGTGTAGGCGCCGGCGGCTGCGGCGCTGCCGGTGTATGAGTTTGTGTTGGCGGGCAGGGGCGCGGTGATGGCGGCAGCCGAGAAATCGGGCGAGGTGCCGCCCGCGAGATTGTTGGTGATGGAGATGGTGTTTGCCAGGCCGGTGCTGGTGCTGGTGAGCAGCAGCCTGTATTGATGTGTGGCGCCGCCGTCGTTGATGATGGTTGCACGCACGTTTGTGCAGTCGGCGTTGATGGCGTCGCGCAGGCCTTCGAGGGTATTATTTGAATTATCGATGGTAACGGTGGTAGTGTTGTCGGCAACGGCGATACCGAGCGTGCCGGTGCCCAAGGCGGCGGAGGTGGTATCGGCGAATCCTTGGGAGGCTATCTGGTGGGTGCGCGCGATTGCGGTGACGGTGAGGTCGTAGGTGCCAACCGGTGCGCGCGAAGCGGCGGATGCCGTGATGATATCGGTATTTGAAGAGGTGGCGCTGCGGGAATCGAAGGTGGCGGCGCGGGATAGGGCGTCGGCGTCGCTTTGAAGCAGGAGCAGCTTTGCCGACATGCTCTGGTACGAGAGCAGCTCGGTATTGGCCCGTGCTTGTCTGGCTTCGAGGAGGGTGACGCGGCGTCGTTCGACGGCCATGATGGCGTCGATGATGTCGCTGGTTTTGAGGCCGGAGATGATTCCGTCTACGGAAGTTAATCCCGACATGGCTGTTGCCCCGAAGATGGCTGGGCGGAAAACGCGCAGTTAATTCATGTGTGGACGGGGCCGAAAAGGGTTTCGGCCCCGCCCTGTAGTTGTCTTCAGACGGGTTTTCAATTACCGCAGCAAGGTCATGACGGACTGCGGGATTTGCGCGGCGTTCGAGAGCACGGTCATGCCGGCCTGAACGAGGATCTGGTTCTTGGTGAACTCAGCCATTTCCGCGGCGAAGTCGGTGTCGCGCAGGGTCGATTCTGCGGCGGTCATGTTTTCCGATGCGATTCGCAGGTTGTTCAAGTTCGACTCCAGCGTGTTTGACTGGAACGAACCGAGGCTGCTGCGCATCGTGGAGATCTTCGTGATGGCGTTGTCGATCAACGCCAGGGTCGACTGTGCGCCGCTTGACGTACTCGCGTCGATCTCGGAGAGGCTGGCGAAGTTGCTGCTGTTTGTCACGTTTCGGCCAAGCTGCCCGATCGAAGCGCTGTCCAGGCCAATCTTCACCGTCTGGTTCTGGTTGGCGCCGATCTGGAAGACCAGGGCGTTGTTGACCGCGGTGATGCCTTCAGCGCCGGCCGCCGTGATGCCCTCGCCGACGAGCACGTTCACCGTGTTGCCCGAAGCGTCGGTGAGGGTGGTTTTCACACCGGCGGTAAAGGCAAC
>DATLAR010000136.1:0-25219 GCA_035527355.1 Planctomycetota bacterium
ACCTTGACCGCAGCGATCACGGCCACCCTCGCGAAAGCAGGGTATTGCAAGTTCAGGCCGTACGATTCCATCGACAATGCGCCTGAAGAAAAAGCACGCGGCGTGACCATCAACGCATCCCACGTGGAATACGAAACCGCCAACAGGCATTACGCCCACGTAGACTGTCCCGGCCACGCCGACTATATCAAGAACATGATCACCGGCGCCGCGCAGATGGACGGTTCAATCCTGGTGGTGGCGGCCGACGACGGTCCGATGCCCCAGACCCGCGAGCACATCCTCCTCGGCCGGCAGGTAGGCGTGCCCGCCATCATGGTCTTCCTCAACAAAGTAGACCTGGTGGACGACCCCGAGCTGCTGGACCTCGTTGAGCTCGAGCTACGCGAGCTTCTAAGCAGCTACGACTTCCCCGGCGACGACACACCGATCGTCCGCGGCTCGGCGCTCAAGGCCCTGGAATGCGGCTGCGGCAAGGCAGACTGCCAGTGGTGCGGCCAGATATTCAAGCTGATGGAGCAGGTGGACAGCTACATTCCTGTGCCGCAGCGCGAGGTAGACAAGCCGTTCCTGATGCCGATCGAAGATGTATTCAGCATCAAGGGCCGCGGCACGGTGGGCACGGGTCGCGTAGAGCGCGGCACGGTGAAGGTGGGCGAGGAAATCGAGATCGTGGGCATGGCACCGGAAGTGCGCAAGACGGTGGTAACGGGCGTCGAGATGTTCAACAAGACGCTGGACCAGGGTCAGGCGGGCGACAACGTGGGCGTGCTGCTGCGCGGCATAGAGAAAAGCGACCTGTCGCGCGGGCAGGTGCTATCGAAGCCCGGCTCGATCACGCCGCACACGAAATTCGAATCCGAGGTGTACGTGCTTACGAAGGAAGAAGGCGGGCGTCACACGCCGTTCTTTACCGGATACCGGCCTCAGTTTTACATCAGGACGACGGACGTAACGGGCGTGGTGAAGCTGATGGGCGGAGCGGAAATGGTGATGCCCGGCGACAATGCGAAGTTTGAGGTGGAACTGATCATTCCGGTGGCAATGGAAGACGGGATGCGCTTCGCCATCCGCGAAGGCGGCCACACGGTGGGCGCCGGGGTGGTTACGAAGATATTGGCATAAAGGCCCAAGCCTTTAGCTGGAGAAAAACTGGATGCCAGGTCAGAAAGTCAGAATCCGGATGGAAGCATACGATCACGAGGTGCTCGACCAGAGCGCGCAGTTGATCGTTGAGGCAGTGAAGAAAACCGGAGCGCGAATTCACGGGCCGGTGCCACTGCCGACCAGTATCGAACGTTATACGGTGCTCAGGTCTCCTCACGTAAACAAGAAATCGCGCGAGCAGTTCGAAATCCGGACGCACAAGCGGTTGATTGACATCGAGGACCCGAACGCACAAACGATGGATGCATTAGGCAAACTAGGCATGCCTGCCGGCGTGGATATCCGAATCAAGGCGTAAGGCCGCGCAAGGCGTGATGTGGATTTGAAGCTGGAGAATGCAAGGTGCTAAGCCTTCCTGTATACAACATAATGGGCGCCCAGGTGGGTACGTTTGACGTGGACGAGAACGTGCTCGGCGGGAAAATTCGCCGCAGGCTGATGCATGATGCAATAGTCATGTACGAAGCCAACCAACGCCAGGGAACCGTGAAGACCAAGACGCGTAGCGAGGTGAACGGCACCACAAGGAAGCCATTCAAGCAAAAAGGAACGGGCAACGCGCGTGCCGGCAGCAAGAAGAGCCCTATCTGGCGCGGTGGTGGAGTAGCGTTTGGGCCGCAGCCGCGAGATTACCACTACGAGATGCCCAAGAAAGCCCGCAAGGCCGCCCTGAAATCCGCCCTCCTTTCAAAGTTCATCGACCAGGAAACGATAGTTCTCGATCAGCTCGAGCTGGAATCCCCGAAAACAAAGCAGGTAGCCGACATTCTGCGTAACCTGAAGGTAGCCGGCTCGTGCCTTCTGGCGATCGAGCGGCACAACGCGGCGGTGTGGAAGTCGGCGAGGAACATCGCGAAGCTGCAAACCAAGGTGGCCGGCGATCTGAGCGCATACGACGTGCTGAAGAGGCGGCGCCTGATTATCACTAAGGCGGCCATCGAAGGGCTCATCAGTTCGCTGAAGACAGAGAAAGCCGAGGTTCAGACCAATGCTTAAGGAACCGCATCAGATCATCATACGCCCGGTGGTTACCGAGCGGGCCTATCAAACACAGGAAGGCAACGCATACACCTTCGAGGTTGCTCCGGATGCAAACAAGGCCCAGATAAAGGACGCAGTGGAAGCGCTATTCAGCGTGAAGGTGATCGACGTGCGCACGATGCACAAGCGCGGCAAGGCCCGCCGGCGTCGTTTCATAGTCGGCCGCACGCGAAGGTGGAAAAAGGCAATCGTGAAGCTGTCGCCCGAGCACACGCTGGAAATAATGTAACAGGCATTCGGGCAGAGGAGCCAAGGCAGTAATGGCAATCAGATCATACAAACCAACATCGCCGGGGCGGCGGTGGGGATCGGTCTCCGATTTTTCGGAGCTAACGAAGAAGCGGCCCGAGAAGAGCCTCACAGCCCCTCTGAAGAAGCACGGCGGGCGCAACGTCCACGGCAATATCACGTGCAGGCATCACGGTGGCGGCAACAAGCGCCTCTACCGGTTCATCGACTTCAAGCGCAACAAGGACAACATGGCTGCGAAGGTGACGGCGATCGAGTACGATCCCAACCGCACGAGCAGAATTGCGCTGTTGCAGTATGAAGACGGCGAGAAGCGATACATCCTGGCACCCAAGGGGCTTGAAGTAGGCGCTACGGTAGTCAGCGGCGAGATTGCTCCGGTGGAAGTGGGCAACTGCATGCAGTTGAGAAACATTCCGCCGGGCACGCCGATCCATAACGTTGAGCTTCGCAAGGGCAACGGCGGCGCGGTGGTGAGAGCCGCCGGCTCGGCCGCATTTGTGAGTGCGAAGGAGGGCGAGCACGCCCATATCGCGTTGCCGTCGGGCGAGGTGCGCAAGGTGCTGCTGGATTGCCGCGCCACCATCGGCCAGGTGAGCAACATCGATCATATGAGCGTATCGATCGGCAAGGCCGGTCGCGCGCGGCACATGGGCATCAGGCCCACTGTTCGTGGCGTAGCGCAAAACCCTGTGGCTCACCCGATGGGTGGCGGCGAAGGCCGCAGCTCGGGCGGCCGTCATCCCTGCTCGCCCTGGGGCAAGCTGTCGAAGGGCGGCAAGACGCGTTCAAAGCGCGCTTTGAGCAATAAGTATATCATCCGGAAGAGACGCTCCAAGCGGAAATAAATAGAATAACAGGTGGAATAGGGCAATGTCTCGTTCAATCAGAAAAGGCCCGTACGTAGACGTCAAGCTGATGCAGAAGGTCCTCAAGAGCAAAGAGGACAGCCGGCACGAGCCCATAAAGACGTGGTGCCGTGCGTGCACTATAGTTCCGGAATTCGTGGGGCAAACGTTTCTCGTGCACAACGGGAATAAGTTTATCCGCACGTATGTAACGGAGAATATGGTGGGGCACCGGCTGGGCGAGTTTTCCCCCACGCGGACGTTCCGCGGTCACGCCGGCAAGAAAGCTACTTAAGAGGGAACTGACTGATGATAGCCAGAGCACAACATAGATTTGCACGCATATCCGCACGCAAAGCAAGGCTGGTAGTGGATTTGGTTCGCGGGCTGCCGGTAAGCAAGGCGCTCGACGTTCTGAAGCTCACGCCAAAGCGCGCGGCGGGAATGGTGGACAAGGTGGTGAGGTCGGCTTGGGCAAATGCCCATCAGATCGATCCACATGCCGACGAGGAAGCGTACCGCATAACCGAGGTTCGCGTAGACGGCGGCCCGATGTTCAAGAGGATTCGTGCGCGCTCGATGGGCAGAGCCGTGCGCATCCGCAAGCGGACGAGTCACATTACCGTAGTCGTCTCCGACGAGAAAAAGGGAGCGAAAAGCTAAATCATGGGGCAAAAAGTTCATCCCACATCGCTGCGCATCGGCATAACGGAAGACTGGCGGTCGCGCTGGTACGCCGACAAGCGAAACTTCGGGCTGCTGCTGGTTGAGGATTTCAAAATCCGCCAGTACATCAAGAAGCACCACCAGTATGCCGGCATTCCGAAGATCGAGATCGAGCGCAACCGCGAGCAGGCAAAGGTGATCCTGCATACCGCACGCCCCGGCATCATTATCGGCCGAAAAGGCGCCGAGGTGGACAAGCTTCGCGAGGATCTGGAAAAGCTCACAGGGCGCACGATCACGATCAACATCAAGGAGCTGAAGCGGCCCGAGCTTTCGGCGCAATTGGTGGGCGAGGACATAGCCCAGCAGCTCGAGAAGCGCGCCTCGACGCGTCGCATAATGAAGAAAGCAGTAGATACGGCAATGGGCCTGGGCGCCCTTGGCGTGAAGATAGAAGTTGGCGGCCGGCTCGGCGGCTCCGAAATAGCCAGAAACGAGCGGCAGGTTGGCGGCAGCATTCCGCTGCATACGTTGCGGGCAAATATCGACTATGGAGTTGCCACCGCATTTACCACCTATGGTTGCATCGGCGTGAAAGTGTGGATCTACAAGGGAATAGGCGCCGAGAAGGAGACCGAATATGGGGCTGATGCCCAAGAGAGTCAAGCACCGAAAAGAGCAAAAGGGAGTTATAAGAGGTAATGCCACTCGTGGCAATACCGTCTCCTTTGGCGAATACGGGCTGCAAAGCCTGCAACGCGGCTGGATCAGCGCCAGGCAGATAGAGGCCGGGCGCGTGGCAGCCACTCACTTCATGGCCGGGGAAGGCAAGCTGTGGATCAGGATATTCCCGCACAAGCCCGTATCGAAGAAGCCGGCCGAAACCCGAATGGGCAAGGGAAAAGGCGAGGTGGAGCTGTGGGTGGCCTGCGTGAAGCCGGGCACCATCCTGTATGAAGTGGGCGGGTTGCCCGAAACGGTGGCCAAGGACGCCTTGGTGCGCACGGCTCACAAGCTGCCCGTGAAGGTCCGGTTTGTGTCCAGGAGGCAAGCCATATGAGAGCCCGTGAAATGAACGGTCTGTCTAGTGAGGAACTCAAACGCGAACTCGAACGCCGAACGAGGGACCTGTTCAACCTGCGGTTCAGAGCGGAAACGCAGAAGCTGGACGATCCCAGCCAGCTTCTTAAAGCACGAAGAGACATAGCACGTATGAAAACGGTTTTGCGCGCACGCGAGCTGGAGGGGGCCGGTCAATGACAACTGAACGGAAAACCAAGAAGACGGTAACCGGCGAGGTCATCTCGAACTCAATGCAGAAAACCATCGCCGTCGCCTCGGAAAAATTCGTGAAGCACCCGATATACCGCAAGTATATCCGCCGGGCCACCGTATACAAGGCCCACGACGAGAAGAGCGAGGCAAAAGTGGGCGACAAGGTGAGGATCGAGGAATCGAGGCCGCTGAGCAAGACCAAGAGATGGAAGCTCGTGGAAATCGTCCAACGCGGGCCCGAAGGGTAACAACCCGGCCGAAGTCCGGGGATGATTTCAGTGGAGTTAAGAAGATGATCCAGATGCGGACAAGACTGGACGTTGCCGACAACACGGGCGCAAAGAGTGCAGCCTGCATAACAGTGCTCGGTGGCAAGCGATATGCGCATATCGGCGACATCGTGGTTGCCAGTGTGAAGAAGGCGCTGCCAAACGGCACCGTCAGAGAACACGAGGTGATCCGGGGCGTCGTGGTGAGAACCAAGCACCCCGTGAGGCGGGCGGACGGATCCACCGTCAAGTTCGACCGCAATGCAATAGTAATCATCGACGGCGAGAACAACCCGAAAGGCACCCGCATATTCGGGGCCGTGGCACGCGAACTGCGCCTGAAGAACTTCATGAAGATCGTGTCGCTGGCCACGGAAGTGGTGTGAGAGAAAACATGCACATAAAGAAGAACGATACGGTGGTGCTGCTCAAGGACGTTTCCGCCTGCAAAGGCGTTCACGAGGGCACCGAAGAGCACCGCAAATGGGCTCACGGCAAGGGCGACACGGCCCGTGTGCTAATGGTGATCCCGAAGGACAACAGGGTTGTTGTTGAAGGCGTAAACTACCGCTACAAGCACGTGCGGCCCAGCCAGGACAATCCTCGCGGCGGCCGCATAATGAAGGAAGCCCCCGTTCACGCATCCAACGTGCGCGTCTATTGTGCAAAATGCGAGAAGGGCACCAGTGTGGCAAGGAAAGCCCGGGAGGACGGCAAGAAGGTGCGCGTGTGCAAGCGCTGCGGCGAACCCCTGGGCAACGATTGAGGAAGCAAACTCGAACATGGCAAGGCTGAAAGAAAAATACGAAACCGAAATCGTTCCAAGGCTCAGGGAACGCTTCAAGATAACGAACCCGATGGCCGTGCCGCGTCTCAAGAAGATCGTGGTGAACATGGGCATCGGCGAGGCCCTTGAAAACAAGGGCCGCATCGACGCAGCCGTAGGCGACATCAGCGCCATCACCGGCCAGAAGCCGGTAGTGACTCTGGCACGCCAGTCGATCGCCGGGTTCAAGCTGCGTGCCGGCAATCCCATTGGTGTGAAAGTTACGCTGCGGCGGGCAATCATGTATGAGTTTCTCGACCGGCTCGTGAGCATCGCGCTGCCGCGAATCCGCGACTTCCGCGGCGTAAACCCCGAATCGTTCGACGGCCACGGCAACTACAGCCTCGGCATCAGCGAGCAGAGCGTGTTTCCCGAGGTGAACGTCGACAAGATGGAATTTGTGCAAGGAATGGATGTAACTTTTGTGTTCTCCGGCAAGTCCGACGAGCGCTCCAGAGAGTTGCTCAGGGAATTTGGAATGCCGTTCGCGAGGTAAAACGCTTACAATGGCACGCAAGTCCTTAATAGAAAAAAGCAATCGAAAACCGAAGTTTGCGGTTCGGCAGCACAATCGCTGCAAGCTCTGTGGGCGGCCCCGCGGCTACCTGCGGAAATTCCGCATCTGCAGAATCTGTTTCAGGCAGCTTGCGTCGCGGGGCGAGATACCCGGCGTGCGCAAGGCTAGCTGGTGATTCGAGCCAAACAGCAAGCTTCGCCAGGAATTCATATCCAGGAGCATTCGTAGCCATGATGACCGACCCGGTCGCTGATATGCTTACCAGAATACGAAACGCCGTCAATGCCGAAAAGCAGACGGTGAATGTGCCCTATTCGCGTTTGAAGAGGGACATCGCCCGCGTGCTGAGGCGCGAGGGCTTCATCGAGAACTTCAAGGAGTCCGGCGAAGTCCCACATAAGATCCTCCGCATATACCTGCGCTACGGTCCTGACGGCGAGAAGGTGATAAATACCATCGAACGTGTGAGCAAGCCTGGCCGTCGCGTGTATCGCGACAGTGCCGGTCTGAGGAAGAATCTCGTGCTTGGCGGCCTCGGCGTGGCGGTGCTGTCCACCTCCAGGGGCATCCTCAGCGATCGCGAATGCAGGAAAGAGAACGTCGGCGGCGAAGTCATCTGCAGCATCTGGTAAGCCCGACGAGGAGCTAAGGTTAGATGTCGAGAATAGGAAAAAAACCCGTTGCGATCCCCAAAGGCGTGAAGGTTTCGCTCAATAAGAGCGCCCTTGAAGTCAACGGCCCAAAAGGCACGCTTGGCTGGGAAATCCCACGCAGGATCGCCGTTCAGATTGATCAGAGCACTTCCGAAGTTATCTTCTCAAGAAGCACCAACGAGCGGACGGTGCGGGCGCTGCATGGCCTGGCCCGCAGCCTCGTGGCCAACATGGTCAAAGGCGTTACCGACGGCTTCACCAAGAGCCTCGAAGTGATCGGCGTGGGCTACAGCGCAAAGGTGCAAGGCAAAGACCTGATGCTGGCCGTGGGCTACTCGAACCAGGTGAAGATGCCTATCCCGGAAGGAATCAGCGTAGGCGACACCAAGACGGTCAACGTGGCAATGGCCGGAATCGGCTCGGTACCCGTTACCACAATCGTTATTTCGGGCATCGACAAGCAGCGTGTCGGCCAGTTTGCCGCCACCGTCAGGGCCATCAGGCCGCCCGAACCCTACAAGGGCAAAGGCATCCGTTACGTCGGCGAAACCGTTCGCAGGAAAGCCGGCAAGGCCATGGCGGGTGCCGAGTAAGAGTGCGTGAGGAACATCTAAACGTATGGATCAGCAAAAAGCAAAATCACTGCGACGCTGGAAAAGGCATCGCCGCGTGCGCAAGAGCATCAGCGGCACAGCACAACGCCCCCGCCTCAGCATCTATCGCAGCCTGAGGCACATCTATTGCCAGGTGGTAGATGATGATGGCGGCCGGACGCTTCTGTCGGTATCCACACAGAGCAGCGGCGTTAAAGAATCCGTAGGCTACGGCGGCAACCAGAATGCCGCGAAGGCTGTGGGAAAGGTGCTGGCCGAGATAGCATTGGGCCAGGGAATCAAGCAAATGGTGCTGGATCGCGGCGGCTGCAAGTATCACGGCCGGCTGGCCGCCCTGGCCGATAGCGCCCGCGAGGCAGGTTTGAAGATATGAGAACGGCCATAAACAGCCAGGAGAGGTCCGTTGGAAGATAACAAAACCGAGCAATCACAGACGCCCGAAACGCCCGAAATCCCGGAAGCGCCGCAAGCTGAAGTGCGGCCGGAGCCGCAGGCCCGGCCTGAGCGCCCGCGAGGCGGCCCGCGGCGCGGCGGCCGCGACCAGCGTGAACGCGGCCCGCAGGAATTCGAGGAAACGGTTGTCAAGATTTACCGCTGCTCCAAGGTGCTGAAGGGCGGCCGGCGGTTCAGCTTTGCCGCGCTGGTGGTGGTGGGCGACAAGAAGGGCCGCGTGGGCCTGGGCTACGGCAAGGCAAACGAAGTGCCGCCGTCGGTCGAGAAGGGCGTTTCGAGTGCGAAGAAGAATATTCACACCGTGCAGATTGTAAACGGCACACTACCGCACGAAGTAATGGGGCGGTTCGGGGCGGCCCGCGTATTCATGAAGCCGGCATCGGCAGGCACGGGCATCATCGCCGGCGCAAGCGTCAAGGCGGTGGTGGAGGCGGCGGGCGTAAAGAACATACTCACGAAATCGTACGGCAGCACGAATCCCAAGAACCTGGTCAAGGCGGCGTTCAACGGGCTGCTTTCACTGCGGACGCGCGAAGAAGTGGCCAAGCTTAGGGGAGTGACCATAGAATGAATCTGTCAGACGTACATTCAGTGCGCATCAAGAGGGACCGGCGCCGCCGCGTAGGGCGGGGCGAAGGGTCCGGCCGGGGCAAGACCAGTAGCCGCGGCATGCGCGGTGCGGCAAGCCGCACCGGCGCGGGCGGCAAGATCAGCTACGAGGGCGGCCAGATGCCCATGTTCAGGGCGCTGCCACGCCGCGGGTTCAACAACAAGCGGTTTCAGATTCCGCACGAGGTGGTAAACCTTTGCGACCTCGCGCAGTTTGCAGCGGGCACCGAGGTGACGCCCGAGGTGCTCATGGAAGCCGGCCTCATCGGCCGGCGGGTCGAGCTTGTGAAGGTGCTCGGCAACGGTGCTATCGAAAAGCCGCTCACCGTCAAGGCGCACAAATTCAGCAATGCCGCGGTTGAGAAGATTCAGGCCGCCGGTGGCAAAGTGGAGATTATCCAGTAGTTTCAGTCGTATGCCCTGATCTGCTGAGGGGAAGCTTCTAATGCTCGCACCACTGGTCAATATTTTCCGAATACCCGAGCTACGCAGCAAGGTGATCATCACGCTGGCTCTGCTGGTTGTGTGCAGGGTGGGCGTGTATGTGCCGATACCGGGTGTCGACACCGTGGCCGTTTCAAAATGGATAGATGCCGCCGAGGGGAAGGCAGCCAATCCGACCGACGCGGGCAGCAGGATGATCGGCCTTGTCGATATGTTCACCGGCGGCGCTCTCGTTCGCTGCACCGTCTTTGCATTGGGCGTGATGCCATACATCAGCGCGTCCATTATCTTCCAGTTGCTCACTACTGTGGTAAAGCCGCTGGAAGAGCTGCAGAAGGAGGGTGAAGCCGGGCGCAAGAAAATAAACCAGTACACGCGGTATGCCACCGTGCTGTTGTGCGTGGTGCAGGGTTTGTTTATCGCGCGATATGTTACCACGATGCACGTGGAGGCAAACGTTACGCAGAGCTTCGTGCCAAATCCGAATTTCGTCTATTACCTCAGCGCCGTGTTCAGCATCACGGCCGGCACGATGTTCCTGATGTGGATCGGCGAGCAGATCACGGAGTTTGGCATCGGCAACGGAATGTCGCTGATCATCATGGCCGGCATCATCGCCCGGATACCGTCCGCCATCAGCGAGCTCAGCATGAAGTTCGTGCCGTACCTGTCGTCGAACCAGGAAGGCAAGTATGGCTTGCTGATGGCCGGGCTGCTGATTCTGATGTATGTGGCCGTAGTAGTGGGCGTGGTGATTATCCAGCAGGCCCAGCGTCAGATCACGGTGCAGCAGGCAAAGCATACGCGTGGCCGCCGCGTCTACGGCGGGCAAAGGCATTATATGCCGCTGCGTGTAAACCAGGCCGGCGTGATCCCGATCATCTTCGCACAGTCGCTGCTGATGTTTCCGCCGATGATCTTCTCGTTCATCGGGGGCTACGTGAAGAGCCCATCGCTGAGCTATTTCATAATGCAACTGGGCAACCAGTTCCAGGGCGGCTTCCTTTACGTAATGCTTTACGTGGCAATGATATTCTTCTTCTGCTTCTTCTGGACGGCCGTGGTGTTTAACCCGATCAAGATGGCCGACGACATGAAGCAGTACGGCCATTTCATACCGGGCATCAGGCCGGGCACGCGCACGGCCGATTACCTCGAGAAGCTGATGACAAGGATCACGCTGGCCGGTGCAGCGTTCCTTGCGGCGATAGCTATTCTGCCGCTGGTGATCAACCGCGGCCTGGCCCTCGGCTCGGGCGCTGCCCAGCTCTATGGCGGCACCGGCCTGCTGATCGTAGTCGGCGTGGCGCTCGATATGGTGCAGAAAATAGAATCGCACCTGCTGATGAGGCACTACGGCGGCTTCCTCAAGGGGGCACGAGTGAGAGGACGCAGCAAATGAGGATAGTTCTTCTAGGCCCGCCGGGTGCCGGCAAAGGCACACAAGCCGAGCACATCGTGGGCAAGTATGCAGTGCCGCATATCTCCACCGGCGACATGCTCAGGGAAGCGATCAAAAACAGCGCCCCCATCGGCCTGGAAGCCAAGCAATATATCGACAAGGGCGAGCTGGTGCCCGACGACGTGATCATCAGGCTCGTTAAAGAGCGCCTGAGCAAGCCCGATGCCGCCAAAGGATTCCTGCTCGACGGCTTTCCGCGAACGCTGCCCCAGGGGCGGGCGCTCGAGACCACGCTGAAGGAACTCGGCACGAAGCTGAACGCCTCGGTGTACATAAACGTGCCCGACGAGATCGTCGTCGAGCGGCTCTCCGGCCGGCGTATCTGCCGCAACTGCGGCGCGAACTATCACGTGAAGTATATGCCCCCGGCGAAGGAAGGCATTTGCGACAAATGCGGCGGCCAGCTTTACCAGCGGCCCGACGACCAGGCCGAGACGATCAAGAACCGCCTGGCCGTCTATCACAGGCAGACGGCCGACCTGATCGACTACTACGCCAAGCTCGGCCTGCTGGTTGAGGTTCCGGGCGAGCAGCCGGTGGACGTGGTAAAGAGCAAGATCGACAGCCGCCTGGACGCGTTGAGGGCGAGTTGATCACCCTGAAATCGCCAAGAGAACTGGCACTGATGCGCGAAGCCGGCAGGATCGTGGCGGAAGTGCTGGCGGCGCTCTCTGAAAAAACAAAGCCCGGTGTGACCACCGGCGAGCTCGATGCCCTCGCCGAGCAGACCATCCTGGCGCACAAAGCCATTCCGGCCTTCAAAGGCTACGGCGGCTCGCGTGGCAGGCCCGCATTTCCCGCGTCGATCTGCGCGTCGGTAAACGATGAAGTGGTGCACGGCATACCGGGGCCGGTAGTGCTGAAGGAGGGCGACATCCTGAGCATCGACGTGGGCGTGTGCCGCGGCGGATATTTCGGCGATGCCGCGAAAACCGTGCCCGTGGGCCGGATATCGCCCGAGGCCGCCCGCCTCGTGGCCATCTGCAGGGAATCGCTCGAACGCGCCGTGGCCAGCGTGAAACCAGGCGGCAAACTGGTCGACGTCTCACGCGCCATACAGCAATACGTCGAGCTGAACGGATGCTCTGTAGTTCGCAAGTTTGTGGGCCACGGTATCGGCGCCGAAATGCACGAAGACCCGCAGATACCAAACTATGTATCATCGGAATTTCCCGAACTGGTGCTGAAGCCGGGAATGACACTGGCAATCGAGCCGATGGTAAACCAGGGAGGTTACCGGGTGCGAACGGAATCGAACGGGTGGACCGTTGTGACCGAGGACGGCAGCCTTTCGGCCCATTTCGAGCACACGGTGGCGGTCACACGGGAGGGGGCAGAAGTACTTACTTTGCCCTGATCCGTTCGGAACACTGGAGTCGATGCATGGCAAAGGAAGAAGCAATACGCGTTGAGGCAGTGGTAAAAGATGCCCTGCCCAATGCAATGTTCCGCGTCGAACTTGAAAACGGGCACCAGGTGCTGGCGCACGTTTCCGGAAAGATGCGGATGCATTTCATAAGAATATTGCCAGGCGACAAAGTGACCATCGAGATGTCGCCCTATGATTTGAGCAAGGGCCGTATCGTGTACCGCGGCTAAAGCCTTCCGCGGTTGCCGGATACAGAAGGGACCAAGATGAAAGTCAGGGCATCGGTAAAGAGAATCTGCGAAAACTGCAAGCTCATCAAGAGAAGGGGCGTGGTGCGCGTCATCTGCACCAACCCTCGTCACAAACAGCGGCAGGGTTGATAGCGATCCCCGGAAAGGAAAAAAGATAAATGCCCAGAATTCTCGGTGTAGACGTACCCGGTGAAAAACTGGTTGCCGTAGCACTCACCTACCTCTACGGCGTTGGTGATGCAACGGCCCAGAGGATTGTGGCGAGCGCAGGGCTGGACCCGAACAAGCGCGCGAAGGAACTCACCGAAGACGAGATCAGCAGGGTTGTGTCGCTGATCGACAAGAATTTCATCGTCGAAGGCGAGCTCCGCCGCGTGATATCGCAAAACGTGGCCCGGCTGCGCCAGATAAACTCGTATCGCGGCTCGCGGCACATGCGCGGCCTGCCCTGCCGAGGGCAGCGCACCCGCACAAACGCCCGCACACGCAAGGGCCCGGCCAAGACGGTTGCCGGCAAGAAAACGGCGCCCCGCGGCAAGTAAACTCTTTTCGCTGAACGTATCCGTGCGGATATAAACCGCTTGATTGGAGAATAGAAGAAAGATATGGGAAAGGCCGCGAAGAAGGAATCCAGACGCCGCGTAGTTTCGCAGGCGGTGGCGCATATCAAAGCCACCTTCAACAACACGCACATCGTGATCGCCGACTCCAACGGCGACACCATCTGCTGGTCAAACGCCGGCAGCCTGGGTTTCAAGGGATCCAGGAAAAGCACACCCTTTGCCGCACAGCGGGCTGCCGAGACAGCCGGCGAGCGGGCACTGAAGATGGGCGTCCGCCAGGTTGAGGTGAGAGTGAAAGGCCCCGGCGCCGGGCGCGAGTCGGCCATTCGCGCACTCCAGGCCGTTGGCCTCGAGATAAAGGCCATCGACGATGTTACTCCACTGCCGCACAACGGGTGCCGGCCTCGCAAGAAACGGCGAGTCTGATCTTTGGCGGCTGAACCCACGTAGCAAGATAAGGAGCTAAAATGGCAAGGCGCACTGGCGCTGTTTGCAGGCTGTGCCGACGCGAGGGGATGAAACTCTTCCTCAAGGGAACACGTTGCGAAACCGCGAAATGCTCGGTTTCACGCCGCGAGTATCCACCGGGAATGCATTCCTGGAAGAGGGGCAAGTTCTCCGAGTATGGCGTACAGCTTCGTGAAAAGCAGAAACTGAAAAGATTCTACGGGCTGCTCGAAAAGCAGTTCAAACTCAATTTCGCCGAGGCCGAGCGTGGCAAGGGCAACACCGGCGAGGCGCTGCTCGTGCTCCTCGAGCGGAGGCTCGACAACGTCTGCTATATCCTCGGCTTCGCACCATCGAGGTCTACATGCCGACAGTTCATCGTGCACGGGCACGTCCGCGTCAATGGACGCCGCGTAGACATCCCGTCGTTCCTCGTGAAACCAGGCGACGTGATCGAGCCCTACAACTCGGACAAGAGCAAGGCACTGATAAAGGGCTTGATGGAGCAGAGCGCCGAGCGGCAGATGCCGCCGTGGCTTGAACGCAGCGTCGATCCGCCAAAAGGCACCGTTATGAGTTATCCTACTCGCGACAATATCACGTTGCCGGTGCAGGAACAGTTGATCGTCGAATTTTGCTCCAAGTAATTGAATTGCTCGTTATCCCACAAGCCCTTCTCAAGGGAGGACAAGTATGCGCATAAGATGGAAAGGTTTCGAACTGCCCACCAAGGTAGTATGCGAAAAGGAAACCTGCACCAATACATACGGCAAGTTTGTTGCCGAGCCGTTTGAACGTGGCTATGCAGCCACCATTGGCAACAGCCTCCGGCGGATTCTCCTCTCATCGCTCGAAGGCGCCGCCCTCACCACCGTCAGGGTCGAAGGTGTACAACACCAGTACTCCACGATCCCCGGCGTTGTTGAAGACGTCACCGACATCATCCTCAATCTCAAGAAAGTCCTTCTGAGAATTGACGGCGACGGAGAAAGAATCCTGGCTTTCGAAGCCGGCGGCATCGGCGAGCTCACCGCCGGCGCGATCAAGGGCGGGCCCGACGTAACCATACTGAACCCCGACCTTCACATCGCCACCATCTCCGACGCGAAGGCCTCCATCAAGGCCGTTCTCACCGCCAGGAGAGGCCGCGGCTACAGCACCGCCGGCGAAAACGAGCGCAACGAGATCGGCGTGATCCCGATGGACTCGATCTTCTCGCCGGTGACGAGGGTGCGCTATCAGGCCGAAAACACTCGCGTGGGCCAGATAACCAACTACGACAAGCTCATCATCGAAATCTGGACCGACGGCAGCGTTACGCCCGAACTCGCACTCGTTGAAGCGGCCAAGATCCTGCGCAAGCACCTCGACCCATTCGTCTACTTCGTTGAAGTGGGCGAGAAGCCGCTGCCCGAACTAACCGAACGCAAGGAATTGACCGGCGCCGGCGCCACTGGCAGGCTCACCGACCCCGCGGCCTTCAAGGAAGTGCTCGATACAAGCGTTACCGAACTCGAACTGAGCGTGCGGGCGGAAAACTGCCTCGAAGCGCAAAACATCAAGACCATACGTCAGCTCGTATCCAAAACCGAAAACGAACTCCTCGGCCTCCGCAACTTCGGCAAAACCTCGCTCGAAGACATCAAGGAAAAACTCGCCGAAATGGGGTTGTCGCTCGGCATGCAGATTGACGGGCTGGAAGGAATGAGCTAACATGCGGCACAGAAAAAGCGGCAGAAAACTTAACAGGACCGGCTCCCACAGGACCGCTATGCTGCGGAACCTCGTAATCAGCCTCTTCCTCACCGAACCTGACGAAGGCGAAGGACTGGGCCGGCTCGTAACCACGCGCGAAAAGGCCAAAGAGGCCAGGCGGCTGGCCGAAAAGGTAATCACCCTCGGCAAGGACAACACGCTCGCGTCGCGGCGCAGGGCGATCCAGATTCTTGGAGGAAACAAGCGGGCGGTGCGCAAAGTTTTCGAGCGCATCGCTCCCCGCTACGCTACAAGGCCCGGCGGCTACACCCGCATCCTGGGCTTCCCGAGGCGGCGCCTTGGCGACAATGCCAGCCAGGTGATCTTCGAGCTGGTGGGGCCGATGGAATCCGCGCCCGCCGCGCCGGAAGTTGTGAAGGAACCCGCTCATCAGCCCGAGGCGGCTCCACAGCAGCCACAGGCCGGAAGCGCTCAGTGACAACCTGCTGATCAACGCAAGGGGAAGAAGCAACGGCAACACGGCTTCTTCCCCTTCTGAATAAGGTCTTGCAGCAATCCTTTTGCCCCACGCGGGAAAAAGGCTTGACATCCGGCCCCTCCGGATGTAACATATAATGAGAGTCTTTGGGCGATTAGCTCAGTTGGTTAGAGCGCTTGCTCGACAAGCAAGAGGTCGATGGTTCGAGCCCATTATCGCCCACCAACGCACCACTCGTGCCAAGGATCGTTCAGGCGTGTGCCATGAAACCGCAAGGTGCAGCCCACCCCGGCTACAGTGCAGCGCACCCAAGGCCACCCGCTTTATGGCCATTGTAATGAACCCTTATTTCGAGGGCAAGCTGCAAAGGTGGCGGATGAGGCCCGCCGACGGCCACCGCTGATTGGGCAGAAACTGTGATCAAACTGACATTTCCAGACGGATCGACCAGAGAGTTCGATAGCGGCGTAACACCAGCTCAGGTGGCCGAGACGCTTGGCTCCAGGCTGCGCAAGTCCGCCGTGGCCGCTCGTGTCGATTCGAAGAAGGTGGACCTTTCGCAGCCGATTCACAAAGATGCGGCATTCGAGCTGATCACCGAAGACTCCGCCGACGGCATAGATATCCTGCGCCACAGCGCGAGCCACGTGATGGCCCAGGCAGTAAAGCACCTCTACCCAGGCGTCAAACTCGCAATCGGCCCCACTATCGAGCAGGGGTTCTATTACGACTTCGAATTCAAGGAGCCATTCAGCCCCGACGACCTCGAAAAAATCGAGGCCGAAATGAAGAAGATCGCGGCCGAGAACATCATCGTCGAAACTTTCGAGCTGGGCCGCGAAGAAGCTGCGAAGCTGATGGAGGAACAGGGGCAGCCCTACAAGGCCGAACTGATACGCGACCTCCCCTACGGCGAGCGCGTAACGTTTTACAGGCAGGGTGATTTTACGGACCTCTGCCGCGGGCCGCACGTGCCCGCCACCGGCCGCATCAAGGAATTCAAACTCCTCAGTGTCGCCGGAGCATACTGGCGCGGCGACTCCACCCGCCCGATGCTCACCCGCATCTACGGCACCGCCTTCGCCGACAAGAAGTCGATGAAGGACTACCTGCAGATGCTCGAGGAGGCAAAAGCCCGCGACCATCGCAAGATAGGCAAAACGCTCGATCTCTTCAGCTTCCACGAGGAATCGCCCGCGGCCGCATTCTGGCATGCCAAGGGCCTAATCATCTGGGAAGAGCTGATGGGCTTCTGGCGCCAACTGCACAGGCAATGGGGCTACCAGGAAATCAGAACGCCCATAGTCCTCAAGCGCCTGCTCTGGGAGCGTTCGGGGCACTGGGACCACTACAAAGATAACATGTACTTCACCGAGGTAGACGGCGAGCCATACGCCCTCAAGCCGATGAACTGCCCGGGCGCGGCTCTCATCTACAAGACCGCCGTGCGAAGCTACCGCGAATTTCCGCTGCGGTTTGCCGAAGTCGGCACAGTCCACCGACTCGAAAAATCCGGCGTAGTGCACGGCCTTATGCGGCTGAGGCAGTTCACGCAGGACGACGCACATATTTTCATGATGCCCGATCAGGTATGCGACGAGGTGACCAGCATCGTGCGGCTCATCGACCGCGTGTACAAGACGTTCGGCCTCACGTATCGCGTTGAATTGTCCACCCGGCCCGACAGCTACGTGGGCACCGACGAGCAGTGGGAGCAAGCGACGTCTGGCCTCGAAAACGCGATCAAGGCCAACAACCTCGAATACAAGGTGAACCCGGGCGACGGCGCCTTCTACGGCCCGAAGATAGATTTCCACGTGCGCGACGCCATCGGGCGCAGTTGGCAGTGCGCCACGATTCAGCTCGATCTTGCGATGCTGCCGGAGAAATTCGACCTGAACTACGTGGGCACCGACGGACGCGAGCACAGGCCGGTGGTCATACATCGCGTCATACTCGGCGCGATCGAACGTTTCATAGCCATCCTCATCGAGCACTACGCCGGCGACCTGCCCGTCTGGCTGGCGCCCGTGCAGGTGGAGGTGCTGCCTATTTCCGAAACGCACGCCGGATACGCGCAGCAGGTGCGAAACAAGCTTGCCTCCAACGGCATCAGGGCCGAAATTGATACAAGAAGCGAGACAATCGGCGCCAGGATTCGCAACGCCACGCTTTCCAAGATTCCTTACATGACCATCGTGGGCGATAAGGAAGTTGAGAACAACACCGTTTCGGTGAGGTTGAGAAAAGAAGGCGACCAAGGCTCGTGCCCGGTCGACGATTTCCTCGGCCGCATTCTCACAGAAATAAATGAACGCAGGTAGGAGACTAAGCTTATCGGTAAGAGCCTGAGAGTAAACGAGCAGATACGGAACAGCTCCATTCGCCTTATCAACGATAAAGGCGACCAGATCGGCATCATCCCGATCCAGGAAGCATTGGCGATGGCCAAGGAAGTTCAGATGGACCTGGTGGAGGTGGACCCCGCGTCCGCGCCCCCGGTGTGCAGGATCATGGACTTCGGCCGGTTCAAATACAAGCAGCGCAAGAAGCTGCAGCAGTCACGCGCCAAAACGCATCCGCGGCAATTGAAGGAGATCCGGCTGCACCCGAAAACGGAAGAACACGACCTCACCTACAGGATCGAGCACGCGCGAGACTTCCTGAAGCACGGCCATCGCGTGCAGGTGAATATGTTCTTCAAAGGCCGGGAGCTAGCTCACGTTGATCTCGGCCGCCAGGTGCTGATTACGTTCGTGGAGGCGCTCGCCGATATCTCAAAGGTAGATCGCCCGCCTAAACTCGAAGGCAGAAAGATGGGCATCCTCCTGGTGCCAAAGTCGACCTGACCGCGTTTCCGCACAGCCGCTGCGGCATGTTCGCACGCAGAGCGGGAAGGTCTTTGTTTTTAAGGCAGGTAATATGCAGGTCAACCGGCGCCGCTGCTTTTCGCGCCCACATAAATGGAGTGTAAACGCAAATGCCCAAGATGAAAACGCATAAAGGCGTGGCAAAACGAGTCAGGGTCACCCGCAAGGGGAAAGTGCTTGTCAGCCGTCCCGGCCGTCGGCACCTCCTTTCAGGCAAGAGCGGCAAGAACCGCCGCCGGCTCCGCCGCAAAAAACTGCTCGCCCCGGCCGATGCCAAGAGAATGAAGAGACTGCTCGGCCTCATCTGACGCCCGGGCGATTCACGGAGTTGCTTTTGCCCGCATGCCAAAAGGCGGGCCATTCAAATAAAGGAGACGATACGTGAGATCCACAAACTCACCCGCCGCGAGGCGAGCGAAACGAAGGCTCTTCAAACGCGCCAAAGGCTTCGTCGGAGGACGCCGCAAACTTTACCGCACCGCTACCGAAACCGTGATGCGCGCCGAAGTCTACAGCTTCCGCGACCGCCGCGCACGCAAGCGCGAGTTCCGCCGGCTCTGGATTCTCCGCATCAACGCCGCCTGCCGGCAGAGCGGCGTTAGCTATAGCAAATTCATGGCCGCACTCAAGAAAGCCGGTATCGAAACCGACCGCAAGATGCTGGCCGACATGGCCATCGCCGATCCGGCCGCGTTCGGCAAGCTGCTGGAAAGCGTTACCGCCTGATCCGGTTCTTCCCGCCGGCAGGCTTTTCCTTGCGTTTGCAGCCACGGTGCAAGGCCAATCATGATCGATGAAATCAGGCAACTGAAAGAAAAGGCTCTCGCCGAGATCGAGCGAGCCGCCGCCGAAGAGATCGAGGCGCTCCGCGTGAGATACCTCGGCCGCAAGGGCATTTTCAAGGACATCATGGGCCGCATTCCCGCGCTGCCCGCCGAGCAGAAGCCGTTGGCCGGCAAGGAAGCCAACGCAGCCCGCGTGGCCGTCGAGGAAGCCCTCAAGGCCCGCCAGGCCGCCATCGGAGCCAAGCCGAAACCCGCCAAGGAAGTTTTCGACGTTACCATTCCAGGCAATGTCCCCCCCTTCGGCCGGCTGCATCCAATCACAAGGTCCACCTACGAATTGGTCGACATCTTCGCCCGGCTCGGTTTCGAGGTCGTTTACGGACCCGAAATGGAGCTCGAGCGCTACAACTTCGAGGCGCTCAATATCCCCGCCGAGCACCCGGCACGCGACTCGTTCGACACCTTTTTCATAAAGGACGACATCCTGCTGCGCAGCCACACCTCGCCCGTGCAGGTGCGGACGATGATGCAGCGCAAGCCGCCGCTGCGAATCGTGGCACCCGGCAAGGTATTCCGCCGCGACACGCCCGACGCCAGCCATTATCCGGTCTTTCACCAGATCGAGGGGCTTGTCGTCGACGAAAACATCACGCTGGCCGATCTCAAAGCAGTGCTCGATATCGCGATGAAAGCCTTTTTCGGACCCGAAACCCGCACGCGAATGCGGCCGTCGTTCTTCCCGTTCACCGAGCCCAGCGCCGAAGTCGACATCGCCTGCACGTTCTGCCACGGTCGAGGCTGCAGCACCTGCCAGGGCAAAGGCTGGACCGAACTGCTGGGTGCCGGAATGGTTGATCCAAACGTCTTCGAAGCCGTCGGCTACGACCCCGAAAAATACACCGGCTTCGCGTTCGGCCTCGGAATCGACCGCGCCGCGATGTACCGCTTCGGTATCACCGACATCCGCCTGCTCTTCGACAACGACCTTCGCCTGCTCGGCCAGTTGTAACCGCGCCGGCCCCTTGCCGGCGGAGCACGTCATCCTTCTTCCGCACCGATGCACGCCGGCGCCCCGGGAGAACCTGCAATCGAAAACCTCGACCCGCAAGTCCTGCGCATAATCGACGCCAACTACAACCGCGCCGGAGAGGCGCTGCGCGTGGTGGAAGACTACGCCCGCTTTGCGCTCGGCAGCTCGGCCGCCAGCGAGCGTCTCAAACTGATGCGCCATCGTCTGCTGCAGGCGGTCAGCTCCGTCGCGCCGCGCGCCGTGCTCGTTTCGTGGCGCGATACCGCGGGCGACGTGGGCACGCACATCTCCACCGAATTTGAAAAGACACGCACCGGCATCGGCGATGTGGTGGCCGCAAACATCAGGCGCGCGCAGGAGGGCCTCCGCGTACTCGAGGAATACGCCAAGACGATCGACCCACGCGCCGCCGAATCGCTCGAGAAACTGCGCTACGAGCTTTACACCGCCGAGAAGGGGCTGGTAAACGAGATGGACCCTTGCCGGCGCCTGCTCGACGCGCGGCTCTACGTGCTCGTCACCACCTCCCTGCTGCGCGGCCGCAAGCCCGAAGAAGTCACACGCGACGCCATCCGCGGCGGAGCAGACATCATCCAGATGCGCGAAAAAGAAATGCACGACGGCGAATTTCTCGATCTCGCGCGGCGGCTCCGCGAAGTATGCCGCGACGCCGGCGTACCGTTCATAGTGAACGACCGCGCACACGTCGCGCAGATCGTCGACGCCGACGGCCTCCACGTGGGGCAAGACGACCTTCCCGCCGCCGAGGCCCGCCGGCTGCTGGGCGCCGGCAAGATCATCGGCGTCTCCACGCATTCGCCCGAGCAGGCGCAGGCCGCCATCGAGGCGGGCGCGTCGTATATCGGGGTGGGGCCGGTCAACGCCACGCCCACCAAGCCCACCACCGCGCCGGTGGGCCTTGCATACGTGCGGTATGCAGCCGAAAACGTCAGGATTCCATTCTACGCCATCGGTGGAATTGCCCCCTCCACGGCCGAAGATATTCTTGAGGCGGGAGCGCGCCGGCTCGCAGTGTGCTCGGCGATCATCTCGGCCGACGACGTGGCGGCGGCCGCGGCCTGCCTGAAATCCGCCATCGCAAGGCATGGAACGTGAGGTGCACGATGCCCAATCCACCTGTCCTTGTCAGCGCGTGCCTGCTGGGATTGAATACACGGTATGACGGTGCAAACCGGAAAGATGAAGAGCTGCTGGCCAAGCTTGCCGGCCGCTGGATCATTCCCGTCTGCCCCGAGCAGCTAGGCGGAATGCCCACGCCCCGCCCGCCATCGTGCCTCAACGGAGCCACCGGAGAGCAGGTGCTCGATGGCCGCTGCCGCATCGAAAACGCGGCCGGCCGCGACGTCACGCAGGAATTCGTACGCGGGGCAAACGAGGTGCTGCTGATCGTGCGCACGTTCGGCGTTGAAGAAGCTTACCTGAAAACGAAAAGCCCGTCGTGCGGCCTTGGCGGCTTCCACGGCGTCTGCGCGGCTTTGCTCCTGCGCAATGGCGTAAGGGTGGAGGCGGTAGACTGATTGCCGAAATGCAGCACCCGCGGCGCCGGGTGCCGCGGGTGCTTCCAAGACCGGTCTGGCTCTCCAACACGTCGTTCAGTTGTCCACCTCATCGAGAGGTTTCACCCGGCCCACCATTCCCCGCTCTCCGCCAAACACCTCCTTCGTCATCAGGAACTCCACGTGGCAGTCGCCATACAGCACGCAGAAGCCGTCTTCGTGGCCCGGCTCGCCGTCGGTGTCGTCGCACGCCAGCGCACTGACGGACGATACGCTGCTATGCGACAGCGGCATTCCCTTTGCCATCGTCCACTGCGCCTTCGACGCATAGCTCACGTGCGTGCCGTTGGGCTTTTCAAACTGCGCATTCCAGCCGGGCATCTTTGCGGTGTTGCCGCTCTCCGGCTCCTTGCAGAAGTCCAGGCCCTCACGGTTGCCGTCGGTGCTGCCCGGGCAGATGAAGACCCTCGGGTCGTTGATGACGCCGGACCAATACAGAGCGGCGAGGAAGGATGCTCCGGAGAATCCCTGGCCGCGCTGGAGGTCTGTGCCTGTGCTTTTCACCCAGGCGGCGTCTTCGGTTGGATAGGGATAATAGCGGTGGCCGCCGGGCCCGTCGAGGTAATTCTGCAGGGCCGTGCCGAGCTGGCGAAGGTTGTTCGTGCAGTTTGACCTGATGGCCAACTTGCGGGCATTGTTGATCGCTGGCAGAAGGATACCGGATAAGATCGAAATAATTGCGATGACGACCAGTAGCTCGATCAGCGTAAATGCCATTGTGTCTGCTCTTGCACCTTTCGTTTTCATTTCACACCTCCTTTCATTGTGAAACGCTGCAAGCCAGACCGGTGGGGGAGGAATCATCCTCCTCCGCATGTACAGACTGGCGATACCCCCATTTGTGGGAATCTTATGAAAAAAGAATTATTACAGTAGGATTGTACTCAACCCGGCGGCTTTTCGCTCATTGCCCGTTGATTTTTCCAGCGGCGCGGATACAAGTCAAAGGCTGCGATGTGCAGGCTGCGATGTGCAGGCGGAAAAGCCCGAAACATGACAAAGCCCCCGAACCTCAACGGCCCGGGGGCTTTGTCTTTCGCTTGGCTGGTAGCCTGGTGCGCCCGGCAGGACTCGAACCTGCAACCTCTGGGTTCGAAGCCCATCACTCTATCCAATTGAGCTACGGGCGCGCACCTGATTTTTGCCATAATCATTATAGCGCGCGAGACGCCGGAGTGCAAAGCAAAACCAGCGAAAGACCGGCGAACGTGCGCCAAGATCAAGAGCCCTGAAATCGAGTCTACCGAGAGCGGCGGGCTGCACGCATCAGCCGTAATTTGCTGCCGGCCGACTGGTCGAAAGCCCGACGACCGCTTGATCGAACTCATTTTCCGATGCAAAAACTCGAGAAGATGCGGTTGAGGATATCGTCGGTGCAGGTGTGGCCGGCGATCTCGCCGAGTGCATCGAGGGCGATACGCATATCCATTGCGATGAATTCGATGCTGACGCCTGATTCCGCCCCCTCGCCGGCACGGTCCAAAGCATCGGACGCCCGTCGGATGGCATCGCAGTGGCGGGTATTCAGCAGAAAGCTCGGCGCCGACGAATCGATCCGCCCCTCGCGAACCGCCCGCACCATCGCGGCTTTCAGTTGATCGATGCCGGTGGCATCGCGGCAGGAGGTGACGACGCATTCGGCTCCTGCGAGCATCTGCCGGCAGGGTTCCGCCTTATCGGCGGCAAGATCGGCCTTGTTGAGCACCGCGATCTTCGGAGGGGCGATGCTGTGCCATAGCGCGATTTCCGCCGGTGAGAGGCCATCCGCCAAACTGGCCACGAACAGCGCTAGGTCGGCTCCCTCGGTGGCGCGGGCCGCGCGTCCTATGGCTTCGCGCTCGACCAGGTCGTCGCTCTCGCGCGTGCCGGCGGTGTCGCAGAGGCGGAAGAGGTGGCCGTCGATTCCGAGCAGGTCTTCCACCACGTCGCGGGTGGTGCCGGGCAGGGGCGTAACGATGCTCCTGGTGCGGCCGAGGAGGGCGTTGAGGATGCTTGATTTTCCGACGTTCGGCCGGCCGCAGATGGCAACGGAAACACCGGGCTGCCCGCCGCCCTGCCGGTCGGTTTGCCTCAGGAGCGCGGCCAGCAATCGGCGGGCGTCGGCGATGGTTTCAACGAGCGTCGCCTGCGGGAAAAACTCGATATCCTGGTCGGTGAAGTCGATAGAAAGCTCCGTGCGGGCGCAGAGGTCTAGCAGAATATCGCGAGCGCGAGCCAGCTCGTTGGGCTGGTTTCCGCCGAGCTGCCTGATGGCAAGGCGAAGCTCGGCATCGGTGCGCGAGCGGATCACGTGCAGCACGGCTTCGGCCTGAATGAGGCTGATGCGGCCGTTTAGAAAGGCCCGCCTGGTAAACTCGCCCGCTTCGGCGAGCCGTGCGCCGCGGGCCAGGAAATCATCGAGGATCATCTCGAGCAGCACCGGGCCGCCGAAGGTGTGGATTTCAACGACGTCTTCACGCGTGTAGGAGGCAGGCGCCCGCATGAGATATAGATCGGCGGGCACGGGCGTGCCGTCGGCGAGGGCTATGGGCTGCGACAGCCGCGTGTATGGCGGCTGCGAGGCGAGGTGAGGCGGCGGACAACCGGGCGCGTGCAGCGAAGCCTGCACCATCTCTAGCGCTTGCGGGCCGCTGAGCCGCACAATGCCGCGGCCGGCGATGCCGGATGCGGTGGACACGGCGATGATTGTGTCGTCGAGGCAAGTCATAGGCCGATAAAGCAGCCGGGAGAAGCCGCTGGGTTGCGAATTCTCCCGGCCTGTTGTGTTAGGGTGAAAGGCGGCGGATCATTTGCTCTTGCGGCCGCGGGCGGTGCGTGCCCGGGCCTGATCCAGCCACGACTTCGATTTCTTCTTCGTATCCGGCTTCACCGGTGCCAGCTCCAGTTTGTCGAGGTGCCGGCGGATCAGGTGCGACTCGAGCGCGCCCAGCGCCGTGCTGGTCATGAAGTAGAGCACCAGGCCGGAGGGCATGCCGTAGAACATCCATCCGAAGAGCGCCGGCATCAGCCACAGCATTATCTTCTGCGTTTGCTCGGACTG
>DATLAR010000137.1:0-17589 GCA_035527355.1 Planctomycetota bacterium
CGACCCAGGGCGGGCCAGGCGGCCCGGGCGGGCCAGGCGGCAAGGGGGGCGATGGCGGCAATGGCGGGAATGCGGCCAGCGGCGGCGATGGCGGCCACGGCGCCAGTGGTGGCGACGGCGGCGACGGCGGCAATGGCGGGGGCGGCGCACACGTTGTGATCGCTATCGAGGGGGAGGAAGATTTCATCAAATCGGTAAGGTCGTCGGTAACGTTTGACGTATCGGGCGGACGCGCCGGCAGCGGCGGCGAAGGCGGAGACGCGGGGCTGGCAGGTTCGGGCGGCTCTGCAGGCGCGGCCGGCCATGCCGGATGGGCGGGCGGCGGCGGCAGCGGCGGGCAGGGCGGCGCGGGCGGCCCCGGCGGCAAGGGCTGCTCGTGGTTGCAGGAGTACCGCGTAACTCCGGATTCGGCGCCCACGCAAATCCCGCGGTCGCGGCCGGCAGGCCCGGCCGGGCTTCGCGGGGCAAAAGGCAGCGACGGAGCAAACGGCCAGGGCGGGGCGATGGGCAGGGCTGCAATGGCCGGGAAAGATGGAAGGCACGGGCAGGTCGGCGCGCGGGGCAAGGCCGGTTTGCCGGGGCCTAGAGGTGCGGTTACGTGGCAAGAGCGAGTTGAAGCGTTTAACGTAGCGTGCGACTTGCGCGTGGTGCGCGTGGCCGATGCCACCCTCGTGGCCAGCGCAAGCGGCAAGGCAGCGCTGGACAAGCTGGATTCGCTTGCAAAGGAACTGGTGAATTCGCTGAAGGCCGGCTTTCCGGGCCAGGGTGAAACTATCGCCTTGGCTGAGCTTCGCAATCGCAGCGGCACGCGCCAGTGCGAGATTGTGGTCGGCGAGCTGTCCGACAAGCTGAACGGCCACCTTGTGGGGGCCAAGTGGTTTGACGTGAAGGAGCGCGTGGACCTCAGCAGCGTGATAGACGAGAGGGATCTGGAGCGGGCGGAGATCGTGAAGGAGATGAACGTGCGGCAGAAGCTGGAGGCGGTGAGGTACATCATAATCGGCAGCGTTACCGTGGGGCAGCCCGCGGGCCGGCAGGATTGAGCGCCGCGATTTTCTGTGCAAGCTCTTGACACGTGCGGGGCTTTTTCCGTATAATGCTGTCGAACGGAGTAATTTCATTTGAATGAAAGGGCAAAGGAGACGGCAAAATGTTATCAGTGAGAATGGTGGCATTCGCATGCGTGATTTCAGTTGTTTCCGTAATGGCGGCGGACGCCGGCGAGCGGCGGGCTACGCTGGAGCTTGAGGGCCGCTGGTGGATGCCTTCATTCGAGGGCGAGGCGAGAGTGACCGAGGCCGGCATTGGCACAAAGGTGGACCTGGTGGACACGCTGGATCTGAGCGACGAGAGTTTTTTCATGGGGCGGGTAACGTGGTACATTGGAAACACGAATCATCGCATCCGGGCTTCGTACATTCCGATCAGCTACAGCGGCGATACCAGAATCGATCAGAGATTCGAGTTTGACGGCCGAACGTTCAGCATCGGCGACAGAGTGGTTACGGAGCTGGACATGCAGTACGGTACGCTGGGATGGGCCTGGCCTATCACTATTGCGCAAAGTGTGTTCAGCCTGGGCCCGCAGATCGACATCAAGATAATGGACGTGGAGGCATCGATCGCAGGGAACAACCAGCAGGCGTCGGGCGATTTCCTGGCGGCGTTTCCGACCGTCGGTGTAATTGCCGAGCTGAATCCTACGGAGCGGCTCAGCGTTTTTGCCGACATCTCGGCGCTCTACGTGGGGGGTTACGGCCATTTCTACGATGCCGAGGCCGGATTGAAGCTGATCCCTCACAGGAATTTCAGCCTCAGCGCCGGGTATAAGGTTATTCAGCTCAAGTTTGAGGACGATCTGGATATGGTGGACTTGCGGATCGCGGGTCCGTTCCTCGGGGCATCGCTGCGGTTCTAGCCGTAATGCGCGCGGTTTTTGCAGAGGCGCCTCGGTGGCACGTCTCAGACGTTCCACCGGGGCGTTTGTTGCGCCGTGCGACTGGCTTACATATCGGCCGCTACGGGTGTGTTATTATTTTGGGGGTGAATCATTCATTCTCAGTTGGACTGGTGCTGTCGTTCTCTTCATCAAATTCTTCATTCAACTCCGATTAAGGCCTGAAGGGCCGGAGTTCCGTAAAGCCCAGTCCGAAGGGCTGGGGAAAGGCGCCACCCACCCAAAAATCGAGCCCCGAAGGGGCGGCCTTACGTATACCCAGCACACAGCCGTATACTCCGCCCCTTCAGGGCTTGCTTCTTGCCGCACCGACTAACCCAGGGCGTTGCCCTGGGCTTTACAGAACTCCGGCCCTTCAGGCCTTTGACAGGAGGGGAAGAAGAAAAATGATGTCAATGCATTCGTGGGGCACCGAGTCCATGCACACGAGCTTCGTGGGACACGGCGTCTGTGAACGCGGGCTTAGCCGGCATCGGCCCGGCAAGCTGTGTCGAGCCCACAAAATGGTAACACACCGGCCGATGCGCTTGCGCATGTTTTTGCTTTACATTTGCTGACGAAGTTCGTATAATAGTTAATGGTTCGAGGAAAGGACCGATCAGGTGAATACTCGATGCTTCCCGAACGGGGGCATCGAGTTCCTCCGGCATATCTCCTTGGCATCGAGTCGTTTGCCGTCAAGGTAACCGGCTTCCGAACCTCGCGTTAGAACCCAATCCCTTACAAATCAGGCACTGTAACCGGGACTGCCGCGGAGCATTGGTTTTGCGGATTGCCGAATGGTGCCTATTTGCCTGCATCAGGCGGGCGGAATGCAGAAGCTCCAATATGGAGGATTGAATTGACAAGGCAAGTGCAACTGGAAAATGTGAGAAACATCGGCATAATGGCGCACATCGATGCCGGCAAGACGACGGTGACGGAGCGTATTCTTTTTTATACGGGCCGTACGCATCGGCTGGGCGACGTTGACGCCGGCAGCACAACGATGGACTGGATGGATCAGGAGCGCGAGCGCGGCATCACGATCACGTCGGCCGCTACCACGGCTTTCTGGAAGGACCATCGCATCAATCTGATCGATACGCCTGGGCACGTGGATTTCACTGCGGAGGTGGAGCGTTCGCTGCGCGTGCTTGATGGCGTGGTTGCGCTTTTCTGTGCGGTGGGCGGTGTGGAGCCGCAGTCGGAGACGGTGTGGCGGCAGGCCGAGAAGTATTCGATTCCCACGATTGCATTCATAAACAAGATGGATCGCACAGGCGCCGATTTTTTCGGCGTGGTGGAGGAGATTCGTGCGAAGTTTGGCGAGAACCCTGTGCCGGTGGCGGTGCCGATCGGGTCGCAGGAGGATTTCAGCGGGATCATCGATCTCGTGGAGTATCGCGCGATCTATTACGATGGGGGCGACGGCGCCCAGATGCGCGTGGAGGACGTGCCGGCGGAGCTTGAGAGCTATGCGCGGCAATGGCGGCATAATCTCGTGGAGAAGGTGTCGGAGCTTGACGAGCGCCTGATGGAAAAGTATTGTGGAAACGAGGAGATATCGGTGGAGGAAATCCGGCGAGTGCTGCGAACGGCCACGCTGCATGGGCGCGTGGTGCCGGTGCTTTGCGGTGCGGCTTTCCGGAACAAGGGCGTGCAGAACCTGCTCGATTCGGTGCTGCATTACCTGCCGTCGCCGCTGGATATGCCCGCGATCAACGGCACGAATATGCAGGACGAAGTGGTGCAGCGCGTGCCGAAGGACGACGGACGCCTGGCGGCGCTGGCGTTTAAGGTGGTGGCCGATAAGCATATGGGCAAGATGGTTTACTTCCGCGTCTACTCGGGCACGATGCAGGCGGGTTCGTATGTTTATAATTCGACGCAGCGCAAGAAGCAGCGGACGGGCCGGCTGATGCAGATGCACGCAAACCACCGCGAGCTGCGCGACGAGATATTCTGCGGCGACATCGGCGTTGCCATCGGGCTGTCGGAGACGGTGACGGGCGACACGCTTTGCTGCGAAGAGGAACCGATCATCCTGGAGGCGATAGAGTTTCCGGCGCCGGTGATCTCGGTGAGCATTGTGCCGGAATCGCGCGCCGACAACGAGAAGCTGGGCAAGGCGCTGGGGTTGCTGGCCGAGGAGGACCCGACGTTCCTGGTTAATTTTGACCAGGAAACGGAGGAAACGGTGATTTCCGGAATGGGCGAGCTGCACCTGGAGATCATTGTGGATCGCCTGAAGCGCGAGTTTGGCGTGCGGGCGCAGGTGGGCAGCCCGCAGGTGGCATACCGCGAAACGATCACGGGCGATTCCGAGATCAACAAGAAATTCGTGAAGCAGACGGGAGGCAAGGGGCAGTATGCACACGTGAGGATCACACTTGAGCCGCTGGAGCCCGGGCAGGGGTTCGAGTTTGTGGATGATATCAGCGGCGGGAGGATTCCGAAGGAGTACATACCGGCGGTGGAGAAGGGCGTGATAGACGCGATGGCCGTGGGTGTGTATGCGGGCTATCCGGTGGTGGACGTTTGCGTGACGCTGATCGACGGGAGCTATCACGAGGTGGACTCGTCGGAGCGGGCGTTCCGCACGGCGGCATCGATGGCTTTCAAGGAGGCGTTTTCGCACGCCGGCCCGCAACTGCTCGAGCCCGTGATGTCGGTGTCGGTGACTACACCTTCCGAGTATTCCGGGTCGATCAACGGGCATCTGTGCTCGAAGCGCGGCCGGATTCTTTCGATGGAGACGGAGGGGACGGCGCATCATATCAAGGCGTTGGTGCCGCTGAGCGAGATGTTTGGCTATGCGACTACGCTACGGACGATGACGCAGGGGCGGGCGACTTTCACGATGCATTTCGAGCATTATGAGGCGGTGCCGTTTTCGATCGCCGAGGATATTGTGGAGAAGCGGCGCAAGAAGAAGACCAGGGCCTGAGGGTCGAAAGTCCAAGGTCCAAAGTCCAAGGTCCAAGGTCAAGAAGGCTGGAGGTGGAGGGCGTCGCGCTTCTGATATTAATGCAGGATCAGTGATTATCAGTGGTTTTTTGCTTGGTGCGCGGTTCCGTGTATTGGAATTCCCACCGCTTTTGTGCTATAATTGCACAGAATGGAAAGGCGGTGGCTTTGGACCTCGAAATTCCCGAGAGCAAGGTCAAGGCTGTGATTTTCGACCTTGACGGCGTGATCTGCAACACGGAACCGTTGCACGTGCGCTCGTGGCAGATACTGTTTGCCAAGAAGGGCATCACAGTGCCCGAGGCGGAATTCCGCTCCGGCATCGGCATCACCGATGCAAAGCTGCTCGAACGACTTTTCGTCGAATACAAAATTCAAGACAACATCTATTCGTGGCAGATCGAGAAGAGGAATATTTTTCTGAATCTGCTGCAGCAGAGCGTGCCCGAGTTTCCCGGCGCGGTGGCATTGGTGCGGCGGCTGAGCTGGAATTGGCCGCTGGGTATTGCGTCGAGTGCGTGGCGGATTTCGATCGAGACGGTTACGCGCCGGCTTGGCATCCGCAATTGCTTCCGCGCAATCGTGGCCAAGGAAGACGTGAGCGCGCATAAGCCGTCGCCCGAGCCTTATCTGACGGTGGCGGCGGAGCTGGGCCAGGAGCCGGAGGCGTGCCTTGCGATCGAGGATTCGATCGCCGGTGTGGCGGCCGCAAAGGCCGCCGGCATGGTATGCGTGGCCGTTACGAACAGCTACTCCGCCGAACAGCTCTCGTCAGCCGACTGCACATTGGCCTCGCTCGAGCAGGCTCAGCCGATCTACGACCTCCTCGTTGGCCGGTCATCTTAGCCCGTCATATCGTTGATAATCACACTTCGCAGGGGTAAAATGATTGTTTCCGGCGCGGTTTTTGCCGCTGGTCGGGCGACGTGCAGGGCGGCCCAAACTCAAGGCCTTTTTCACCTTTGGATTCGCTGATGGCTCATCGTTTGGTTGCAGGCATAGATGTAGGTTCAACAACGTGTAAGGTAGTGCTCGCGGATGGGCCGGACGTGGTCGGTTCTGCGATTGCGGCCACGGGGGCAAATTCGCAAAAGACGGTGGAGCGGCTGCTGAGCGGCCTGCTGGCCGATTGCGGGCGGCGGCGTGCCGGGCTGGCGTGCGTGGTTTCCACCGGCTATGGCCGCCGGCTGGTGCGATCGGCCGATCAGATAGTGAGCGAGATCACGGCAATCGCGCGCGGTGCGGCTGCGCTGTCGGGGAGGGGCAAGCCGCCCCGCACGGTCATAGATATAGGCGGGCAGGACAGCAAAGTGATATCGCTGGATGAGTGGGGAATCCTGCGGGATTTTACGATGAACGACAAGTGCGCGGCCGGCACCGGGCGTTTTCTGGAGGTGATGGCGCGGGCGATGGAGGTGGAGCTGGACGCCCTTGGTTCTCTTTCGTTGCGTGCTGAAAAGGTGCTGCCGGTTAACAGCCTGTGCACGGTTTTTGCGGAGTCGGAGGTGATTTCGCTGCTGTCGCGCGGCGAGGAGGTGTGCGATATAGTGGCCGGCATTCACGCGTCGATCGCGAAGCGGGTAGCGGCGATGGCACGCAAGGTGTGCGTGGCAGGGCGGGTGGTTTTTGTGGGCGGGCCGGCGCTGAATGCGGGGCTGCGCCGCGCGCTGGAAATGGAGCTGGGCGTGAAGCTTTTTGTGCCGAAGCAGCCGCAGCTTGTGGCGGCATTTGGCGCGGCTGAAATTGCGGCGGCCGGCGGGGCAGCGCGCGGCGGGGCCGCGGCCGCTGATGAGAGGTGATGCAATGGATACTGGCGAGCATGCGTCGATTGTGCTTTCGGAGCTGGCGCGCGTGATGGCGGCGGTGGATGCCCGGGCGGCCGAGCGGCTGGTAGAGCAGATAAGGGGTGCGCGGCGTGTTTACGTGGCGGCCTGCGGGCGTTCGGCGCTCGCGGCGCGGGCGTTTGCGATGCGTCTGATGCATCTGGGCTGTGCGGCGCACGTGGCGGGCGATACCACCACGCCTGCGATCGGCAAGGGGGATTTGCTGATCGTGTGTTCGGGCAAGGGCGAGAAGGCGACGCTCATCGGCTTCATGCGTGCGGCGGCGGCGGCTGGTGCGGGCTGCGCGGCGGTGACGTCGGAGCCGGGGTCGTCGGTGGCGCGGCTGGCCGGCACGGTGATCGGTTTGCCGGTCGGCGGCAGCGTGCAGTTTGGCGGAAGCCTGTTTGAGCAGGCGGCGCTGGTGCTGTTCGACAGCATTGTCTTGCGGCTGATCGATGCGACGGATGCGCGGCACGAGGATATGGCTGCGCGGCATGCGAATCTGGAATAGTTTGCGCGACAGCGGAATTCAGGAGAATCAACATGGCTGGCAGCAAGAGATCTTCTGCATTGTTGGCCGCGCGCGTGGCGGCGTCGAAGCTGGTAGACGGTGCCTTGGAGCTTGTGTATCCGCGTCATTGTGCCGGCTGCGGCATGAGCCTGCATGACGAGAGCGATTGCACCGAGTTTTTCTGTGCAGCCTGCCTGAAAGACCTGCCGTTTATTTCGGCTGAGCGATGTTTGAAATGCGGGCATCAACTGGCGCAATACACCAAGACAAGCCCGCGCTGCCCCTCGTGCGAGGGGAAGTCGTTGTTCTTCAAATCGGCTACCGCGCCATTTCGATACGAGGGAATCGCTCGCGAGCTGATCCTGCAGCTCAAACTCTGCAAGCAAACATTCTTTGCGCTTCCGATGTCGAGATACCTGATCGAGCATCTGGAAACGCATCGCCTGCCCGTAGCGGTGGACGCGGTGGTGCCGGTGCCGCTGCACTGGCGGCGGGCGCTGAAGCGCGGTTTCAACCAATCGCAACTGATCGCCGAGCAGGTGGCTGGGCATTTCCGGTTGCCGCTGCAGAACCGTTGCCTGCGGCGAAAGCGGGCAACGCCATCGCAGACGGCCGCCGGCAAGCAGCAGCGGATGGAGAATATGCGTGGTGTATTTGCCGTGCGCAAGAATGCGCGCATCGCGGGCAAGAGGCTGCTGCTGATCGACGACGTGCTGACCACGGGCGCCACGTGCGCCGAGTGCTCGCGGATGCTCATCGAGGGCGGTGCGAAGGCCGTTTACGTGGCTACGGTGGCGAGAACGATGTTTTCGTGAGGCGGCGGAGCCGCGAGGCCTGGTCTCTTGGGTTTCAGCCTTTCAGGCTGAATGCAGAGCCAAACCGCCCCCGCCGAGTCGGGTTTGCAGCAGAGGAGCAATCTCATGCCCAGCATTCAGGATGGTCCGGAATCATCGTTGTTCAGGCCGCTGAAACTGAAGGGAAACGTGCGCCTTGCGGATCTTGCCGGGGCCGGCGTGTCGCGCCGGATGTCGGACGCCATAGCGCACGCGCCCAGCGGTCGGTGCGTGTTCTGGGGCATTCCGTTCGATGTGAACCGCGCGGTGCTGGCCAGCGATCGAGCAGTGTGGCTGAAAATGGAGCCGCTGAAAACGCCGTGGCTTGTTTTTCTGCACACGTCGGACGTCCGGCCGATTGACAGCGACGAGCGAGGCATGATCTCGCCGATGCGTGGCGAAGGCCGGTTGAACGAGCACGCTGCCGATTACGTGATCGTCTATGCCGACGGCTTTGAGGCTCGGCTTCCGATCCGCCGCCGCCATCACGTGGGGCCTGTGCAGCGGGGATGGGGCGACAACTGCTTCGAGGCGGTGCCCCAATACAAGCCAAGGCCGCTGGCGAACGAGCTCGACGACGAGTTGAAGGTCGGCGCGTGGGGCCAGGCGCAGACCAGGGCGGCCATGCCGGACCTTGGCCCGTGGATTAACTGGCTTTGGGCGTGGGAGAACCCGCAGCCCGGAAAGCCGATCACCGGATTGCGCGTCGAACCGGTGAGCGGCGCAGTGCTGCTGTCGGCCGTTTCCGCGGGCAACGCTGCATCGAACCCGCTGCGTTGGCAGCCTCGCCGCAAGGCCGTGCTGGCCTTGCCCAAGGGCGAGACATTCGATCACGCTCTCGATCAGCATGGCGGGCTGAGGCAGATCCGCCTCGACCTCGGCCAGGTGATCTCGGCCACGCCGCAGCCGGCTTACCCCAATGCGTCGTGGAGCAATACTGCCAACAATTACGTGCCGCAGATATCGGGCCGCAATGTGCTGGTGGAATACGCAGCGCATCCGGATGCGCGCTTCCATCTGCCCGGCGGCCGCAGGGTGCCCGTGGCCAAGCTCGAACGCGAGCACAAGGCAGGGCCGCTCGAGGTGGTGGAACCTGCGACGCAACGCGTGACACTGAAGGCCGTGGAGAAAATCAGCGGGAAAACCGTGGCCGCAAAGCTGCACGTTCACGGCGAGGCGGGCGAATACATGGCGCCCGTCGATCGGCACCGAATTCCAAACCACGGCTGGTTTCAGGATTACAGCGTGGATTTTGCCCACCTCGGCATCCACCGCTGCACATACGTTGCCGGCGAGACAACCATCGATCTGCCGCTGGGTCGCGTGTACGTGGAGGTGTCGAAGGGATTCGAGATTCGGCCGGTGCGGAAAACCATTCGAGTGAGCCGCGCTACGCGCGAGATCGTTATCGAGCTTGAGAAGGTGCTGCCGTGGCGCGAGAAGGGCTGGGTGACGGCCGATACGCACGTGCATTTCCTGTCGCCGCCGTCGGCGCTGCTCGAGGGTGCGGGCGAGGGCGTGAACGTGGTAAACCTGCTCGCCAGCCAGTGGGGCGAGCTGATTACCAACGCGGGCGATTTCGACGGCAAGACGACGCTGGGCGCACGCGATGCGGGCGGCGACGGCGAGTACCTCGTGCGGGTAGGCACCGAAAACCGCCAGCACGTGCTGGGGCATATTTCGCTGCTGGGCTACAGCGGCCGCATCATCGCGCCGATGACCACCGGCGGGCCCGACGAGTCGGCACTGGGCGATCCGGTGGAAACGCTGCTGACCGAGTGGGCGCGCCAGTGCAGAAAGCAGGGCGGCCTCGTGGTCGTCCCGCATTTCCCAAATCCACGTTGCGAGCACGCCGCCACCATCATCGAGGGCGACGCCGACGCCATCGAGATGACCTCGTGGGGAAACCTCTACGGCGGCATCGATCCGTATTCGCTGTCGGACTGGTATCGCTACCTGAATTGCGGTTACCTGGTGCCCGCGGTGGGCGGCACCGACAAGATGAGCGCCTCGACCTCGGTGGGCGCAATACGCACGTATGCCAGGATCGAGCACGGCCGTGAGTTTACGTACCAGGCGTGGATGGATGCAGTGCGCAGCGCGCGCACGTTTGTAACGTACGGCCCGCTGCTCGAGTTCAGCGTCGACGGCCGGCCCGCCGGCTCGCGCATCGAAATGAACAACGGCGGCACGCTCGACGTGACGTGGCAGGTTGCCAGCGTTACCGTGCCGATCTCGCGAGTGGAACTGATCGTGAACGGCGAGGTGCGCGAAAGCAAGGCCGTGCGCCCGGACGCGGACGAGGGGAACTGGTCAGTTAAACTGGATAGAAGCTCTTGGCTGGCGCTGCTGGTGCGCGGGCATTACCCGGACAAGCCGGAAGTGGTGGCCGCCCACTCGTCGCCGGTGATGGTGCAGGTGGCCGGCTCGCAATTCCTTGCCGCGGCCGATGCGGTCACGATCCTCGAGCAGATCGAGGGTGCATTGGCGTTTATCGACACGACAGGTACGCGGGCCGAAGCGAAGGCCTGCAAGCGCATGCGGCTGGTGCTCGTGTCGGCGCATCGCCGCCTGCACAACCGCATGCACGAGCACGGCTGCTATCACGAGCACACCTCCGCGATGAGCCACCGCGGCCACGGCCGGTAAAACAGCGCGCCGAGCGATTGCGGCGGATGCTGTTGTGTAGATTCCCCATGCTCCGTCGACCCCGATCAGGCCATTGCGGGTGCTTCCTGCCTGGCCAGATCGGTTATCCACATGTCTTCGTGCTTCTCCTCGACTTCGAGGATTCCTTCGAGCATGCGGCGCGACACGTGGTCCTGCTCGCGGAACATGAGCTCGATGTATTCGCGGTATTTGTTGATGGCGTGGCGTTCGATGCGAAGGTCGTCGGCGATCATTTTTCGCAGGTCGCCGCCGGTGAGAATTTCGGCGGGGTGCTTGGTGGGCTCGCCGCCGAGGTAGTTGATCCGCTCGCCCAGCGCCTCGGCGTGCTTCATCTCGTCCATAGCCGCACTCTCAAACTGCTTGCTGATCGCGGGGCTCTCGATGCCTTGCGCTTCGTAGTGGTGCTTCATGTACTGGATGATCGCGGCGAGTTCCAGCGACCTCAGCTCGTTGAGGACATTAATGACATCCTGCCTCGACATTTTCTCCTCCTTAAAAACAGAATCGTTTCCTGACCGGACGCATGCAACTGATTCCTTATCGACTCGTTTGCGGCGTCGTTTAGCAAAACCGCGCCCGCAGCGGTTATACTTTCCTTTACCCTTTATCCCCTCCGTGTTTTTCCTTATAATAGGAGTGTTCGTTGTAGTATGATCGCTGTTTTCGGAGCTGAGATTGGAAACGGTAGAGGATTTCCTCGACTCGACCTATAGCGAATATGACGTTTTCAGTTTTCGTGGCGGGCGACTGGTCCGCGGCAGATTGAGAGCGATGACCGATGACTGCATGGCGGGGTTGAAGCGCCGGCTGCAGGGCATGGGCTGGCTGCATGCTTTCGAGAATATCGATGGTGCCGGCTATCTTACCTGCACGGTGATGGATTCGCCCGCGCGGCCGCGCAAGCTCCTTCACCTCGGGCTGTTCCTGCTGACGATCATGACCACGATGATCGCCGGCGGCGAGATCGGCTTCGGGCAGTTCTATGTTGCTTTGCAGTCGGCAGGTTTCTGCGTTTACCAGGCGGGCGTTGCGTGGGTCTACGGCCCGCATGCGGCCTCGCCTGCGTATACGCCGCTATTCTGGCTGGGGCAGGCGGGGCTGTCGCTGCAATCGATCATGGCTCTGATGGCAGAGGGGCTGCCATTTTCGTTTGCTATTCTCACGATCTTGGGGTGCCACGAGATGGGCCATTATGTGGCCGCCCGCCGCTATGGGATGAATGCTACGCTGCCGTTTTTCATACCGGTGCCGATGGGGATCGGCACGCTGGGCGCGGTGATTCGGATAAAGAGCCCGATGGTGCACCGCCGCGCGGTGCTGGATGTGGGCGTGGCCGGCCCGCTGGCAGGGGCGGTGCTGTCGGTAGTTTTCCTGGTGGTGGGGCTGAGCCTTTCGCGAGTGGCGCGTTTCGATCCCGACCGAATGATCCCGCTGGGCGAATCGCTGTTCAGCGGAAGCCTTACGCGGCTGGTATGCGGGGCGATTCCGCGTGGTGCGGGCCTGGTGCGGCATCCTTTTGCGCTGGCGGGCTGGCTGGGTCTGCTGGTGACGGCGATAAACCTGATGCCGATAGGCCAGCTCGACGGCGGGCATATAGCTTATGCGTTTTTCGGCCGGTTTCAGCGGCGGCTGGCGCTGATGGGTTTCGGCCTGCTGATCACGCTGGGCATTGTGGGCATGCTTGCGCATTTCCACTTGGTGGGGGCCGTAGGCAAGGGCTACATCCCGTGGCTGCTGTGCGCTCTGTTCATGCGGTCGTTCATGAAACCTTCCCATCCGCCGGCGCTCGATGAGCGGGTGAAGCTAGACCCGGGCCGCAAGGCTGTTGCGCTGCTCTGTTTCGCGCTGCTGATTCTGCTGTTCGTGCCCTGCCCAATAGCTTTCTGATAGGCTCGTCGCGGCGAATTGCCGCTGCGCCTTGATTTTTCTGTGGCTTTGGTTGGACATGTGTTCAGATAACGCAACAGCAAGCCTAAGTTGCTACAACAAAAGAGGTTAAGCTGCTTATCGGGCCAAGTTGAGGCCAAGCCACGTTCATTTTTTGCATCAAATGACATGCTGCGGCAGTTTTGCACAACCTTTCGCCTGGGTTTGTGCCCATACCGCATGATGTTGTGCATCAATCAGTTGCAGCAGATGCCGGAGCCATGCAACACACGCCGCGGCCGGTTTGGCACGGTTGTTGCAGGTAATTGAGCCGACTTTGTGTCTGCCCGCGGGGGTTCTGCGACATTCAGGCCCCAGGGGGACGCAAAGGAGTTGCTCTGTGGGTATTTCGAGGCTGCTTGGAGTTGCGGTGCTGGTGTGCCTGATAGCCGCGTGTGCGACCGGCTCGCCCATTTCGTATCTGTCGGCTACTACGGTGCCAACATCGTTTACGCCGACAGGCGGGGATTTCGGATTGGGCCTGCTGACGCTTCACGGCATCCGGCCGCTCATCATCCACTACGGAGAGACGAAAGTAGTTTTGGAGGGGACAGAGTTTTACCTGACCGCATCGCTAAGGGAAAATGGTTCGGCGGGCGGGCAGGTGAAAGGTAGTTTCGAGGGGGGCACCTTCAGGTTGAGCGATCCGTCCGGCGGCGACCTTTTGGTGGGCGAGATTCAGACGCTGATGATGTCGGAGTTTTTCGACGGCTTGGGCATCATCTCCGTCGCAGGCAGCTTCCATGTGCTATCGGGAGAGCTGCTGGCCGATTTTTCACGGCAGGGCACTATCTTCGAGCTGATGTTCGATGTTGAGCCAAGGTCCGTCGCAGACTTCTCGCAGGAGTTCTCCGGGTTCAGCGACATCAGCCTCGCGCCGGTGATTGCGGAGCCGATCACCGTCACAGCACTCGGCATCGGATTGGTGGGGCTTTGCGGCCGCCGCCGCCGTGCCTGAGAGCTTGGGGAAAGGCGACCTCATTCCAGTTCTCTTGGGTCAGGGGGATTGTGTCGAACAACCTCCGAGCATCCAGCGGCGGATGCTCCAGAATCCGCCGCTGCAGCAGAGACTGAACAATCAGCGACCATACAGGTCGCTGATTGTTTTTCAAGTGCCAGTGTGCCAAGCAGGGCTGCATTCCGACGCTGCCCGACGGGGAATGGAAAAGCGCGACGTGCGTTTCCCTCCAGCCCGAGCACAGACCGCCGAAACCTGTTAGAGCATGCCAATGCTGGTTTACAGTTGATTTGGCTGGACATGTGTTCAAAAAATGCAACAAGCTATGCAATCGCTTACACGACAATAGTTTAGACTGGTAATCCCGTTGATTTCAAGTCAGAAATGTTCATTTTTGTCATCAAAGCCAGCATTGGCTGTTGGGAGGCAGGATTTGGCCTTCACCATCTGAACAATTCTGCAACTTGTTCACCATCAATCACTTGCAGTGGCCTGCATGACACTGCCATAAGGGTATCGAGTGGTTTGGCATGACATTTGCATTGTCTGGTATATGACCAGATGGTGATATCTTAAGATAACGTCGCAGTGGGGGAATGAAAGGGGGTAATACTGTGATTGCTTTACGCTCTTTGGTGGCTGTGGTATTGGGATGCCTTTTGGCAGGAGGAGCTATAGCTTCGCCTATTTCCTATTTGTCTGCTACAACCGTCCCATCTTCCTTCGCCCCCACGGGCGGAGATTTTGGACTGGGGGTGCTGACGCTCAGCGGAACACGACCGCTTGTAATCCATCATGGAAGCGAAGCGCAGGAAGTTCTCTCTGGTACCCAATTCCACCTGGCCGCGTCGCTGCGTGAAGATAATTCGACTGGCGGGCAGGCCAAGGGGTCTTTCGAGGGGGGCACTCTCACACTTACCGACTCGTTCGGTGGAATCTTGCTGTCGGCCCAGATCAACTCGCTGCTGATGGTCGAGTTTCTCGACGGCTTCGGGATAGTCACCGGCTCGGGCAGTTTCACTGTGCAATCGGGATCGCTGGCCGCAGACTTTGGTTACCGGCATGGAACGATTTTCGAGCTGATGCTCAGCATTGAGCCCGCCTCCATTGGAGACTTCTCGCAGGAATTCTCCGGGGTCAGCGACATCAGTCTCGCGCCGGTGGTCGCGGAGCCGATTACAATCACAGCACTCGGCATCGGGTTGGCAGGGCTTTACGGCCGCCGCCGCCGCCGTGCCTGAGAGCTAGGGGAAAGGCGGCCTCATTCCAGTTCTCCTGGGCCAAGGGGGATTGCAGCCGAACAACCTGCCAGCATCCAGCAGCGGATGCTCCATAATCCGCCGCTGCAGCAGAGACTGAACGATCAGCGACCATACAGGTCGCTGGTTGTTTTTCAAGATTGATTTTCACGGCCGAGGGAAGGCAAAGACACGGCCGAGGGCGACCGTGAGGGACACGGGACCGTGCTACATCGATCGTATCATTACGAGGGCCATCTTGAATGCTTTGACGGCGCGCAGCGCGTGCGGCTGGTTGGCCGGCATGATGATCATCTCGCCTCGGGCCACGCGCTGCGGCTGGCCGGAAATCGTCACCTCGGCCTCGCCGTCAAGAAGATATGCCAGTGCGTCAAACGGTGCCGTGTGCTCGCTGAGCCCCTGCCCCTCGTCAAAGGCAAACAGCGTTACGGTGCCGGTTTTCTTTTCGAGCACTGTTTTGCTCACCACCGCGCCCGGCTGATACTGCACCAGCGTCTCGAGGTTCAGCGGCCGCCCGATCAGATTTTGCGCCGCTTCCTTTTTCACATCAGACATCAATAAGCTCCTTATTGCGCAATGGATCGTCTTTTCCGTTTGCATTTGCGTTGCCGCATTCTATAATAACCGGAAACAGCAGCAAGAAGGAAAGGAAAAACAGGAGCTTACGCATGCAGAAACGTTATCTGATGGATTTTGCGGAAGGCGATGCCATAATGCAAACCTTCCTCGTTGTGCGTTCGCAGCTTCGCACAGCGGCCAACGGCTCGCTATACATCGACCTCGAGCTGGGCGACCGGTCGGGCAAGATGTCGGGCAAATTCTGGAAGGCTACACGCGAGCTTTTCGACACATTCCGGCCCGACGATTTCGTGCAGATTCGCGCCACGGTGGAAAAGTACAAGGACATCCGTCAGCTCCGCGTCGAGTCGATCATCCCCGTGCAGGAGGGCATGGTGAACTTCAGCGATTTCCTGCCGGTTTGCGAAAAGGAAATCGAGCCGATGCTGAGGAAGATCAAAGATGCAATCGCCGAGCTCGCGTCGGAGCCGCTGCGTCTGCTGCTGCAGTCGCTCTTCAACGACCCGATGACCTGCGCGAAGTTCTGCCAGGCGCCCGCGGCCGTCGCCTATCATCATCCGTACATCGGCGGGCTGCTCGAGCATACGTCGTCGATGCTCGATATGGGCCTGTGCATTCTCGATAGCCGCACGGAGCTGAACCGCGACCTGCTCGTGGCGGGGCTGATCCTTCACGACATCGGCAAGATCGAGGAGTTTGCCTACGACCGCTCGTTCCGATATACAGATCGCGGAAAGCTGATCGGGCACCTGGTGATCGGCGCCGAAATGATCCGCGAGCGCGCGAAGGGCATCAAGGATTTCCCACCGAGCCTGCTCGACCTCCTGCTGCACCTGGTGCTCAGCCATCACGGAGAGCACGAATACGGCTCGCCGCGGCTGCCGGTTACAGTGGAGGCGCTGGCGGTGCATCATATCGACAACCTTGACGCGAAGATCAACGCGTTTGAGCAGATGCGGAAGAACGCCGCCGACCCTCAGGCCACGTGGTCGGATTACAGCCGGATGTTTCAGCGCGAGCTCTATATCGGCAATGGCAGCGGTGGCGGTGGGGAAACCGAGTGAGGCGGGCAAACGTATTGGGAATCCGCTGCCGCATGCGCCGTCGGCCGGGGCGCGGTGGGCGGCTCATGATTTTTTGGCTTTGAACTGAACTGCGTGAGCGCGGGGGCGATACTTTCTTAATCGGGAGCGGGCTTGCCGGCGTTGGGCGGACGGCAAAACATGCTTGCGCGATTTCTGAAATCTGCTATAATGGAAGATGACATACAGGCGGGCCGGCCCGCTGGAACATCATTTCCATGCCGTTGTGCCGCGTTCAAAACAGCGCTTTCGCAGGGGAAGGAGCTATGCCAGTTGCCAGAGCTGCACCGGCAGTGCTTCCTGTTTTAGCCAATTTTTTTATTGACTTTTCCCATTTTTTGAGTAAAATTAAGATTTTCCTGCCAGCGTAGCTCAAAGGTAGAGCTCCCGCCTTGTAAGCGGGGGGTTGTGAGTTCGATTCTCACCGCTGGCTCCGAATGGCGGCCAGCGTGAGTAATCGCGCGCTGCCAGCAGAGCGGTCCGAAGAGCGCGCGTGGTGGGTTTCCCGAGTGGCCAAAGGGGTCAGACTGTAAATCTGATGGCACAGCCTTCGGAGGTTCAAATCCTCCACCCACCACCAAACCTCGCGGGCGTAGCTCAATGGTAGAGCGCCAGCCTTCCAAGCTGGTCATGTGAGTTCGATTCTCATCGCCCGCTCCAAGAATGCTCCGCCTTGTTGGCGGTTCGCGAGCTGCTGTAGCTCAGTTGGTAGAGCACGTCCTTGGTAAGGACGGGGTCAAGGGTTCAAGTCCCTTCAGCAGCTCCACTGTGTTTACCCGGGATCAAATTCGGCAAGCTCCAGAGCGCCCGAAGGAGGCCTTCAATGGCAAAAGATATTTTTAAGCGGACTAAACCGCACGTCAACATAGGCACAATCGGCCACGTCGATCACGGCAAGACCACCTTGACCGCAGCGATCACGGCCACCCTCGCGAAAGCAGGGTATTGCAAGTTCAGGCCGTACGATTCCATCGACAATGCGCCTGAAGAAAAAGCACGCGGCGTGACCATCAACGCATCCCACGTGGAATACGAAACCGCC
>DATLAR010000138.1:0-7432 GCA_035527355.1 Planctomycetota bacterium
AGCAGCGTGCGCGTCATCACCATCACGAGCGCGGCGGGCACGCCCTTGCCGGAAACGTCGGCTATGGCGATCCCCCACCGGCCGCCGCCGAGGTCGATGATGTCGTAATAATCGCCACCCACTTCTTTCGCGGGCATCGATTCGCCCTCGAGCGTCAGGTGCCGGATTCGGGGAATCACGCCGGGCAGCAGGTCGCTTTGAATCTTGCGGGCCACCTCCATCTCGCGCTCGCTGAGCTGCCGCTCGTAAGACAGGTGCTCCTTCAGGTGCCGAAGGCTGCTGATCGTGCCGGTGGCGCCCTTCACCGACAGCCTCCTCACCGAGTGGAGCAGTTGGGTGGTTTCAACCAGCAGCGCGGCGTGGTTGGCGAAATTGTGAAGCTGCCGAAGCTCGCGGCCGGTAAACGCGCGCTCCGTCTTCGAAAACGCACCTATAAGGCCGATCGTTCTCTCGTGCAGCCGCATCGGCGCCACCAGCATCGACGCCACACCCTGCCTGCGCAGCGGCTCCTCGTGCTCGTTGTCATGCAGGTTGTTCACCAGCAGCGATTTGCCGCTGTTGACGTCGGCATAGAATCCGGGGCTGAAGAAGATGTCTGAAATCCCGTGGAGCAGCCGCATTCCCTCGTCGCCCGGTTCCGCGTGCACCTCGATCACCGAGACATCAACGTGCAGTATCTCATGCACCGCGTGCGACATCCTGTCCAATAGCGGCCCTAGCTGCATTTTCTCGAGAAATTCCTCCGACACCTCAGAGAGGATTTCGAGGATTCGCTCCTCCACTTCGCGGTCTTCCGAGATGATCTGCAGCCGCTCGTAACGCCGCTGAAGACTGAGGAACTGGTGGTCGCGGCGAAGAATAATTCTTCGAGCGGCTGCGAATAACGCGAGGAAAAGGAGGTTTGAGGCGATGATCGGCAGCGGGCCCGACGCATTTTGCTGCTGGAATTCAATTGCGAATGCCGCATTGATGGCTATGACGCATAGCAGGCTGATGAGGTTGAAACGCAGACGTGATATTTTCATTGAGGCTCGAACACCGTACTGGAGCCGGCGCTGCCGGCGTCCTGGATCAGATCGCGCAGGTGGCGCCGCCGTCCTGCGGCACGAGTTTCGTGAGGCTGAGCTTGTTGCCAACGCCCGGCTTGTAGCAGTGGCGGACGTCGTCCACGAACCTTCGGAGGATCAGGATACCCAGCCCCCCGGTTTGCGGCGACTGGAAATAGGCATCGCGGCTCGGTAGTGTGCGTTCCAGCGGCGAGAACCGCTCGCGCTGGTCTTCAACGTGCATCACAAGCTTGCCCGGCTTCGCCTGGAGCTTCACCTTGATCCGGCCGCCCCGTCCCCCCCGGCCGTGCTCGATCACGTTGGTGCAGGCTTCGTCTACGGCCATTTGCAGTTGCAGCACGGCATCGTCGTCGAAGCCCATCGTGCCGGCAATCGATGCCACCGCCTGGCGCACCACGCTCAGGTAGGCCGTGTGCTCCGGAATGCTCACCACCACTGCTGTGCTTTTTGAATCAGGTGACATCGCCTGACAGCCGCCCCGAATTGCCGCACTGGAACGCCCGCAGGGCCGCCTCTCTGGACGGGCACACCTCGATCACGCGCGAGAAACCAAGCACCTGGAAAACCCGCTTGATCGATTCCTGCATATGGATGATCTTCACGCCGCCCTTCAGTTGCGATGCCTTACGCTGAGCACCCAGCAGCAGGCCGAGCCCGGCGCTGCTGATGTAATCCAGCGTTTCAAAATCCAGGATTATGTTGTGCTCGCCCTGCGTGATCATGCAGTTCAGCACCTTCTCAAGATCGGGAAACGTGTGGGCGTCGAGATAACCATCCACCTTCACAATCTGCACGAGGACGTCCGAATCCTGATGTTTTTCGATGTTTAGCTTCATGGTGACGATCTAAAACCGCGAGGTTCAGGTTCCCGTGTTTTCATGAAATGATAAACGCATGGTATAACATGCGGACGAGGAAATCCAGTGAATTCTGAATGCTTTGCGTCAGGCGACGCCCGCGATGCTCTTCACCGTCCGTTCGATAGCAACGATCAAGTTCCATGCCTCGGCGTCGGTTTTGCGCTTCAGCTCGAAAAGATCGTTGTCGCTGATTTCCGGCGGCACATCGCGGCGAACTGTAACGTAGAACTTCGCTTTCGGCTCGGTGCCCGACGGCCTGACCGCGACGCGTGCTCCGCCCTCGAGGTGCAGCAGCATCAGGTCGCCCTTGATTCCCGGCACGCCGCCCCTTGTCTCGCCGGTGGCGACGATTCGCTCCTGCAGCGTGAGGCGATCCACCACACGTTCCACTTTGCGGCCGTCCACTGATTGCGGCGGCTCGTTCCGCAGCGTAGCCATTATGCGCTTCATCTGTTCGGAGCCTTCCTGCCCGTAGAGGTAGAGGTCGTGCAGCATTTCGCTGTAATAGCCGTAGGTGCGGTAGATGTCGTTGAGGTAGTCCATCGGCATGCGATTCTGCTTTTTCAGCGTAGCGGCCATCTCGCATAGCGTGAGTGCCGCCACCGCGGAATCCTTGTCGCGGCAGTAAGTGCCGCGCAGGTAGCCCAGGCTTTCTTCGGCTCCAAAGATGAATTCGTGGCCCGGCGGCAGCTTGCGGATCGTCTCGCCGATGTATTTGAAGCCCACCAGCAGGTGGTTTACCGACTCCACGCCGAAGTCGGCCGCGATGCGATCTAGCTGCTCCGTCGTCACGATTGTGCGCACCACCACGCCGTGCTCAGGCAGCCTGTTTTGCCGGCGCATCTGCGATAGTGTGAAATGGCAGATGAGGCAAGCTACCTGGTTGCCTGTGAGCTTCACCCAGTGCATCTCGCCGCCCGGCAGCCGCTCTTTCACCGCGCAGGCCGCGCGGTCGGCGTCGGGATCGGTTGCCAGTGCGATATCGGCATCCAGACTGCCGGCCTGCTCGATGAGCACGTCGAGTGCGTGCGGCTCCTCGGGGTTCGGTTTGCGGTCGGGCACGTTTGAGAAATCGGGGTCGGGTGTTGCCTGCTCCGCCACCACGGTCACGTCTTTGAACCCCGCCTCCGCGAGCACAGGCACAACCGTTTTTATGCCGGTACCGTGCAGGGGGGAGTATACGATTTTGACGTCGCGGTTTGCGGTGAGCGCCATTCGGCAAACGGCTTCGATGAATGCGCGGTCGATCTCGGCGCCGATTTCTTCGAACAGACCTGCGGCCTTCGCATCGGAAAGCGGCATCTCCTGCAGGTCGGCCACCTTCTGCACTTCGGCGATGATCTCGGCGTCTTCGGGGCTGACGATCTGGGCGCCGTCTTCCCAGAAAACCTTGTAGCCGTTGTCGCTGGGCGGATTATGGCTGGCGCTGATCACCACGCCTGCCTGGGCGTTGAGGTAGCGCACGGCAAACGAAAGCTCCGGCGTGGGGCGGAAGTCGTCGAAGAGGTACGCTTTCACGCCGTTGCCGGCAAGCACGCGGGCGGTTTGCTCGGCAAATTCACGCGAATGGTGGCGCACGTCGTAGGCCACCACCACGCCTCGTTTCGCCGCTTCCTGGCCGAATTTCGCTATGTAGCGGCTGAGGCCCTGGGTCGACTCCCCCACCGTGCGCACGTTCATCCGGTTCGGGCCCACGCCGCACGGCCCTCGCCGCCCGCCCGTGCCGAATGGGATGATCTTGTAAAACGAATCGTTCAGCTCCGGCCAGTTGCCGGCTTTCACCAGCCGGGCGATCTCGTCCCTGAAACCCGCGTATTGCGGTTCCGTCAGCCATTTCCTGAGGTTTCCCAGCGCTTCGGAAGAGAGGCGGCCTCTCTTCTGCGCGTCTTCGACCTCGGCTAGCACGCTATCGTTTTCCTGCACGGCTTTCATCACGATTCCCTAAGTTGCCTTCTTATCCTGTTTCCGCTCTTCGCGAGCGAATTTGCAGGATCGGGTTTTCCAGCCGCTTACACAGCCACCCTTATCACGTCGGCGGTTGTTATGAATTCGGCGCCGCGTGCCTTCATCTCTTCGATGGCGTCGCGGCCGCTGCTCTCGCGCAGCGGCCTGGTGGCGTTGAGGATCACGGCCACCTTGCATTTGCGGTGCAGCAGCCCAAGCACAACATAGCGCACGCAGTAATCGGTTGCCACGCCAAATACCAGCGCCCGCGGCCGGTTCAGCCGCTCCACCACCTTGTGCACCGTGAACGTCATAAACGGGTCGAGGCCGTTTTTCTCGATTATTATCTGCTGGTGCTCCATGATATCATCGGGCAAATCAGCCGTCCAGTCTACGGACAATTGCGCCCTGTCGGGCAGCAAGGTGCCCTCCAGTTTTTCCCAGCCCGCTGTGCCCTTGATGCAATGCGGCGCAAACATCTGGAATTCCGGATCATCCTTTGTGTGCGTGTCCATCGTGGAAACCACAGGAATGCCGAAGTTCACCGCGTATTCCATCAGGTCGGTCACCCGGGGAATGATGTCCTGGGCCTCGGGCACATACAGAGCGCCGTTCGACCTCATTAAATCCCTTTGCGTGTCAACATCGAAAAAAACCACGTTCTTCATCACCAACTCCCCGGAAACCGGATCCTTATGTCGTCGCCGAAATCAGGCGAGATCAGCCGGATAGACTGCTACAATAAACTTCGACACCTCTGAACTTCAAATGCTGCACAATTTCCCGCAATCGGTCCTTCGTATGCGGCACGACCGCTGCGAGGCGATACTCCATACCGAGGCTGGCATATTTGCCCGAGCCGATGCGGTGGTACGGCAGCATTTCCACCTGCTGCACAGTGCCCAGCCCGCGCAGCTCGACTACGAGGCCCGCAAACGCGTCGAGGTCCGCCGGCGTGTCGTTCAGCCCCGGCACCAGCGGCACGCGCAGCGTTACGTTCTTTGCGCCTTCCCTCACCAGCCAGCGCAGATGCTCCAGGATTTTCCTGTTCGAAACGCCGGTCAGCTCGCGGTGCTTTGCCTCGTCTATCACCTTCACATCAAAATAAACATCATCCACCGCGCTAACCATCTCCTTGAACACATCGGTAGGCGCCAGGCCGGTGGTATCGAGCAGCCGATGCACGCCGCGATTGCGGAGCTCACCGAGAAGCGGCAGGGCAAACTCGCTGTGGCTGAGCGGCTCGCCGCCCGACAGCGTTACGCCGCCGCCCGAGTTGTCGTAAAACGGCTTGTCCTTCATCACCTCGTCAACGACCCGCTCGATGGTCATGTCGTCGCCGTAGCAGACGATAGCCTCGGCCGGGCATTCCTGGGCGCACTTGCGGCAAAGCTTGCACTTCCGCGTGTCGCGCAGCACACGGCCGTCGCCCGCACTCAGCGCGGCGTTGGGGCAGTTCTTGATGCAGCGCCCGCAATGGATGCACTTGTGCGGGAAGAATGCAAGCTCCGGCTCGAATCCTATCGACTCCGGATTGTGGCACCACAGGCAGTGCAGCGGGCAGCCCTTGAAAAAGACCGTAGTGCGGATGCCCGGGCCGTCGTGGATGGCAAATTTCTTGATATCGAAAATGCGGCCTGTCACACGCAGTGCTCCGTCCGCGAGATGATATCTTGCTGGATGAGCGGGTCCAGATTCACGAAGTACGCGCTCATTCCGTGCACGCGGACTATGATGTCGCGATGCTTCTCCGGGTGCTTCTGCGCCTCGCGCAGCACGGCCGGGTCCTGCACGTTGAAGTGGACGAACCGGCCGCTCATGTCGAAATACGCCTTCACGAGCGCCTTGATCATCCCGGGGCTTGCGTGCTCGGGCGACATCGATTGCGTGATTGCAAGGCCGTGCGTGGCGCGCCAGTGCTCGAATTTCGTGCACGACCGCAGCACGGCGGTTGGTCCTTGCTTGTTGTAACCTTGCGTGGGGCCGATGCCGTAGGCGAAGCTGTCGCCCTTGCGGCGGCCGTCGGGCGTGGCGCCGCATCGCTGGCCATAGAGCACGTGGGTGGATGGCGTACTGAAGCCGCAGCGGTAGGCGCCACCGTATGCGTTCATGCGCGCGGCCACAAGCTCCGTCATGCGCGTGGCAACATCGCAGGCCAGCGAGTCGACGTAATTGTCGTCGTTGCCGTATTTCGGAGCACCCTGGATCAGCCGCATCCGCAGGTCTTCGCTGCCGTTGAAGTTGCTCCGCAGGGCCTCTGCAAGCCGGCCCATGGTTATTTCGTTTTTCTCGAAAACGAGCTTGCCGATCGCGGCCAACGAGTCGGCCACGTTTGCCACACCGTGGCACAGAAAGCCGCTGAAATTGTAGCGGGCGCCGTCCTTGCGGAAGTCGCTGCCCCGCTCGATACAGTCGTTCATTATCGCAGAGATGAACGGCACGGGTTTCTTCTCGGCGAGCAGGCGGTCGCAGCGGTTTGATGCCTCGGTGGAAATCGGCAGCGCGTGCTCCACCTGCGCCCAGAATGCGGCCAGCACGTTTTCCAGCGTTCTGAAATCTTCAGGCTTGCCGGTCTTCGGGCCAAGCTGGTTTCCGGAGGTCGTCGACTTGCCGTCGTTGAGCGCAAGCTCCAGGCACTTGGGCAGCGAAAACCAGTCGGCCGTAGTCCGCGCGTTTTCCGCGCCCTGCACCAGCAGCTCCTGGCAGCCGGCGATAACGGAATCGCGAGCATCTTCCAGGCTCACGCCGGTGGCCATCTTCGATCTCACCACCACCTCGTCGTTGATCATCGTGGGATTGCCGCGCCCGCGCGACGCCATCTCGCACGCGCGGTCCATCAGCGCCTCCGGCATCGCCGAATGGCATTTCACGGTTACCGTTGGCAGCGGCGCGTTGAGGTCTTCCGTGGCATCCAGGCACAGGAACGTGAGGGCGTTGGTCGCATCGGTTCCGTCGCGCTTCACGCCGCCGATCACGAGGTTCTGCGACACCGCCCACACCTTGTTTCCAACGTTGAACTTCAGCCAGAGAGCTTCCAGCAGCTCGAGGGCGCCGTCGACGCTGAGCAATCCGGCGCTCGCGTCGGCGTTGTAATACGGATACAGGAACTGGTCGATGCGGCCCACGCTGAACGCGTAAGGATTCGGCGTTTGCTCGACGTGCATTACCAGGTAAACGAGCCAGAACGACTGAACGGCCTCGCGGAACGTGCCGGCCGGCTTCTCGGGCACGTTTTCGCACACAGCCGCGAGATCGAGCAGCGATTTTTCATGCCGGGCATTCTCGCTTTTCGCGGCCATCTCGCGGGCGAGCTTCGCGTAACGGTGCGCAAACGCAATGGCGGCCGCGAGGCTGATCTCCATCGCCTCGTAAAACGCCTGCTTCTCGGCGTCGGCCCTGAATTCGGCCAGCTTGCGCCGCACGCCGGCAAGTATGCCGCCCAAGCCATTCGACAGCACAGTCGGTGCGTCGTAGATAACGTGGCCGGTTACGGGTTCAACAAACCACAGCCCCTCGCGCATGCATTTCTGCTCGGCCTTGCTGCACGCTTTGGCCATTCCC
>DATLAR010000139.1:0-2462 GCA_035527355.1 Planctomycetota bacterium
GTTCAGAGCGAGAATAGTCGTTCTCATACGCAAGGACTTCCACCGTCAACTCGCTTCCGTCTTGGGGAAGCAGCCCAGCCAAGCAGTGACGTATGACAGAATACTTCCCGCGATATGCTTCTTCGGGGTTTTCGCCCGGCAAGAAGACACGGCAGTGTTTGACGCCGTCGCTTGTTACGAGAATTCTACCCCCTCTGAAAATGCCTACCCAGGCGGGTTGGGCAGAGCCTACAGGAAAATGGTCGACAACGTTTCGATGTGGATATTCATCTGGTCCATTGAACATTTCGATCGCGTGCTGGAGCAGACGGGAATAGGAATCCACATAGGGTTGAACTATCCCACGAACAACCGGATCATCAGCAGCATTGAGCTCATTCAATTCGGCGGCCAAGGTCTGCCCCGTGCGTGTGATCTGTTCTCTATCGATGAGCTGTCCGTAGCTGACGACCACCCACTTGCCTACTGTGAAGGTTTGTGGACTGCAGATAATCGCCGTCTCGGATGCCACAGTGGAATCCGTCCGCCTGGCCTGAACACCAGGCTTTGCCGATTCCTGCTGCTCTCCGCCCGAATTTCCTATGACCAAGGCAAAGATCAATGCCACAAGCACAACAGCACCGGCTGTGATAGCTCCAACTGTCTTCCACTTAATCTTAGACTCCGTAGGCCATTCAAACTTGTGTCCACACTTGCGACAAGTTATCAGAAGCCTCCCAAGGTCTGCAGGCAAACGCATTTTCTGACCACAACGTTGGCAGGAAACGTGAGCATATTCGTCCATATCAGTTCTCCCACCTCGCACCTGCTTGATGGCTTTCCACCTTGGCCGAGCCACGAACTATAATTACCGCATATCATGCCCGCCTCACTATTGTTTCGATTCGGCCGGAGCACTCAATCTGTATTATATCGTGGTTTCTGGCTAATGTCAAATGCGAATTCCCAAAATCTTGCACTTCCTGCATTTCCTCTCGATCATTTCGGGGATCAGGCCCGGAGCACGCCGAAAGCCTTCGGCACTAGCAAGCTATGCCGACAAGCCGGCATTCGAGGATTCAACCTGGGATTTCCCTTGAAAATCAAGGCTTTACGCCATAGAATGGATTTTGGGCCAAGTGTGCAGGAGCACCGTTTTGAGCGATGGAAAACAGGCTGGCCGACGCAGCGCACCCGGATGGCGGTGCTCGCCAAAATGGCGAGAGCCGTTTCCGGAGTGGCTGAAGAAGCGCGTGCAGGCGGGGGGCATTGATGCGCCGCCGCGCGTTGACGGCGTGCCCGTGCGCGAGCTGATTGCGTCGCTGCGGCTGGATACCGTTTGCCGGGCTGCTCATTGTCCCAACCAGTGCGAGTGCTTCGGCAAGGGCACGGCCACTTTCATGATAATGGGTTCGGTGTGCAGCCGGAATTGCACGTTTTGCGCGGTGGATTCGGGCGTGCCGGCGCCGCTGGAGGATGACGAGCCGGACCGCGTGGCCGAGGCGTCGAAGCGGCTGGGCCTGAAGCACGTGGTGGTTACGTCGGTGACGCGCGACGACTTGCCGGATGGCGGCTCGGAGCATTTTGCGCGGACGATCCGGGCGGTGCGGCGGGCGTGCGGGGCGGTGATCGAGGTGCTGACTCCTGATTTCCAGGGCTGCCGCGATGCGATTGATCGCGTGGCGGATGCGCGGCCCGATATCTTCAATCACAATATCGAGACGATTTCGCGGCTTTATTCGACGGTGCGGCCGCAGGCCGATTACGGGCGCTCGCTCGAATTGCTGCGATATGTGAAAGAGCGCTCGCCGGCGGTTTTCACGAAATCCGGGATGATGGTGGGCGTGGGCGAGACGCCGGACGAGGTGCTGGCGGCGTGCGCGGACCTGCGCGCAGCGGGCTGCGACATCCTGACCATCGGGCAGTATCTGAGGCCGTCGCGCGGGCATCTGGCGATTGATCGATTTGTATCGCCCGAAGAGTTTGACGATTACCGGAGCCGGGCGCTGGCGATGGGGTTCCTGTCGGTAGCGTCGGGCCCGTTTGTGCGCAGCTCGTATAACGCGCGCGAGGTGTTCGAGGCGATCGGGAGGGGATGAGGGTCCAAAGTCCAAGGTCCAAAGTCCAAAGTCCAAGGTCCAAGGTCAAGAGGGTGCAAGGTGCAAATGAGATTCTGCTTGCTTGTGTCAGTTACACAAGGTCCAAGGTCCAAGGTCTAAAGTCCAAGGTCAGGATTCTGTTTCGTTCGCTCAGGGCAGTTGCTTCTGCAGGGAGCCTGACAGACCAAGAGGCTAAGAGGCTAAGAGCCTAAGAGCCTCCTATGAAAGTGTCCGAATGCTGTCAGACGTGCTGGGCCAATCAGAGGTGGCGAGGAAATTCCTGAACGCGTGGCGTGCGGGCAGGCTGGCGCAGGCATATATTCTGTCGGGCCCCGACGGCATAGGCAAGATGCTGTTTGCGATGGCGCTGGTGAAGACGCTGCT
>DATLAR010000140.1:0-6960 GCA_035527355.1 Planctomycetota bacterium
GTGCGGGCTTGCAGCTTTCCACACGCTGCTGCCGCGGTTCAATCTGCGCTACATCTCGCCGCTGTTCAACCCGGCGCTGAATCCAAACTGGACGCCATCGGGCCTGCTGAATGCGCAGCCGTGGGGCGCGTGGGTGGTGCCTTTCTTCATGTGGGGCATAGCGCTCGTGGCCTTCTTCATAATGATGTTTTGCATTGCCGCCATCGTGCGAAAGCAGTGGGTGGAACACGAGCGCCTGTCATTCCCGCTGGCGCAAATTCCTCTCGAAATTTCGCGGTCGCCCGAGGAGGGCCGGTTCTTCAACGCCCTCTTCCGCAACCCCCTCACCTGGATCGGAGCCGGCATCCCCATCGGTTTTTACCTGCTGGTGATCATGGCCAAGTTCTGTCCGGGCTTCCCATACATCAACAGCGTGAACTGGCAGTTGCACGACCTGTTTTACCGGATGGAAGGCTGGCAGGGGTTCTTCGGGCTGAGCTTCATCTGGATCGGCGTCGCTTTCCTGCTGTCCACCGAGGTTTCGCTGTCCCTTTGGCTTTTCTTCATCCTCGCAAACGTGCAGCGGATCACGCGCTACAAGCTGGGCTACCCGGGCGCCGAATACGACGGCAAGCAGCAGATCGGCGCGTACATCGCTTTTGCGGCCATCGCGCTGTGGACAATGCGGCATCACCTCAAGGATGTTTTGCGCAAAGCTTTCCTGGGCGCAAGAGACGTAGACGACTCCGCCGAAGGGCTATCCTATCGCACGGCGGTATTCGGCCTGATCGGATCGTGCATCGTGATAATTGCATGGCTGGCGCTCCTGGGCTGCCCGCCGCATATCTCGCTGCTCTTTCTCGCGTTCGCGTTCGTGGTGCTCATCGTGCTCTCGCGGCTGATCGCGCAGTGCGGCCTCACCTTCGTGCAAACCTCACTGGCCAACGGCCCGCTGAGCCTGGTGCAAGACCTCGTAGGCGACAGGGCGATCTCGCCCGCCGGCCTCACCGCGCTCACCTTCCACCAGGGCCCGCTCTACGGCGATCCGCGAGAGGTGATGCTTCCTACGCTGCTGAACAACACGAAGGTGGCCGAGAAGCGGCTGAACATGCGAAAGATTTTCATTGCCATGATCGTCGCCGTCATACTCGTCTATCCCGTGGCCTATTTCACCCAGGTATGGGGCTACTACCAGTACGGCACCGGGCCCGACAGCTATGCGTCGTTCCATTATCCAAAATCGACCTCGATGGAAAGGCTGGCCGGCGCCATCGAGAATCCCAAGGAGCCGTTCAACTTCGGCACATCGGGCAAAATCGACTTCGCCGCGGCGTGGGTAAACCTCAAGCACGTGTTCATCGGGGCCGGCGCATTCCTGCTCGTGTTCTTCCTGCGCAGCAGGTTCCACTGGTGGTTCGTTCACCCGGTGGGCATACTTACCGCCGCCTCATACCCGATGGCGCAGATGTGGCTGATGACCTTCATCGGCTGGTCGTGCAAATCCCTCGCTCAGAAATACGCGCGCGGGCCTATGATGGCCAAGGTGCAGCGCTTCTTCCTGGGCCTGATCATCGGCGAGGCCGGCATGCAAGTAGTAGGCCTGGCGCTGCAGCTCATCTGCAACCGCAAGATCATCTGAACCGGCGGAACCGGAAACAGGCTCTAGCCTCTTTCATTCACTTGTGCCCTCTGTGTGACGGCCTAAAAGGCCAAAGCCTGTTTCTGGCTTCTGATTCTTGACCTTGGACTTTGGACCTTGGACTTTGGACTTTGGACTTTGGACTTCGCTATGACACCAAAACAGAAATTCATCGACTGCCTCGAACGCAAGCCCATCACCGGCCGCGTCCCGCATTTCGAGCTCGTTTTCTTCCTCACTATGGAAGCCTTCGGCAAGGTGCATCCCAGCCACCGAAGCTATCATCAGTGGGACCAGATGAGCGAGCACGAGCGGCAGCTTCACCGCGAAGACATGGCCCAGCTCTACATCGACACCGCCCGCCGCTACGAGCACAGCGCAATTTTCCTGCACCCGAATCCCGGCTCCACTGAAGAGGTGTTGCGCCTGCTGGACATCGTGCGCGAGAGATCCGGCGATGAATTCTTCCTGATGGTCCACGGCGACGCCACCTACGGCATTCCCTCGGGCGACCACATGGAGGCTTTCAGCTATCGAATGGTCGACGAGCCCGAGAAACTGAAATCGGAAGCCGCGAGCTGGGTGGACGGCGCGCTCAAAAACGCCGAACGCTACAAGGCACACGGCGCGCTCGACGGCTTTGCTCTCTGCGCCGACTACTGCCTGAACACCGGCCCGTTCATGAGCCCCGGCCAATTCAACGAATTCGTCTTCCCGTTCCTGCGCGATCTCATCGCCGGCCAGCGCAAACTCGGCTTCTATACCATCAAGCACACCGACGGCAACATCATGCCGATCATCGATCAACTTGTCGATGCCAACCCGCACGCACTGCACTCGATCGACCCGCAGGCGGGCGTCGACATCGCCGAAGTGAAACGCCTCTACGGCGGCAGGGTGTGCCTGATCGGAAACATCAACTGCGGCCTCATCGACACCGGCACCGACGACGATTACCTGGCATCGGCCCGATACGCGCTGCGGCACGGAATGCCCGGCTACGGTTACATCTTCTCGACCAGCAACTGCATCTACACCGGCATGAAGCTCGAACGCTACGAGCGCATCCTTGAGCTCTGGCGCAAGGAAGGAAATTACTGAGGAGGAAGACAGAAGTCAGAAGAGGAAACGGCGCGAACATCGAACGCGAAGACCAGCCCAAGGACCAGGGAAGGGACCAGTCGCCGTTTTCACGAATGGCGATCCAGCGCTTTCCTGATTCGAGCGATGCAAGTGTCAGGATTCTTAGCGAGTTGGCACTCCCACAGTCGCACGATCTGCCAACCCTGTTGGCGAAGAGACCGGTTCACAAGTCTGTCGCGTTCCTTGTTTTGGTGTATCTTCTCCTGCCACGCTGCGGCATTCGTCTTAGGGCTGATGTTCTTGCCACAGTCATGTCCATGCCAGAAACAGCCGTCAACAAAGACGGCAACCTTGGCCTTGGGCCACACGAAGTCAGGGTGTCCGAGGAGCGTGTAGCGCCTCCGCCATCCACTCAGATGTGCCTTTCGAAGCAGCCCAACTAGTCGCCTCTCCGTTGTCCGATTGCCGAAGCTGCGCACGCGAGACATCAATTGCCCCCGGGACAAGCCACCAAACGTCGTTCGCTCCCGCTCAGCATTGCCCGGCCACCGACTCATTGCGGAGTTCCCCCTTCGCCGCGATTGTGCTTTCTGATAGCTGATAGGGCCTCCTTGGCGGCAAGTCTTGCATACAGGGGCGGAACTGCATTACCAATCATGTCGCACACGGCATCCATCCTATCGGTTACAAAGCGATATCTCTCCGGGAACGCCTGAAGAAGTGCTGCTTCACGGACTGAGATGGTGTACCGACGCCTATCAGGGTGACCAAACCGCCCCTTGCACGAGGACGTGCACCCGCCTGTGATGGTTGGAGACGCTTGATCCCACGCCATCCTTCCGTACACATTGGTGAAGCCATCGTAACCATTCTGATGGCAGTCCGGGCGCACCAACTCATCAATCTTCAGCCATGTTTGCCCGGGTTCCGCTGCCCTTAAGCGCTCCTTTGTCTGCGGCTGCAGATCCCGAACCACGTGCCAATTGTACGCCTGCGGCCCCCCTTTGCTGAGGGCCATGCTCAACGTTGCCGGCGCTTGCATGTGGCCGATTGCGTCTCTCACCGTAGTCCACGGCATCAGCCCGGACACGCTCCGCGGTGAGCGGGCGTGTGACGGTTTCGGAAAATCAATCTTGAAACCCCGGCCAGCGAGAAGGACAAGACGTCTCCGGGATTGCGGGAGTCCGAAATTCGCCATCTGCTCTATCCGCCACTCATACTGGTACCCGAGACGCCGCAGGACGTCCAAAAACTTGTCGAAGATGGGTTTCCCTCTGACCGCAAGGCCAGGAACGTTCTCCATCATGACTGCCTCTGGTAGTATCTCCTCGATGATTTCAGCCATCACGAGGAGCAGTTCATTACGTGGATCCGTTTTCTTGTACTTGGCCGTTAAGGAGCAGAATCCTTGGCACGGAGCACACCCCGCCAGAAGGCTGATTCCCTTGCTGTCGGCGACCCGTAGGATTTCCTTGGCAGACACCGCGCGGATGTCCTTCTCAATCATTCCAGTGCGGCGGTTGTTCCATCTATACGTTCGCGCCGAGATAGGATCGACTTCAACGGCCGCAGCAACATGAAATCCCGCATCTCTGAGGCCCCTGGTAAGACCGCCGCAGCCGGCGAACAGATCAATGGCTATCAGTCTTCTGGTGCTCACTTCCAACAGTCTCCATCGGCTTCCCCTGCCTCTTTGACCTTCGCCTGAAGAATCCCACGGAATTGGGAATGGCTTTGCTTTGCCCGCTCGATTAGGTCATCCCAAGTTGTGAAAAAGACCCAGCCCTTGTCGGCGTAGGCTTGCTTTATGCTCTGCGCATCGTCATGTAGTTCAGCCGCAATGAGGTGGCTTTGGACATGTGTGTACCTGATCGCCTTGGGATCTGTCAATTCATTGAAGCGCTTCTCAATGTACTTTCGGTACTTCTCCGCCTGGTCTACGTCTTTGGCTGCGGCAACATGCGCACCCCGTTTGATCTCCACAATGTGCAGAGTCCCACCAACCCCAACGCAAAAAAAATCCGCTCGGTCGTCGTCTCCAGCGGCGCCCTTTCTCTTAAGCCCGAACTCGTTCTCGATCCATGTGGCGACGCGGCCTTCGGCTTTGTTGAGCATCCATGTCGGGTCAATGAGCCACGGGTTCTTTTCCAAATGCCGGGAAAGGATGCCGCGCTCTTTTGCATCTTTGCGATGCATTCTTTCAAGCGTGTCGATAGCGGCTAGGTTGCTGTCGATGATCTGAAGAAGCGTTACGGCAGCCCTCACTTCCATTTTGGACAGCAGATCATCCAGTTGCTGGAGGTCCGCGATATTAGTATCACGGAGCTTTTGAAGAATACTCCGTAGTGTTGCATTCTCCAGCGCATCCAGGAACCAAGACAGAATGCTCTGGAAGTCAGTCGGTTCCATCTCCACCGACTTAAACCTGTCTACAAATTGCAGCGCAACATTTTTGTAAGAGGGAGCTAACTGCTCAATACGGGACATCAGTTCCAGGTTTACTTCCTTGACCTGCTTTTCTCGCAGAGAGGCACGGAACCTGGCCCATTCGGAAAGACATTTTTTTACAAGCTTCTGTCCCCACTCCTTGAACGCAGTCCCTTGCGGGCTTTCCCACGCAATGGAATCCCGGGGAGTAGCTATGTAGTCAGGGGAATCAACATCGGCGTCTAGCCATTCGGCCCTCACCATACCCACCATATATCGTAGGCCATGCTGGCCGGTGACGCCCCCGCTTATCTCAAAGAATGTCTCCTCCTGCGAAGTCTTCCCCCGTGTATAGATGAGAATGCCGCTCAGTTCTCCTGCGTTTTGCCGGCGTGGATTCTCAGTGAATCCAATCCAGTATTTGATGGGGCCACAACCTGTAACGTTGTCTGTGGCCCACCCTTTCTCGGGTTGCCTCCACTGGAGCCGAATCTGTTCTTCGCGCAGGTCTTCACCGTTGATACGAACGTGAAACTTCGGCCCGACAAGCAAGAAGCGTTGTGCCATGCTATGGTGAAAACCGTCAGCATTCGGGGCCCTCCGCTCGCGCAGGTGTCGCAAGGTGACCGTCGTTCCTTTGGTCTTTCTAGCCCCCGCAGGAGCCCGGCTAATCGGACCGGCAAATACCACGTCAACGGGTGCGGGACCCCGCCTGACTCTCTTCAGATTAGAAAGGTTTAGCTTGAACCAAACGAGTACCATTTCCTTCAGGTCGGGATACACGTCCCTGTAAACGGTCTGGACTTCAACGATGTCGGCGATGCCGAAACCCGCCAGCTTGCCAACGCCCTTCCGCCCCTGAAGGTGACGACCGCCCGGGGATTTATCGGTTTTCTCCACTTCACGTCGGTCACGGCCGACGTCAAGGTATGCGTCCCGAACCATGTCCCAAGTCATGCCGTTGCCGTCGTCTGAAACCTGAATGAACTGGTCTTGGTTGATCGGGTCCCAAGCTTCATCCAGCGGAAGGCTCACATTAACGTTTGTCGCATCCGCGTCCCATGAGTTGGAGATAAGTTCGGCGATAGCCGGAACGGGCCGGCCGGCATACATCTGCACCCCGAGGTGCTTCACAATGTTACCTGCGAACGTGAGAGCCAGTTCACGTGGCTTGCGCCCGGGAAGCATTACCTGCTGTGTTTTGGCGGCCATCGACTATCGACCTCCACCGTGAGGACACATGTGCGGGGTCAATTCTGCTTGCTGTTGCGGAGCCGGCAATGCAGACATGACACCATTTTAGCGCCGACGCATGCCTATGTCAATAGAAACAACACGAGTGTTTTTCCACGCTCTCAATTTTTACCTTGTCGAAGACCTTTTCCTCCGAAATCGGCCGGCACTCGTCGCACAGCCCGTACCGCAGGTGGCCTGACGTTTTCCGGCAGCGTGCCCGCGCGAAAATTTTTTTTTATGGGGCTTGACATCGGGCGTCTTGAATGGTATTCTTCTATAGAGGGCTGAAGGGGTAGAGCACAATCAGGCTTGCGTTGCGCGTCGAGTTTCCGCGCATCATCTTGCGTTTCATCTGATTTCGCATGACCCGGCCACTCGTGCCGCGTCCGGCCGCTCGGCCATGGATGATTGAGCCGCCGAATGCCGGCGGGGCGTCGGTCGGTTGCGAACGAGAACAGGCGCCTGCCCCAGCGATCCCGCGTGAAGTTTTCCACCTCGGTTCTTCATCATCCGCCTCTCGAACAATCTGCTGCGGCTTATTGCCAAGGAGCAAGGGTAATGGACGACCCTAAACCCGCCGGCGACACGCCATCCGT
>DATLAR010000141.1:0-5082 GCA_035527355.1 Planctomycetota bacterium
CTGGCCCGCCAGTACCGATGATCGCGGTTCGTCCAGCCCTTCGGGTCGGAGAAAGCACTCGAACCGCTCGAGCGCCTGCAGGAGATCCATCGCCACAGGGGCTCGGCGCAGGGCGACCCCCAATTCCCGCACGTAATCCGACAGCTGCTGCGAATCATGCTGCGTCGCGAGCACAAGGCTGACGAGTGTGTCAAGCCAAGCGAACGCACGGGACTTCTCGTTGATCCACAGTGCAGTTTTCAGGCTCTCCAGCGTCACCCTCGCGAAGCTGACCTGGACATCGTCACTCTCGCTGGTCGGCTTCAGACGGATCGGCAGGTTGCGGTTGGCATCGGCAAGCCTCACACGCACGTCCAAGGCATGCAGATGTCTGACGGCCCTGTCGCAAACGGACCACAAGTCATCACCAACGGCATCTGCCTTTTTCCCCCGAATGCCACGTGCTGCCAGGAGAAAAGCGGGAGAAAGGAACCGGAGCGGCTTGGCCTGCCAGGCAAGCACCTTCTGGACCCGCCCCCGCAGCTTCCGCATTTCAGGCTTGGTCATTTCTCTGCAGCGTTCGGCCCACTCGGGATCGGGTTGGTTCGATTCCACTTCCAAGGCAAGGTCCGCGAGCGTCTGGCAACTTGCCAGAGTCTGCTGCCGCTCGGATCCGGATGCGGCCTGAGCGTACTGAAGCCAGGCGCGCAGCAATTTGGCGTAGGGCGAGTCTTTCCGTCTCAGCAGCGGTTGCAGAGCGGCTATCACCTCCGGAGCAGCATTCGCAAAACCGGCGATATCAGCCGGCAGCGCGATCCCCGCGCCATCGCGCTGAACCTGTGCCTGGTGCTTCGCGTGAAGCGCCCGCAGTTCGGCCAAGAACGATTGCACGTCCGAACGCAATGAGGCCGACATCCGCACACTTGCTTGGCGAAACCGCCAGGGATTCCTCAGCGCATCTGAACACTTGAAGAGGCATCCGACTGCGGCAATCCGCCTGGTCAGGGAGTCCAATTCCTGATTGGAGACGCCGCACAAGGCACTGTGGAGCGACGAAAGCGTCCGAACCGATGGGAATTCGGCATAGGTCTTCCCTTCCAGAGCTTTCATCTCACGGTAGGATAGCCCCAATTCCGGGTGCTTTTGGTGAAGGGCCTTGGCGTAATCATCCAGGACGGCCTCAAGCTCCGTGATCTGTCTTGCCAACTTACGCCTTGTATCCCTGTCGCGGTGGGGCGCTTCACGCGGCAACAGGCCCGCTTGCTCACGGATTGCATTGAAGACTGTGAGACGATCCCCTTCTGCATCGTGGACTTCCAAACACAGGTCCGCCAAGCCTATCGCTCGCAGCCGCTCAAGCACCACGCTGGTAGCCGCCTGCTTCTGGCTGACCATGAGCACCTTCCGGCCATGAGCGAGAGCGTCGGCGATAACGTTGACGATCGTCTGTGATTTTCCGGTACCAGGAGGCCCATGCACGACCAAACCCGGACCATTTCTGGCCTGCCAGATTACCTGCTCCTGTGAGAAGTCTGCTTGACAGACGACGTAGCGGTCTTCCTCTGAAGGAGGTTTGCCCTCTGCAGGTTCACTCAACACGGTGCCTGTAATGAAGCTGCCGGCGACCTCCGGATACTGTTCGATGCTTCCCAGGCTCTCCAGATCAGCAAGTATGGCTTCATGTTGCCATCGGCAGTAACCAAGGAAAGCGGAGTTGAAAAGCAGTGGGCTGCGCCCGCCCGCCAGCTCCTTACACACGGGAACTGGCTGTAGGGGCCCCGCGAAGTTGATGCTTGGCGAGTCCCGGAAATGCCCGGCCAAGGCCAGAGTGTATTCCTTGACCCCCTCCCAGTCAAGGTCAATCATCTGCTCTTCATCTGGTGCCGACAATTCAACGTCAAGCTGCCGCCTGATCCAAGTCGACATAGCCAGGTTGAAACGAGGCCCACCGGCATTGGGCGCAAAGCCTATACGGATACATCCCTCATGGCGCAAGTCCGGCTCTATGGATATAGGCCAGAGAAAGACCGGAGCCAGAATTGACGCTACCCCTTCTTCGACATCAGCCGAGGCGTATATCAGCGGGTAGCCAAACCACAGGGCATGCACCCCTGTTTCTCGTTTGGCCAGTTCTCCATACCGACGTATGCTCTTGTCGAGCATCTCGTAGAGCACCATCTGCTCGCGAATGGCTCGCGACTCGGGTTCCGTCAAGTTGCTTCTGAGGCGCAAAGTGACGTTAACAGGAGAATCACCGCCTACGATGGATTGGATGATCCGCTCGGGCAAGACCGGGTCGACAACTCTGAGACGAACGCAGTCCAGCAGCTTTCCGGTACGCGATGTCTGTACCCGCAGCAAAGGACTCCGGGAGATCGAGGCGAGTAGCCGCCTCTTGAAGTGGTCAAGCACTGGATTGGGCATGAGCTACACCAATCGTCCTCGTTCTAGGGCGGAAGACAAAAGAACATCGTGGAAGCTCAACTAGAAACTGCCCTTATTCCGCCCATCGTATCCTTCGTTGTAAAACACGAACAGCCCGTCCTTGCCGGGGGCGACGATATCGAGGCGGCCGGTGCCCTGGAGGTCTGCAAGGGCAAAGAATATGCCCGCGCCTTTGCCCTTGGTGCGCGTCTCGCCATAGTCGATCACCTGTTTCGAGAACGATTCGCCGTTCCATTTGAAATAGTAGGTGCCCACGTCGTCGTATGCGCCGGGGTCGTTTCCGCAATGCGCGCGGTATCGCTTGCCGGTGATCAGCTCGCATTCGCCGTCGCCGTCGATGTCGGCCCATTGGATGTCGTGGTATTGCGAGTTATAGGGATCGATGGGATGCTTGGTCCACGTGCGTTTGCCTTTGGCGTCGATCTTCTGCTCCCACCAGTCCAGCCCGTAGCCGTGTGCCTGGCCGACGATCAGGTCGTTGACGCCGTCGCGGTTGACGTCGACTACGAGCATAGGCACGCTGCCGCTGCCGAGGTCGAATTCCTCGTGGAGAACCCACTTGTCCTTCAGCGGATTCTTTGGTGCTTCGAGCCTACCTTTAACGAGGATGAAATCGCCGCGGCCGTTGCCGGTAACGTCGCCGAAGCCCAGGCCGTGGCCCTGCGGCTTGTCGTAGATCACGGTCTTCTCGAATTTGCCGGTGCCCTTGCCTTTGGCGTCGGTGATGAGCTTGTGAACGACCAGCGGAGCGCCGGGCGTGTTTGGCACGATTTCGATCTGGCCGTCGCCGTCGACGTCCCACGCGCGCGTCGTTTCGATGTTGCCGGTTTCGGCGATGATGTGCTCGGGCCAGTCGCCGCCCTTCGTGCCGGGGTTTTCGCGCCAGCGAAGCGTATTGCCCCACCAGCCGCCGGTAACGAAATCCATCCAGCCGTCGCCGTTCACGTCCATCGCGATCGTCGAGAAGTCGTCGAAGTACTCGCCGATTGCCTGCACGTCGCCTATGCGGTGGGCCTTCTTGAAGTCGGGGCCTTCATACCAGTAGGCGCCCGAGACGATATCAAGGATTCCGTCGTTGTTAACGTCGATGAGCGCGGCCGATTCGTATCGTTCATCCGAAATCATGACCTTGCGAAATTTCAGTGGCATTCCTTGCTTCTCCTTATGCGTTCAGCGGGTTCATCTGAAAAGCGGATTGAGGCTTGTGGCCGGCGATCTCCGGCCACAAGCCCCGTCGGTCCCTCACTTGCCCGTGTGCAGCTTGATGTATTGGCGCGCCATTTTCAGGTCTTCGAGTGCTTCGGGTGCTTCGCACAGCGGCTTCATCTCGCCGCGGATCGCCTTCACGAAGTTCATCGCCTGCTGCCGCATCGCATGCACCCACGGTAGCGTAGGCTCCACGGTTTGCGGCGTGGCGCCGTTGCCGGGGTCGCGATACATCTGCACCCGGCCGGGGCGGTTGCTGGCCAGCGGCGCGGGCAGCTCCAGCTTGATCCAGCCGTGATCAAACGCGACAAGTGCCGACTCCTGCCAGTCTACCGACGTCCAGTACGGCGACATTTCGATAGTGCCGCACACGCCGCCGCTGCTTTGCGTTACCAGCAGCACGCCCGACGGATCTGCGTGCGTTACCTTGTAGGGCTCGCCCAGCAGGTGCCGCAGCAGGTTCACCTGGTGGATGTAGTAGTTCACGAAGCCTACGTACTTGTCGAAAGTCTCCTTGTCCATGTCGGTGGCGGGCTTTTCCCATTCGAGCTGGGGCTGCGGATCGTCGCTGCCCAGAAGATCGATGAAGCCGCTGGCCACCCAATCGCCCGCGGGCATCAGCACGCGCACGTAGCGCAGCTTGCCGAGCTCGTTGGTCTGTTTCAGGCGATCGATTTCGGCCTTGGCATACATCGTGGCGGGGTCGCTGCGCTTGTGATAGCCCACCATGTGCCACGTGCCGCTCTTTTTCAGCGCCTGCATGATCGACTCGCCCGCCTCGATGCTGGCAGAGAGGGGCTTTTCGGTGAATACCGGCACCTTTGCCTTGTACAGCTCGGGCACGAGCACGCTGTGCCGCGAAAACGGCTGCGACGCCACGATGCCGTCCAGCTTCTCTTTGGCCAGCATTTCTTCGTGCGTTTTGTAAACGTGCGGAATGCCGTACTTCGCGGCCACCTTCTTGCCCAGCCCCTCGCGAAGCTCGGCCAGCGCCACCACTTCGCAGTCGGGCACGGTCGCGTAGTTCTTCAAATGGGCGCATTGCCCCATCCCGCCCACGCCAACAAATCCGATCCTCGTTTTCGCCATGTTCCTGATCCTCATATTAGTGTAAAAGCAGGACGCTGAACGTCCCACAGGTTCGCGAGTTCATTCTTCGAAAAGCGGTGCCAGCACGCTGGGCGGCACCTGCGGCGTTGCGCCCGGCATCGTGCAAATGTAGCTGCCGAGGCGGTTTGCGTAGTCGTTGATCTTGTCGAGATCGAAGCTGCGCAGCATTCCCATCACCAGAGCCGCGGTGAACGCGTCGCCCGCGCCCACCGTATCGGCCACGTTCACCTGGCAGCCGGCGTGCGACGATATGCAATCGTGCATGTGCAGCGCGCTGCCTTCCTGCCCGCGCGTGAGCGCCACCATCTGCAGCGAATAGCGATCCAGCAGCTTCGAGACCGC
>DATLAR010000142.1:0-3243 GCA_035527355.1 Planctomycetota bacterium
TGCGAGCCGAACCGTGAGCTTGCCCGCTCGTTGGGGCTGGCCGGCGATGCGCCCCTGATCGGCGTGGTGGCCAGCCTGCACCCGTGGAAGGGACACCGGATGTTCATCCGCGCGGCCGGCATCGTGCACCGGGCGCGGCCAGACGTGCGGTTTCTGATCGTCGGCGGCGGCACCGAGCTTGCCGTACTGCAGGCGCTCGCGCGCGACGTGGGCGTTTCCGAGGCTGTGGTTTTCGCCGGCGCACGCAAAGATGTGCCCGAACTGCTCGCGCTGATGAGCATCTTCGCGCTCTCCTCGCCCAGCGAGGGCCTGCCCAACGCCGTGCTCGAAGCAATGGCCTGCGCGCGGCCGGTCGTTGCCACGCGTGCTGGCGGCACCGCCGAGGTAGTCGACCACGGCAACACAGGCTATCTTGTGCCGGTTGGCGAGCACGCCGCGCTGGCCGAGAAACTGCTCGTGATGCTGGCTGATCCTGCTCGCGCCGAAGAAATGGGCTCGCGAGGCCGTCAGAGAGCCTTGGCTGAGTTCTCCGGGAAACGGCTGGTTGAGAGCGTAACACAACTGTATGAGGCTTTGCTTGCCTGAGAACGTGATGGTCAACAACATGGCTGGAGATGAGCAGCAGATGCAGAAGCCGAAGCTGACGTTTGACGCACGCCTGTTCCTTGCGTCGGCCAGGATGGCCCGCGCTGTGATCAAGACGGTCTTCAGAAGGGTATTCGAGGAGCACAAGGGTGCAGAGTACTCGACGTTTGAATACAACGCTCGCAAGGATTTCGTGAGCAGATTTCCCGGCGGGATAGAGGTTCGCGGCAAGAGAGTGCTGGATCTCGGTTGCGGCAAAGGGGGCGAGACGGTAGGTTATGCCGAGGAGGATCCTTCCCTGATCGTGGGCGTGGAGATCGATGAGCAGTACGTTCGGCAGGCCGCCGCCTATGCCGGTGAGAAGCTTCCGGGCAGGCCGGTGGCGTTTGTGCTGGCCGATGCCGCGAAGATGCCTTTTGCAGATGCCAGCTTCGATGTCATCGTGTCGCACGATGTGTTTGAACACCTGAGCGAGCCTCAGCGCGTTCTTGAGGAGTGCCGCCGCGTGCTTGTTCCCGGTGGGCGGATGTATTTGTCGTTTGGCCCGCTCTGGTACAGCCCGTACGGAGGGCACGTTGTCTATTTCTCGCCTGTTCCGTGGTCACATTTATTGGTGCCTGAGAAAACCATGTTCAGAGCGCGATCCAGATTCCGCGATGACGGCGCCCGCAGCTACAAGGAAGCGGGCGTCTGCAAGATGACTTTGAAAAGGTTCGAGCGGTTGCTCGATCGTTGTGATATGAAGGTGGTGTTTATCGAGCGCCGCGCAGTGAAGAACCTGAAAGTGCTGGTCAGGATACCCGTGGTGCGCGAGCTGTTTTGCCAGGAAGTGCGCTGCGTATTGCAGTGTACCTGATCCCGCTGGTGCATGAGGCTTACCCTTGCGCGCGTGTCCGCCCGGCCGCAACGCTGCCAAGAGCCTACGGCTTGAGCACTAGAGATAGAATGAGTATTATGAGGGCGCCGATGAGAAGCTTCGGCAGGATATTTGATAGTCTCACTGGATGTCTCCTTTCGTGCGTGGCCTGAGTCCCGCGCAAAGCGCGTGGACCCGCCGTGGATGCGCTGCAGAATCAAGAACGGTCTACGCCAGAGACTCCTGTCCACCGGCATCCTTGTCGTCAACATCCAATGTTTGCTGCTGATGTATCAAGAGAACAAAAAAGCGGCGTTGGAGCGCCGCGGCAACGGCCTTGGATCAGGCCGGCCCGGCCCCGATTTATTCCGGGGCCGGGCCCAGACGCTGAAATCATTTTCTGCGCTTGCGGTATGCTGCCAGGGCTGCGAGGCCCAGGCCCATCAGGGCCAGAGAGGCAGGCTCGGGCACCACGGCCGCTATGCCGAGTGCAGAGCCCGTGCTGAGCGTTCGCAGGGCGGCGCCGGTCTCGAGGTCGAATTCGATCACGCCACTGACGCCATCGGCAACCAAAAGCGTGCCCGATGCGGAGATCGCCAGGCTTCGCGGGTCTACAAGCACGTTTGCACCGCTGCCGGTCAGAATCCGCAGCACGCTGCCGTCCAGCGGGTCCAGCTCGAGCACCGAAGCGCTGCCGGTGCTGGTTACGTAAAGCTTGCCTGAGTCGCTGTACAACAGGCCGCCGGGATTGGCCAATCCGGCGATGGTCATAGTGCGCAGATGAGCGAAGCGGTTGTCCAGCACTACTATCTCGTCAACACCGCTGCCGATGTACATGAGTGATGCGGGATCAAAGGCGATGCCGCTGGGGTTGGTGAGCCAGCCGCTGCCGATAGTGGAGCGGGTGACCATCCAGGATGTCCCGGGCACTTCAACGAGCAGCTCAAGCACGGCGTTCGTGCCGCGGTTGGTTACGTAGAGCCGCTGATTGGGTGCGAACACGAGGTCGTACGGCTGATTGAACTTGGTGCTGGTGAATGTGGTTACTATGCCGTTGGGGTATGCGATATCGCTGAAATCGACCACCCAAAGCTTATTGCCGAGGGGGTCTGTCCCAAAGACATTGTTGGTTACCGGGCTGATTGCGAGGTTGAGGGCACCGGTTGCTTCTGTAAATGTGCGCGTAGCCGTGCCGTTCTGGCTGAATTCCTTCACAATCCCATTGCCCGTGTAGAAACTTCCAGCCGAAGCGGGGCCGGCCATAGCCGGGCTTGTGGATAGGATAATGCCCATTATCACCGGCATCATCCATAAGAATATTTTTCTCATATACGCCTCCGAGCTACACGTTTGTGGTTCTGCGTCCGCTATACCTGGGGACGCTGCAGATTCAAGGCGTCTGCTTTGTGAGTGCCACCTCCTTTTCCTTTGAATACATCTTTTCGTAATCCATTGGTTTGCTCACTTCTCTTCTGGATACAACATCCTGTCCAATCCGTTGGAGTTTAGACATATGCTGGCTATCACCGATCATCACACGGCCGGCAATCCTGGCAGCCGCCATTGGTGGCTGCGTCGGCCGCGTGCTTGCACACACACCTCGAAGAATCGGCAGCCTGGGAGAGAGCTGCCGATTCTTCGGGCACGATATCTCCAAACCAGTCGCCTACTGACTTTGGAGCTAGGTCACCTGTGGCAAAACGGCTCCGCCCGCAAGGCGCGCCCACCGGCATACTGTGCCGGCACCCGCCTGCTGCCGGAGGAGTACAGCCGTATACAATAGACGGCACCCGCCCGGCGGC
>DATLAR010000143.1:0-16795 GCA_035527355.1 Planctomycetota bacterium
CTGCAAATTCCGGTGTATATGATGGCGCTGCAGCAGTCGGGCAAATTCACGGCGGCGGGCGGCGCGTATTACTGCCTGAAAGACAATCCCGACGATTTCGGCAAGGTATCCTATTTTGGAGATGAAAAACTGCTGAAGCAGTATTGCGGGCTCGGCGTGAAGAAGTCGGCCGGGCTATTTGCCGACGACGAGCTGGCGAGCATACTGGCTGGCTGCCGCGACCAGATCGTGAGATATGCGGCGTGCATCAGCGAGGGGGTTTTCAATCCTTCTACGCTGGCCCCCACGGACGCAGGCTGCGGGTATTGCATCGCCCGCGGCATGTGCCGGCGGAATGAATCGAAGGCCGCGCGGATGGCAAAGGAGGCGGCCAATGGCTGATTTCAAACCTACCGAAGCGCAGAAGCGTGCGCTGGACCTTTCGCTGAGCATGGCGGTTACCGCGGGGGCAGGCTCGGGCAAGACCAGCGTGCTGGTGAACCGCTATCTGGCCGCGCTGGAGTACAACCGCAACATAGGAGTGCGCAACGTGCTGGCGATCACCTTCACAGAGAAGGCGGCCGCCGAGATGAAACAGCGCGTGCGCGAGGAAGTCGAGGAGAAACTCGCGCAAGGCAAGGACGTGGAGCGCTGGCGCTCGGTGCTGGAGACGTTTGACCACGCGGCCATCTCCACGATCCATTCGTTCTGTTTGTCGATCCTGCGCGAGCATCCTGTAGAGGCTGGGGTGGACCCGCTGTTCGAGATGCTTGACGAGACGCAGGCCCGGCGGCTGAGGAGGCAGGCGGCGGAGGAAGCCTTGCAGCGCAGCGGCGAGGAGCCGTCCACCGCCGCCGACGTAACAACGCTGCTGCGCGCGTGGGGCCGCAGAAGCACCAGCAGCAGCATTGCGTTGCTGTTTGAAAAGGCCGAGGCCGGCGCTATCGCTTGGGCGCGATTTTACCGCGATACCTCCGACGAGGAGATCAAGGCCGACATGCAGGGAAAGGTGAGGGACCTGTGGATGGCGCAGGCGCTGGCTTTGTTTTCCAACGAGATCGCCTCGAAGCTTGCGGCGCTCGAATGCCCCAACAGCAGCAGCAAGATTGAGCAGATGAGGCTGCACGCCCTGGCGGTGATTCGCGCGGGCCTGGAGCAGCCGGAATACGAAACGCTCGCCGAGGTAGTGAACGGCTTGTGCGAGATCGACCTGCGCCTTGGCGGAAGAAGCTCGTGGGGCGGCTTTGACGAGTGCAAGGGGTTGCTGAAGGAGATCCGGGAGTCGGCGATAAGGCTGCGCGGCCTAGTTGTGGGCGAGGTGGACTGGAATTCGGTGCCGCTGCTGAAGGCTCTGTCGGCGATGTTTCTGCGGGCACGCGATATCTACGAAGAGTATAAGGGCCACGGGCGGCGGCTCGATTTCGACGACCTCCAGCGGCGGGCACTCGAGCTGCTGCGCGACGGCCGCGCAGGCATCCGCAGCGAAATACACGAGCGGTTTGCAACCGTGCTGGTCGACGAGTTTCAGGATACGAACCACCAGCAGTGGGAGCTCGTGCGGCACGTGGTGCAGGATGCCAATGGCGTTTTGCCGGTGGGCAAGCTTTTTATCGTGGGTGATCCCAAGCAGTCGATCTACGGCTTTCGCGAGGCGGAAATCCAGGTTTTCGGCAAGGTGAAGGCCGGCTTCATCTGTGAAAACGGCCGCGTGGAGATGGACGAAAACTTCCGTGCGGCGGCCGAGCCAACGGCTTTCGTGAACCGGCTGATGAACGGCTGGATGGGCGCGCTCAGCGAGCCCTTCGATCCGGAGTATCGCGACCTTGTGTGCAGGCGCAACGTGCCGGTGGCGGGGAGCGTGTCGCTGATTCTGGCGCCGAAGGACGCGGAGCCGCCGGCGGACGATGCCGTGGGCGGCGACGAGGAAGACGGCGCGGCGGAGCGGTCGTCGGTGGCGCCGCAGGAGGCGGAACTGATAGCCCGCCAGATATTGTCGTTTGTGCACAATGGCGTGCCCGTGTGGGACAAGGCCCTGAAGCAGGCGAGGGGGGCGCAGTTTGGCGATGTGGCCATCCTGCTGCGTGCGCGGACGCGGCTGAGTTCTTTCGAGGATGCTCTGCGCGGGGCCGGCGTGCCGTTTACAGTGCTGGGCGGCCTGGGATTTTACGAGCGGCAGGAGGTGCAGGATATCGTGAACCTCGCGCGCTTCCTGCTGCACCAGGGCAACGATATCGCGCTCGCGGCCCTGCTGCGGTCGCCCCTGGTGGGGCTTTCCGACGACACGATGTACAGGATTTCGCAGGCGCAGGGCGAGCGGCTGTGGGACAGGTTGCAGGCGCCGGGCGACCTGGAGGAGGTTGACGCGCTGGCCGTGCACCGCGGGCGGCTGCTGCTGCACCAGTGGCTGAAGTGGTCGAGGCGGCTGCCGCTGGCCGAGCTGCTGGAGCAGGTGCTGCGGCAGAGCGGGCTGTGGGGCGCGGTGGCGGGCGGCGAGCGCGGCGAGCAATGTATCGCCAACATCGAAAAGGTTCTCGGCCTCGCGCGGTGCTCGCCCGATCTCGCGGGTTTCGTGGCCGAGCTGGAAGACCTGCTCGAAGAAGAGGCTCGCGAGGGCGAGGCGCAGATCGAGCTGGAAAAGAGCAACTCGGTGAAGATACTCACGATCCACGCCGCAAAGGGGCTGGAGTTTCCGATCGTGTGCGTGGCCAATACGTCGTTTTTGGCGGGCAGACGCTGGCCGCCCGAGGTGTATTTCCACCGCGATTACGGCATGGGAATAAAGTCGCGCGTTGCGGGCAGCGACGAGAAACCGCAAGATACGGTGATGCGAAGGCTGATAGCATCGCTGATGAAGAAGCAGGATGCGGCGGAAAGCGTGCGGCTGCTGTACGTGGCGCTCACGCGCTGCCGCGATCACCTGGTGGTTTCGGGCACGCTGCCCGGCGGCAATGGTTCGTGGATGAGAGCGATATGCGAGCGGCTGCAGATCGATGCGGATCATCCGGAGGACATTCCGGGGGCGGTAGTGCACACGGATGCCTCGCGTATTCCGATCAACGAGCCGCAGCCGCCCTTGCGGCTGGATGAGCTGCTGAACCGCTACAACGAGGCTGGCAGGCTTGCGGGCAAGATGAGCGGCGTGTGCGATGAGCAGCTTGCGTCGCTGGGGCCGCTGCCGGCGGTCGGCGCGGCGCTGCCGCGATTCTCGCCCACGGCGCTCGAGCGCTACCTGGCGTGCCCGTATTCGTATTTTCTGACCGAGCGGCTGGGCGTGCCGCACACGGGCGCGTTGGAAGACGAGATGCCCGAGCCCGCGCTGGTGTTTACCGCGCCCGGGGCGTCGGCGGCGCCGGAGTCGTCGTATCTGAAGGTGGGCACGATCGCGCACCGGTATTTCGAGGAGATGCCGCCCGTGAAGCCGGCCGACGAGCGCGAGGTGATCATGCGGCTCGTGAGCGCGAGCGAAGTTTCCGATACGGCCGAGCGCGAGCGGATCGCGGATCTTGTGGCGCGGATGGCGGCGTCGTTTAGAGCTTCGGATTTCGGCCGGCGGGTGCTTTCGGCTGCGGAGTCGTACACGGAAGTTGCATTTGCGGTGCCGGTGGGCCGGGGGGCGGTTTACGGCAAGATCGACCGCCTTTACCGCGACGCGCGCGGCTGGAAGATACTGGACTACAAGACGGACAACGTGAGGGAGAGCGAGCTGGCGGCGCGGTGCGAGCGCTACAAGCCGCAGCTATTTGCGTATTCGCTGGCGGTGGGCAAGCTGCTGGGCTGCGAGCCGCCGGAGGCGTGGCTGTATTTTGCACGGCCGGCGCGTGCGGTGCCGCTGCGGCTGACGCGCGACGCGGCGGCGGCATTCGAGCGCAAGCTATCCGACGCCATCGAGCAAATCCTCAACGGGCAATTCAGCCCCGTGGGCGAGTGCCCGGATACGTGCCATTTCAGGGAGGCGGGCCTGTGCGAATAACAGGATAGAAGGCCGGGAAGCCTCTTCGTGTCGTTTGGGTTGATCCTCTATTCTTCTCCCGGCCGTCTACGTGAGCTCAAGCCGCTGGAATTGCTCCGGCGGGGCGTCGTTTTCCTTCATCAGCCGCACAAGATGCTCGATCATCATTTTTTCCGCTGCGGGGTCGTTGAGCGGACGCTGCTGGTCGGGGTCGTTTTGCAGGTCGAAGAGCAGCGTGCCAAATTCGTGCGGTTTGATCCACGAGCCTGATTTCACTTTCAGCGTGCGCAGGCCCTTGGTAAACGGGAATGGCTGGGCAAGCTCGGCCGTTTGCAGCTCGGCCAGGCTGAACGCCCCCCGCATGTGCGTGGGCATCAGGGTGTAGTTGAAGAGCGGTTCGTTTGCGGGGTTGACGGGCGCCCGCATGTAAACGTAGCGCCCATTGGTGACGTTTACGTGTGCGCCGTGCATGCCGAAAAGCCCCGCCTGGCGCACCGGCTTGCCGGCGGCGATTGTTTCGCGCAGCGGCACGCCCTGCATGTCGGGCGGCAGCGGCCGGCCGAAGTATTCCAGCAGCGTGGCGGGCAGGTCGATGGTTTGCACCAGGCAGCCGCAGCGTTCGTTGCGCCGGCCGCTGCGGGGGTCCCAGATGAACAGCGGCGTGTTTGCTACTTCGTTGTAGAAGGGCTGGACGCATTTGGCCCACCAGTCATGCTCGCCCAGCAGGAAGCCGTGGTCGGTGTTGACGATGAGCATGGTGTCGCTCCACAGATCAAGCTCGTCCATGAGGTCGATCACCTTGCCGAGGTAGTTGTCGCACATGCTCACGAGTGCGGCGTTCATGCAGCGAAGGTGCTCCACCTCTTCGGGCTTTTCGATCACGCGGCGGTAGTCGGGCCAGTCCCAGTGCGGGCCGTTGTAGCTGTGCGGGTAGAGGTCGTGATATTTTTTATAGCTGAAGTATGGCTCGTGCGGGTCAAAGGTTTCGATTTGGAGGAACCAGTTGTCGCAGTTGCCGTTGGTGCGCATGAATTCGAGCCCTTTGGCAAAGGTGCGCGCCTGGCAGTGGTCTTCCTCGTTGGCCATGTACTTGCGGTTTACCCAGTCGTGGCGGCCCCATGGCATTGGGCGGCTGTTGCGGCTTTGGGGGCATTTGACGGTAAGGTCGCCTTTCCAGAGGTCGCCTTCCTGGCCGCGGACGAATTCGCACGAGCTGAACCGTTGGTGGTAGGTGAGGCCGCCGTCTTCCCAGTAGTGGTAGTGGTCGGTAACGAGATGCGTGTAAACGCCATTGTTCTTGAGGATTTCGGGCATTGAATCGTCGAACGGCTCGATGGGCCCCCAGCTCCGGTGCAGGAAGTTGCAGCGGCCAGTGTGCAGCTCGCGGCGTGCGGGCATGCACGGCATGCTGCCCACGAAGCTGCTGTCGAAGGTAACCGACTTGGACGCCAGCCGTGCGAAATTCGGCGCGTGCACCCAGTTGCAGCCGTATGGGGGCAGCATGCGGCGGTTCAGCGAATCGAACATTACCATTATGGCCTTCATAGGCATCTCCTCAATACAACCAAGGTCCAAGGTCCAAGGTCCAAAGTCCAATGTCAGAAGACAGAAGTCAGAAGTCAGAAGCTCAGTGTCCAGGTTGGACTGGATCTAGCTGAAGAACGCGCGGTATTTTTCGAGCGCGCAGCAGATGGCGTCGATGTTTTCCAGGGGCACATCGGGCCCGCATTCGGCCACGAGCCACAGGCCGCCCTCGGGCGAGCCGAGCTTCGCCACGGCCTCGCGCACGTGCTCGTCGATGTCGCGCGGCGAGCAGAACGGGAAGAGCTGGCGGTCGAGATCGAGGTTTACGCAGACCTTGCCCTTGCACACGCGAGCCAGGTTGTCGAGGCCGTTTGCGCGAATCTGGGGGTTTACGACGCTCACGCCGCAGTCGACGAGGTCGGGGATGATCTCGACGATATGGCCGTCGGTGTGCATGTGGATGTAGGAGCCGCGTTCGCGGATGGGGCGGTAGATTCGGGCGAAGCATGGCTTGAGGTATTTGCGCCATTTTTCGGGGCTGACGGGCAGGCTGGTTTGCATGCCGAGGTCGTCGCCGAAGGTCACGATTTCGGGCAGCGGTTTTTTCAGCATCTCGTCGAGCTCGCGGAGGTTGTGGCCCAGCACGATGTCGATGAGCATCTGGAGTTCGGGCGGCTCCTCGGCAAAGTCGATCATTATCTCGTCGAATCCACGGAGGTCGCTGAGCCTGAGGTACATGAAACCGTGCGGGAAGCCGGTGTGCGCGGCGGGCGGCTTGAGCTTGTGCACGGCCTCGCGGGTGGGCACGGGGTGCTTTTTGACCATGGCGTCGCAGCCGGTGCGGATGTTGGTCCACACGCAGCCCCATTCGTCCGTATATTCGCCGGCGGCGTATCTGCCGCCGATGTCGTCAAACTTCACTCCGCGCTTGAAGTCGGGGAAGAGCGCCGGGTGCCGCAGCAGCAAGTCTTCGAGGGCTTCGCGATAAACGGCCCACGTGGCCGGCAGCATGTAGCAGTTGGCGGGGATGAAGCGCGGATGCGTTCGCTCTATTGCCTTGATGCGGTCGTCGCTCGCCATACGGTTCCTTTCTGCTGATTTCAGCAGCCGGTTCGCAATTTCCTGAATTTATCTTTATTGTCGTCGTAGAGGCTGCGGTACACGGCAAACAGCTCGTCGTACCTTGCGGCATTTGCAGCGATCGGCTCGATGATTTCATCGCTGAACTTGACGAGCCGGTCGGTTGCGTGTTCGAGGCTGGGATAAATGCCGACGCCTACGCCGGCGCAGATTGCGGCGCCGAGTGCAGCCTGCTCTTTTGACAGCACGGTGCGCACCGGGCGGTTGAATATGTCGGCCTGGATCTGCTTCCAAACGCGGCTGCGTGCGCCGCCGCCGCTGGCTATCACGAAATCGAAGCGCATGCCGAGGCTTTTCATTATTTCAAAGGCGTCGCGCAATGCGTATGCCACGCCCTCCATGATTGCGCGGGCCATCGCTGCCTTGTCGTGCTTGAGCGCCAAGCCAAAGAACACCGCGCGCGCGTGCGGGTCCATGTGCGGCGTGCGGTCGCCCAGCAGGTAGGGCAGGAAGAGCAGTCCATCGCAGCCCGGCTCAACGGCGGCTGCCAGCTCGGTTACCTCGTCGTATCCGGCAAAGGTGGCGACGTTATCGCGGAACCATTTGAGCGAGAGGCCGGCGGCCAGCACGGCGCCGCTCATGATCCAGCGGCTTTGCATTGCGTGGCAAAACGTGTGTATGCGAAGCAGCGGGTCGTGCGCGGGGGTGTCGCTGGTTACATAAAGCTGCCCGCCGGTGCCGATATTGGCGCAGGCCACGCCGGGCCGCACCACGCCGTTGCCCACGGCGTTCATTGCCAGGTCGCCGCCGCCGAATGTGACGGGTGTGCCGGCGGCAAGGCCGGTGGCCTCGGCCGCTTGGCCGCACAGCAGCCCGGCCACGTCGCAACTGTGCCCCACCGGCGGCAGGATAGCCGGATCTATGCCCACCAAGCCGGGCATCTCCGAGCTCCAGCGGTCGTTTGCGGTGTCGTAAAGCAAGGTGGAGCTGGCATCGCACGAATCGCTTCCGATGCGCTCGGTGAGCCTGAGCCGCACGAAATCCTTGGGCAGCAGCACGTGGCGCGTTTGCTGCAGGCGATCGGGTTCGTGGCGTTTCACCCATCGCAGCGATGCGGCCATGAATCCGGCGGCAAGCGGGTTTGCGGTGAGCAGGCCCAGCCACTCGCGGCCGGTTTTCCGCCAAAGCTCGTCCACCTCGTCGCCCGAGCGGCTATCGGCCCAGATGATCGACTTTCCAAGCGGCTGCCGGGAGGAGTCGAGCATGACGGTGCCGTGCATCTGACCGGACAAGCCGACGGCGGCGATCTGCCGCGGGGCGAGCCCGGATTTTGCGAGCGCCTCGTTCGCGGTTTCGCACGCTGCCCGCCACCAGAGCTCGGGGTCTTGCTCGGCCCAGCCCACCTGCGGGCAATCGATGGAATACTCGCGATACGCCTCGCCCGCGACGCAAGCGTCCTCGTCGATGATCAGCGCCTTCGTGCCGCTCGTGCCGATGTCAATGCCAAGAAGATATTTCATGAAAGGAATTATGACATGTGGCAAGCGAGATGTCAAGAACCAAGGCGGCAAAGTCCGAGGTCGAGGGCCAGGAATGTTACGTCTCGTCCGGCCCCTGAACCCACAAACCTTTCACGAGTGCGCCGCGCGCATGTTTGCGGAGGTCTTTGATTCCGAAGGCGGCGAAGAATATCGTGAGGAATGCCGCAAGCACCGCCGCCGCCACAATACCGGCCGCGAGCGCGATGCCGATATTGGCAAGGAACGGCATGACGCGGAAATCCGACGTGCGCCCCTGCGCAGCCTCCGACACCGCCAGCCACGCCGGCCGCCCGTATTCCGTTGCGATCGGGAGCTGCGCTTCCCTGGTGCTCTGGTGCCGCGGCACGGCGAGGATGAGCACCGCCAGCAGGAAAAAGAACGCGGATGCAGCGCGCCGGCGGCTGAGTACTATGCTGCTCGCGAAGAGCAGGAGCGCTTTTGCGCCGTAATAAAGCATTGTCAGCATCAGCGACACGTACCGCCGCAGCCGCCACATCAGAAAGCTGTATGCCACGCTGACGGTCAGCATCCCCACGAGGATCAGCAGCGCGCAGGTGAGGTGGATGCGGCTGGCCCAGGTTTCAAACGAGCCCAGCTCATTTGCGGCCAAGGCCGCCGAAAAGCCCGCGAACAGCCCAATAAACGTGAGCGAAACATAGCACCAGCAGAACATCGCCAGCGCAGAGAGCTGCTTCTTCCTCAGCTCGGAAAGCCCGTGAGGCAAAAGCCGCCGCAGCAGAATATCGGGCACAGGTGTCATAAACGTTCCTGCGCGAGGGGCGCACCGCGAGTTTCCAAACCATTCATCAGCCGCCACCGGCAGCGGATGCTTCGGCTTGCTTTCCAAAGCATCCTCCAGTAAGCATAGTGTACCGCAATGATGGAATCAACGGGAATATGACGGCCGACGATCGGAGAGCCGGCGGAGCAGCAAAAACAGCCCGGCTTTGAACCGGGCTGCTTTCTCTGATGCTGGCGACCCCAAAGGGATTTGAACCCTTGTTCCAGGCTTGAAAAGCCTGTGTCCTAGACCAGGCTGGACGATGGGGCCGTAAAACAATATCCTAACACAAGCATCGGCAAAAATCAAGAGGCAACAGCGAAAATAAGCTGCCTCAGATTACCAGTTCGTGACGTCTTGGGTTGCTATTTAACTGCGGTTGCTGTAAGTAACGTGGCCGACTCGCAGGGATTCGGAACCTCCGCATGTGGCTGCCGGATCTCAGACTCCGCCTTATCCTCTCTGTATTCCTCCCGGATGCGCAGTATCTTGTCTTGGACGGCGAAGAACGCATCAACGACCTCGGGGTCGAAGTGCTTTCCTCGTCCAGCTTTCATGATCTCCAGAGAATTGTTAACGGGAAGTGCTGCTTTGTAGGGGCGTCGCGATGTCAAGCCGTCGAACACGTCGGCGACGGCGAGAATACGGCCCGCCAACGGGATCTCGGTACCCCAGAGGCCGCGGGGGTAGCCCGTGCCGTCCCACTTTTCGTGGTGCGACAGCGCGACCGTCTCGCCCAGGCGGATGAACTCGAAAACCGACCCAGCCAGGATACGCCCACCAATCGCGGTGTGGAGTTTCATGACCTCCCATTCATCCGGGCTCAATGGGCCGGGTTTGAGAAGGATGTGATCGGGGATCCCGATCTTGCCCACGTCGTGCATGGGAGCGGCGTGGAATACGTTCTCAACCATGCTATCCTCAAGGCCCATTTGCCGGCCTATTGAGGCCGCATAGTGGGCCACCCGTTGAATGTGCCCCCCGGTGTCCTTGTCCTTGTATTCCGCCGCGCGGGCCAGCCGGTGTAAGGTTTCCAGCGAAGCAGACTTGATTCTCTGGAGAGCCTGCTCCAGTTCCCGTGTCCTGTTCGCTACTTCCTCCTGCAGTTCTTGCTGGTAATGCCGCATGTGGTCGTTGTGGGCTTTGACCAGCAGAAGCGACCGAACCCTGGCCTGCAGCTCTGCTTGGTCTACAGGCTTGCTCAGGAAATCGTCTGCTCCTGCCTCCAAGGCCTTTACCCTGTCTTGGGCCTCGTCCAGCGCCGTGACCATCACGATGGGGATCATGTTGGTCATTTCGTCCTGCTTGAGCTGGCGAGCTATCTCAAAGCCGCCAGTTCCCGGTATCCTGATGTCAAGCAGAACCAAGTCAGGCGATTCTGTTCGCGACTTCCGGATGGCTTCCTCGCCGCTGGTTGCCACAAGAGTCTGGTACCCGAGGGGTGCCAGCAGGGCTTCTATGAGCCGCCGATGCTTGTCTTCGTCATCCACGATCAGAATCTTGGCTGGTCGTTTCATCATTCATCCCTCAGCATACGTGGCAACGAGGTCAAGGAATTTGCGAATGTCTACAGGCTTGGTCATGTACGCGTCGAAACCAGCCTTCGCGATGCGCTCCTCGTCACCGTTCATGGCGTTTGCGGTGATGGCGACAATAGGAATCGGCGCGGTGTCCGGATCCGCCTTGAGCACCTTCGCTGCCATGACTCCGTCTGTTCCGGGCATCCGGACGTCCATCAGAATCAGCCCGGGCCGGTGGGTTCTCGCATGCTCAATGGCGGTACGTCCGTCGGCGGCCTCGATCACCCCGTAACCAGAAGCTTGGAGCACGTCCCGGAACAGTTTTCTGTTCTTGGAGTCATCCTCGACAAGCAGGATAAGCTTTTTCATCTTCTAATGCCCCTTCTGTAATCTTCCTCACAAGTGCATGAGGTGTGTCCCCATCGGTGGGATACACGGCCAAACTGTAGAAAATTACAATGCCAAGCCGGCCCTCTATGGTTCTCCTCAGTCTTTCACATGCCTGGCGTGCCTTAGTGTCATTGGTCAGCCGCAGTATAAGGCACTCCTGTCCCTCGGCATCTGTAGCCTGGATGTCGTAGTTTCTCTTTTCCGAGGTCAAGCATTCTTTGACCTGCTCCGAAATGCCCGGTCGGTCATCATCGGAGCGAAAACGGCACAAGGCAAAGTGGCTGCCATGTTGTCTTGATAAGTTGTACACTTTCATAAGCTCGTTCAACAGCGATGGCTGTCCGGCAATCCAGCGGTCCATTATTGCAACGAAAGGTTTGATTGGAACGGCAAAACTGAACGTACTTCCTTTGCCCGTCCCTTCGCTGGAGACCCAAATGCGTCCCCCGTGCATCTTGACGATCTCCTTGGAGATCGAAAGCCCGATCCCACACCCGGTTGTTTCGTTCGCGCTCGAAGACGAGATCTGTGAAAACGGCGTGAAGATTCTCTCTTGATCCTCTTGTGCAACGCCGATCCCGGTATCGGAGACAGTAATGACAACTTCCTCATTGTCTTTCTCGGCCGTCGCGCAGATCGTTCCACCATCCGGGGTAAACTTGCTGGCGTTCGAGAGAAGGTTGAGCATGACTTGCTTGAGCCTGCGCTCATCAGCGATCAGTTCCACCCTCGCCACATCTTCCTTGACCTGCACGTCGAGGTGAATGCCGTGCTTCGCGCACTTATCCCTGATGAGGATCACGCAGTTCTCAACGAACTGGGCTATACCGACGGGTGCAACACGCAGTTCCATTTTGCCTGCCTCGATCTTTGAAAGGTCTAAGACATCATTGAGCAAAGCCAACAGATGATCTCCGCTCTCCATAATGTCCTCGACATATTCCGCTTGCTTCTCGGTGAGACCGCCGAAGTAACGCTCCTTCAGCACCTGGGAGAATCCGATGATGGCATTGAGCGGCGTTCGGAGTTCATGGGACATTTTCGCCAGGAAATTGGATTTTGCTTCGTCAGCAGCCTCGGCTTCCACCCGAGCTTGCTGTAAATTCTCCTCGATCTGCTTGCGCACGGCTATTTCTGCTCTCAACTGTTGGTTTGCCTCTTCCAGCCTGGTGCTTCTCTCCTCCACTCGACGCTCCAGACGCTGCTTGTCTTCGCTGGCGTGTTTAGCCGCACGCCGTATCTTGGCCAGCGCAGCGACCACAACTATCGACATCGCGAGCTCGATGGACTCAACAAGGGCGTGCGGGAAGCGTGACGGCTCCATTGCTGCGACTCGAGACAGCGTGACACCGTGGCCGGATGCTATCAGGAAAACGGCACAAACCGTGAAGGTACATGCCATTGCCTTGCTAACCGGCCTGATGACACCGTAAACAATTGCGGCTCCGGTAAACTGCACCAGCGCAGACAGGCCTACGATGAAAAGGATGGCCATGATGAGTGCTCCTTACCGCTGCTGCGGCGCGGCCACGTTCACATCGTGATCGACACCAACGCGAGCTTTCTTCGGGTCGTCCGTCCGGTTTGAACTGCGGATATCCGATAGCATCTTCCTCACCCTTTCGGAGCTTTTAATGGTTTCAGACACGAGCTTCTCAATGTCCCACAGAACAAAGGCCGTGATTGCCGCCGCGTCCTTCTCACTTGCCAGTGGATGACCCGTCTCGCACCACTGCTTCAGAAGGTCGGCAAGGGTACCTACGTATTGGCTGAGTGCGCTCATGTTAGAGCAGATGGACACAACGGGGCTGTCTATCTCTTTTGCGGCACCCGCGGCGAGTAAGGCAAGCGACGACATCTTGTCGCTCTGTAGCAGTTTGTCTTGCGCGTGCCGGAGGTCCTGAGGTTGCTTTCCCGCTTGCGGGCGGGCCCGCATCGAGTGCTGCGCGTGCTCATCGGCATCGCGAACCAATTCAGCAATCCGCCCCCTTGAGTTCATGTCCTGTTGATGCATCCCGGCGATAAGCACTTGTGTGGTGTGAAAAGGCTTTGCCACTACCGTGATCCCCGGGTATTGCATCGTGGCGTTCACGTATTCATCCATCTCGCAAGGCTCTGCGAGGACGATGAAGGGGAGCAGGGGTTCGTTCACGCGATATTGCTGCACTAATTTCGAAGCCGTCGCGCTCCCGACTCCGTCGCATACCACGATCTTGAACTCTTGCGGCATCTCGGTCAGAAGGCGTTGGGCTTCATCCGGGTCAACCGAGATCACCATGATATTTGCTTCGCTCTCCAACTGCCCGGACGCTTCCATCAGTGTTTGAGGGTCAGCGCCGACCAAGAGCATCATCAGCCCATCTTCAGGCGCACAACACGTTTCTATCATCGCTTTGCTCCTCTTGTATCTGGAGTGTGGTATAGCTCAAGTCCGGTGCAAACAGCCCGGACCTCGGTGTTCCTGTTTGTCCCATCAGCTACTACTCCATCTCACGTGCGACGGTGCCAGGGGAGCGGCGAGTGTGTATGTACGCGCGATCCCTCGACCTGAACTACCGGAGGCACGGCGCCCTGAATTGCAGCGAGGAACGCCTGTGCCTCTTTGCGGATATGTTCGAATTTCGCTTCCACCGCCCGCACCGCTTTCGAGTCGCAGGCGAGGTTGGGGAAGTGTAACTCGGGGCGGGGCGGGCAGCCCACACTGGGAAGCGATCCTGCACCGTGGATTGAACAGAGGTAATCCGAGATCGAGCAGATGGCCGTAAAGGCCGGCTCCGCACCCGGGTCCGAGGTGCCGTGATGGTGATCGATCGCATCGCACAGGCACGCGGGCAGGTGCCACTTCTCTGCCAGAAGGCACCCGATCTGCATGTGAGTAGTGTTTAGAAACCTGCTCTCGATTTCCGGGTCCAACGCCTCCCTCTCTTGCTGCACAGAAAGAACATGGGTGAAGGGATCTCGGGCGAACTGGTGGAGGATGGCTTTGCCGATATCGTGGAGGAAGCCAGCCGCAAAGGCATCGTCGGCTGCGGATATTCCTATTGATCGACTGAGACGCTGAGCAAGGAGAGCAGTGCAAAGGGAATGCATCCAGAAGTCGCCGTAGCGGAACAGGAGCGAATCGGCGCCTCTAAGCATGTTTGTGGCTATAATGACAATGCCAAGAGAACGGACGGCGGAGAATCCGAGGGCGACGACGCATTCTCTGAGACTCGAAACGCGGTGTGCAGGGCCGCTCGGCGGAGAGTTAGCTAAGCGAAGGATTCCTGCCGCCAGCAAGGGATCATCCCCGATGACGGCTGCAAGATCTGACGCCGATGTCTGTGGCTCTTTCGCAAGCCGCGATGCCCTCTGGATGACTGACGGAAAGCCCGTGAGGCCCGGAAGGCTATCGACCAACCCGCTCAGATCGGCCTCGTACCAGGTGCGTGGAAACTGGAAATGCATGACTTCATGTCCTTATGTTGTGGCCGCCGTTGGTGTCCCGTCAGTTCCAATGGTGTTGAGTAGCGGTTGAAAGGCCGAGCTCGAATGGCACTTGGGACGATGTTGGCAAACTGTATCTTCTCTGTTGCAATCTTCTCGCTCCTGAAACGCTTCAGTAAGCATGTCTTCACCTCACGGGTCGCCTCCTGGTCATAACTTCGGGGTGGAGCGGCGCGGAGGAGGAGGCCGCATTGCCGCTCCACCCTATGGGTCTCTAACGGATGAACCGGATTTGTCGCGCACAATATGTTGGCCTTCCGGTCGGCGGCCTCAATAAGTGTCTATCATCCTTCAAGTGTCTATCATCCTTCGGGCCTCCTTCTTGACATCGCCGAAGGAACTGTGGAATTCATCGACCGCCAACAGTGGAACCCGGGCAACGTCGAACGCCCAGTCTGGACGTTTGGCAGTACCGATGCCTATCACGGAACTCAGCCCATGACTGGAGCAAATGTAATCAGCGACACAACATAGCGCCGCGAGGGGAGAACGTTCGACCTCTCCGGCACCATGGTGCATTCCAATCGATTCGCACAGCCTGGGGGGAAGATGCCATTGTGTCGACATTTTTCTCCCGATCTCCGCGTGCGATGTGCCGATGATAAGTCGCTCAGTAGAGATGTCCAGGCACCGTTCTGCTTTCTGGATGGACAGCGACCTTACAAAAGGCCCGCGGGCAAACTGAAAGAGGACCAGTTTGCCAACATCGTGAAGAAGAGCGGCAGTGAATGCGTCGTCAACCGACGAGAGGCGGGTGAGCCTTCCGATACCCTGTGCGACCACAGCACAAGCCGCCGAGTGCAGCCAGAGCTGCCTGTACGTGAAGAATTCCGAATCGGCACCGTGGAAGGCATCCATTGCGCTCGTCGCAACCGCAAGGGAGCGGACCGTCGAGAAGCCGAGCTTTACGACCGCCTCCGTTACACTCGAGATCCGGCGAGCCGCGCCGTAAGAAGCGGAATTTGCCAGGCGAAGAAGCTTCCTCGCCAACACGGGATCGTACTCGATCAAAGCTGCCAAGTCAGCGGCCGAAGCGTTGGGGTTCTCCGCCAAGTTGCAGGCCCTCTGAATGGTGGCTGAAAGGCCTGGCAGGTTGCCTATCCCGGCCTGCAGGCTCCCCATTTCGTCTGACGTCTGGCCTGGCGATGGAGCTGTGGGCCATTGTGTGTTTCCCATTATCGATCTCCTCATAACGAACCAATTGCCTCGCATTGTGGACTTCTGGGGAATAGGTCGTGGGCCCTGTTCTGCCCAGAATTCAATGTTTTTCCTTGGCATTCATAGCTTCGGCGCAATCCCCAGTAAGTTTAGATGCAAAGTCAGGACAATTCCTCACTTTGGTTTCTTGCACAGTTTGTTTGTATTCACACATTTCTTGCACGTGATTGTTCAGACTCATTCATGAAGCGTTACTTGACTTTTGAGACCCGTAATGGTATCATGAAGAGCGTCACGGTACGGGGGCTTTGCTTGCGATCGGAAAAGTCGTGCGATCCGGGCTTCACCATACGGCGGGAGGAAAGAAAGGCGCACCATAATATGACGTCACGGGATAGATACGCCCTAATGGCTATTTTTGAGCTGGCAAAAGCATACTGTGCTGGAGAAGCAGTGCTTCAACTGCAACAGATTTCGGAGAGTAACCAGATACCACGGGGGTACCTCCTTCAGATTATGCGTCAGCTTGGCACGGCGGGCATCTTGTACAGTGCGCGGGGTTCAAAAGGAGGTTATACGCTGGCACGAGGTCCTTCGCAGATAAGCATTGGCGACGTCATACGCGCGGTCAACGGGCCTAATGCATGGCTGTCACAGCCCAATCTGCCTCCCATGCCAAGCCCACTCGACACGGTTTGGGAAGGCGCTCTGCGGGAAATGATGGATGTGTTGAATAAGAAGAACTTTGCAGATATAGTCCAACAAGGCTGATCGGTGCTTTTCCGGTAGTTATACCACGAAGATACTCCTTTCCTCCACGGTGGCCCCGGCACGGCCACCGTGTTTCTTTCGGCCCCCATGTATTGCCCGGAAGCGGCCAGGTTTCCGCTTGCTAAATGCGCCCTGGTTGGCTATACTTATAATATCCGGGGTGTAGCGCAGTTTGGTAGCGCGCGTGGTTTGGGACCACGAAGTCGACAGTTCGAGTCTGTCCACCCCGACCAGCCGTCGCTCCGCTCTCCCAAGGGAGCGGGGCAAGGCTGCCCGCCGAAGCTTACATCCGCCGAAGCTTCAGCGAAGGTGGATAGCGAAGGTGGGCTTTTTGCACTTCGATAGGCGGAGCTATGGCTGGCAAGCCAGTTCTCTCGCACGACGTATTACGTCTACAATGAAATACGTCTGTCTCCTCAGAAGCATCCCCTTTCCCGATCAGCGCTACATCGGCATCACTGACGACATCCAAAAGCGCCTGTGTAACCACAATTCCGTATGGTTTTTTCCACACGCCAGATTTCGGCTATGGGAAGCTGCTGTGGTTATCTGCTTTAAGGATGATGCTAAAGCAGCAGCATTTCCTGATATTCCAGCCTCGCTGAGCATCATACCA
>DATLAR010000144.1:0-3471 GCA_035527355.1 Planctomycetota bacterium
AACAGCACCACGATCATCAAGAACTACAAGGTCTACGTGACCGATGTGGATTCCACTGTGCAGTCGGACTGGGGCGAACCAGTGGTGCAGGGCACCTTTGCCGGAAGCGGGAACCCGCAGCTCGTTTCCCTCACACCCACCATCGGGCGGTACGTGATCCTCTACGGTGCAGACTGCTATTACCAGTGGGGCGGCGCCGAGCTGGCAGCATTTGGCTATCCGGCGGCTGCGCTCACGGAGATGACACAGTTCGCTGCGACGCCACACATCGGAGTGGGCCCGTTTGCTGTAAGCATGGCTGCAAACGCCGGCGACGGCGCCACAATCGAGGGCTACCGGGTAACCACCAGCAGTGTTCCGCCGCTCGTCGACGGGCCGGGTTGGAGCACCGAAGTGACCGAGTTCGTCGTACCTCCCGGCACGCCTAAAGGCCCGCTCACACTTTACGGCTGGGCAAAAGACAACGTCGGCACCGTGGTAGGCAAGATCACAGCGGTGGTCTACTGGACCACCCCGGAGATTCCGAAGGCACCGCCGATGACGGCTACGGGTGACAATATCTACAGCGCATTCCCGAGCCTTGCAATCGACAAGAACTTGAACACCGCTTGGGAAGCCTGGTATGCGGGCGTGGTATCCCCAACGGGCTGTGCACGGATCGACCTGGGCGAGCGCTATGTGGTGGACCTCTTGAGCGTTCTGCCCAACGACCGCGGCTCCCGCACCAAGGGATACGAGGTCTACGTGACAGATAGCTCTTCTACGGCGAAAGAGGATTGGGGTGCTCCGGTTGTGTCGGGTGAATTCCCCGACTCGGACGCGCAGCAGGATGTCGTCATCCCGCCGACGGCCGGCAGGTACGTGATCCTCAACGGCCTGTCGTCCCACATCACCTTCATCGGTGCAAAGGAACTGTGGGTGTACGGCACGCTTGTGCCGGAAACGCCCGCTATCTCCCAGTTCACCCTCGCCGACCAGTCCACCGGCAGCACGCTGTTCACCAACAGCGCCATCGTGGACGTGACAATCACCGTGGACCCGAGCGGTCCGGAAGCGGCCGCATTCCTGATCACCACCACGGACGATGCGCCTGATCCCGAAGCCGAAGGCTGGGGGGCCGCGCCTGCCACCGCCACGCTGGCCGCTGACGGTAACGTGACCCTCTACGCGTGGGCGAAAGACGCAGCCGATGTCGTAGGCAACTCGACCTCGGCGACCATCTACTTCAGCACGGCCACGCCGGTTGGCCGCCTTTACCTCATGACCACCGATGGCCTGCTGGTGGCCAGTGTTTTTTCCGACAGCCGCCTGGGCGCCGATCCCTGGCCGAACGAGCCGCGCCGGGGAACACCGCTGGGCGGCGTGACGATGGGCAGCGAATGGTTCGGCGGGCATTTCTTCAAATCAAACAAGACCGAAGAATACTACCTCATCGCGGGGTTCAACGCATACAACCTCATCAAGCTCAACGGCTTCAAAAGCCTCAAAGCAATCAAGGGCAGCAGCATCAGCGTGGCCGCAAAGGAACTCCGCGCGGCTGAAATTCTCCTGCAGAAGCGCGCAGCGCAAGACGCCGCACGAAACACGCTGACCATCGCCAGGGCGGCCGCGGCGCCGGCCATCGACGGCAAGCTGGACGAGTACGCCAAGGAAAGTTTTGTCGAATGGGCCGCCGGCCCATACAGGGCACGCGCCGCACTCTCGGTAGACGCCCGGAACCTCTACCTCGCGTACGACGTGCAGGGCGACAGCAACCCGATGGTCAACGGCGGCAAAGACGTGAACCAGCTTTTCATCACCGGCGACTCGGTGGACCTGCAACTCGGCACAAACCCGAACGCCGATCCGAAACGCACCGAGCCGCTTGTGGGCGACATCCGCCTGCTCATCTCCGTTTATGACGGCGAGCCGGTGGCGGTTCTCTATCGCTGGAAGACGGCCGGCAAGAAGAACCCTGCCACGTTCCTCTGTTCGTGGCGCTCGTGCGAGGTGGAGAGCGTGGAGGTGCTCAAGGATGCGAAGATCGTGGTAACACGCGGCGGCGCGGGCTATTTCGTGGAGGCGGCGGTGCCGCTGTCGACGCTGGGCTTGTCCCCGCAGGCCGGTAAGTCGTACAAGCTCGACATCGGCGTCATCTATTCCGACGCAAAAGGCGACAACCGCGCCGCACGCGTTTACTGGGCAAACAAGGCAACCGGCCTCACGTCCGACGTGCCCGGCGAGATCATGGCAAGCCCCAGCCTGTGGGGAACGGCACGGGTGGAATGATGAATGATCAAGGCGGAATGAACGGCATGTTTGCGGTCATCAAGGAGTGCACATGATCAAGATGAGAGACTTGGCCGCCGTGGCGGCCATAGTGTTGTTGTCGGGCTGCGCGACAGCGGAGAAAGCGGCGGATAGTCCAAGTGATCACGCGAAGCGCCCGTCCGGGGAAGCCAAAGCAGCGGATCAGGAGCAGAACGCCGCGGCTGCCGTCGCGAACAGCGCCGGCAAGGCAAGCATTCCCGCGAAGCCCGGCGATTGGCCGCATTTCGGCGGGCCGAACGGCGATTGCAGCTCGCCCGATACGGGCATAAACAAGGACTGGAAGGCCAAGCCGCCCAAGGAGGTGTGGCGCGTGCCAATGGCCGACGGCGGCTTCGCCGGGCCGTGCATCGTGGGCGACAAGTTGTTCATCAACGACCACGGCAACAACTGCGACTACGTGCGATGCCTCGACGTGAAGACGGGCAAGGAGCTCTGGCAATCGGATAAGTTTCCCAGCAGCAACTACCATTCGTCGGGCCATAGCAACTCTACGCCCACGTTTGACGGCAACAAGCTTTACGTGATGAGCCGCGACGGGCAATTGAGCTGCTTCGACGCCGAAAAGGGCAGCATTATCTGGAAGCATGACCTCGTTGCCGAGTTCAAAGGCAAGCCCAGCCCCTGGCTGTACAACAGCTCGCCGGTGATCGACGGCAACAACGTAATCGTGTGCCCGGGCGGCCCCGACGGCTGCGTGGCCGCCTTCACCAAGGATAAAGGCGAGCTTGTGTGGAGAGGCGGCAGAGTCGACTTTGCCGACTGCTCCACCCCCACGCTCGCCACGCTGAACGGCAGGAGATCCCTGCTCGTCTTCGGCGACCAGGCACTGATGAACCTCAACCCGAAAGACGGCAAAACGCAATGGGAGGCCGAGAGCAAGGTCAAAACCACTCACATTCCATCGCCCGTCATCGCGGATGGCCACGTCTTTGCCTCCGCCGGCTACGGCACGCCGTGCGTCATGGTCGCTGCGGATGGCAAGGTGCTGTGGGAAAACAAGAACATGATGCCCCACATGAACACGCCCGTGTACGACAAAGGCTACCTCTACGGCACGAGCGGGCAAAGCGAGTCAACAGGCGACCTCGTTTGCGTGGATGCCAAGACCGGCGCAGTGATCTGGAAGCAGCCCGGCTTCGAGGCCGGCGGCCTGGTGGCGGT
>DATLAR010000145.1:0-3704 GCA_035527355.1 Planctomycetota bacterium
CCAGGCTCACGGCCGCCGGGCCCGTCTTCGCCGAGGCCCAGGTCGATTATGAATTCGGCGACGGCACGTATTACAGGATCGCATGGCGCGTCTATGCCGGAGCGCCCGTCGCCATCGCCACCGAGACCAAATCCGTGCGCGACGGCGGCGTCTGGAAGCTGAGCCTCCATGAGAATTTCGCGCCCGACACCGCCCATTGGCGCTTCGGCACCGATGGCGTCTGGCCCATCGGCTACAAGGCCAACGAGCACATCTGCCGCCATATCTACTCCAACCACTGGGACCTCTACCAGGACTTCAAGGAACTGTCGTTCCTCTACCGCGCCGACGCCGGCGACGCAAGCGATGCCATCGGCGTCTTTCCCGTTGACGGCAACGCGTGGACGAGTGTCGTTGGCAATATCATCTCGCTCGACGTCTCCACCGAGCCCGACGCCGCTTACTCCTTCTCGCTGTCGCCCGGGCGCCGCCAGTTTGGCGTCTTTGCCATTCCGCTTGCGCAAACGCGCGAAAGCGATTTCCGCCCCACCGACGGCATCGGCGCATACAAGCTCCGCTGCCGATGGTCATTTATCCGGCTCGACGACGTGAAAGAGATGGTGCTGGATTGGGACGAGCCGCCCCGAAACTGGCCGGCCGTGCACGCCTCGCCCGAGAGGCTCGAGGCGGCCGCGGCCATGGTGCGCGCCAAACCGGAAATCTGCGGCAACCTCGCAACTGCCAGCGCACTCTTCAACGGCGATCCGGCCGTTGTGGCCGCGCGCAAGAAATCCTTCTTCGATACGCTGAGGTCCATGTGCAAAAGAGCGGTCGTTTACGGGCCAAACCCATCCAACTGCAATCCCGTCATGATGCGGCCAATCGTGCACATGCCGCTTGATTACGAGGTGCTCATGATGCGCGGCGCACTCACGCCCGAAGAAGACCGCCGCGCCCGCGCAATGATGGCCTTCCTGGCTTACTTCACCGACCGCGAGGACTACGACTTCGGGCGGCGCTCGATGCTGCCCGCCGGCCACCCCGACGATATCATGACGCTCTACAAAGGAATGCGCGCCGAAAACATGAGCATCGACCGCTGGATCGGCGTGGGTGTGATCGGCCTTATGCTGCGCGACCATCCGAAAGCCGGCGATTGGCGGCAAATGTCGCTTGAGCTGTTTGAAACATCTATGGAGAAGCTGGTGGCCGATTGCGGCGCGTGGTGCGAAGGCTGGAACTACTATTACTGGTCGCTGCACCTGCTGCTGAACTTCGCCCACCCTATGCGCAGCATCGGCGTAGACCTCTTTGCCAACGAGCGCTTCCGCGCGATGATCGCCTTCGTGGTGGAAAGCCTCAGCCCGCGCAGCCCCGCATACGAAGGCCGGCGCATCCCTCCCTGCTTCGGCAGCTACGGCGAGGGCGGCACCGGCCCGTTCGGCTACCTCGCCGCAAAGGCCGCATACGCATACGCAAAGAGCGATCCCGAGCTCTCCGCCCGCCTCATGTGGGCCTATCACGAAATCGACGAGCCGCCGATGTCCGCCGGCATCTGGAAGGATCGCGACCGCGACCGCGAGATGATCGCGCTCTACTGCGATTTCGATCTGCCGGCCAAGGAGCCTGTGCGGATGAGCCGCGGCTGCAAAGGCGCCGGCGCCATTTTCCACCATACTCACGAAGACGGCCGCGAAACTTACCTCATCGGCCGGGCCTCTCCCTTGTGGCCGCACGGCCACGTTGACGCCGGCAGCTTCTTCATGTATTACAAAAACGCCCCGCTCATCAGCGAGGCCGCTCGCGGCAACAACGCCGCCAACAAGCTCGTGAAGCACAACCCCGACGGCCACAATACGATCGTATTCGACAACAAGCCGTACTATTACGCGTGGCCGTGCCGCCAAGACCTGCTGAAGTTCGAGTCGCGCGGCCGCATCGAATACGCCGTGCTCGATTGCCGCCAGGAGCAGCTCTCGCTGCCCGGCCACAAAGTGCGCGGCCATGGCGACGCACACACCATGCCGGTAGACATCCGCCATTTCCGCCACATCGTTTTCATCAAGCCCGATCTGTTCGTAATATACGACGCCGTACGCACCGCCGGACCGGGCGCACCGTACGCGTCCGACTATCGCCTCCACTGCTACGCCGCCGGCGTGCAGTTCGATGGCTCGCACGCCATCTTCACCGGCAACCACGGCATCGACCTCGACGCAAACGTGGTGCTGCCGGCCAAGCCCGCATTTGCCACCAAGCAAGTGGTCGACACGCATTCGATGGAATTTGCCAACGGCCCCGACGCCGACTACCTGGTAGTGCTCAGCCCGCGCGAGGCCGGCACCCGGCCGCTTTCCGAATGCACCTTCGACGCCAGCCTGCTCACCGTCGCCGTTGGAAACGACGTCCGGCGGATTTCGATCAGGCCTTCAGCCCAGCCGCTGGTTTATGACTTCGAGGAGCTGGCGTAATGCTCTTGCACCTTGCACCATAGAACGGTACAAAAACCACCGCCCGAGGCGTTTGAGCGCCCCGGGCGGTTTTGCGCAGACCCCTTCGGAGCCTGATTCCTGCCTTCTTCCGGCTAGTTGCAGAAGTTCAGGTAGTTGTCGAGTTTATCCTTCAGCAAATCAGCCGTCTTGGCATCGTTGCCCTTCAGCTTGCTGCCGGGCGGTTGCTCTGCCAGAAAGGCATCGGCAGCGGCAAGCGCCGCCTGCACGTCCAGCGGCTGCGCGGCCGATAGCAGGCTGAGCTTGGTGGCGACGACGAATTTGGCGAGCCGCGCGCATACGTCGCTTGTGGCTTTCTTGCCGTCCGGCATCTTGTTGTCTAGCAGGTACATCATCTGAACGTCATCATAAACAACCGCCCCCACCAGCAGCGAGCTCACCGGCCAGGCGCTGCGGTGGTTTTTCCAGTAGCCGGGCGTCTTGGGGCAGCCGGTGGCCGCGATCAGGCCCGCGTCGATGTCCAAATTGGCCTCGGCCGACACCAGCGTGAAGCACGCCGTACGGCCGGTTGTAAAACCGGCGTCGCTGTCGAGCGCCGTGTCTCCACCCTGGCACTGCGGGCTGAACACATAGCCGCGTGGCAGAGCGAACTGCACGTAATACTGGCCCGGCGCCAGGCCGGTAAACAAGTAGCGGCCGTCGGCATCGGTGGTAGCTGATGAGAGGGGCTCGCCGTCGCTACTGCAAAGCTCAACGTTCGCGCCGCCCACGCCCATCTCGCCTTCGTCCTGTATGCCGTCGGCATTTTCATCGAGCCACACGAAATCGCCCACCGACGCGGGCACGATCATCTTTCCCACGTTCCCCTTCGCCTCGCTCGCGAAATTTGCCGCAAACGAGCCGGTGAAGGTCGAACTCTCGCCGGTGAGCAACACGGCCGCGCGCGGGCCGAACAGCCCGGCCATCGCGCCGCCCGTGATGCCAAACTGGAAATCAAACTTGTCGGTTGGGCCGACCTCGAGGAAACCGAAATCCTCGATCACGCCGGTCAGCAGCTCGCCTTCGTAATCGGCCTCGCCGTCGCCGTTAGTGTCAAGCCGGCCCTGCACCAGCAGATGCGGCGCTTCCGGTTCCCCGAGCAGCGCGCCCGAGTTGTCCACGCTGATTGTCATGTCCAGCGTGGCCGAACCTAGCATGAACAGCTTCTCCGCGCCATCGATCCTGATGCCAAGCAGCGACGCATGCACAACGAGCAGCTTGCCTGCTGCATTATAG
>DATLAR010000146.1:0-12814 GCA_035527355.1 Planctomycetota bacterium
CAAGAGATCACTGTCGGCTTGTAATCCGGATGGATTCCTTCTTTCATAACAATCACTCCCGGTTTAGAAGTATCGGAAAACAGCTTGGTTTTCGTTGGGCGCACGGACATTATAGACAATGCCGTGAATACCTTATTATACCACAAAGCAGCCCGAACGCAAGCAAAAAAGGAGGCTTTGGAAGGTGCGGGTGCGTAAACGTTTGGTGGGCGCGCGATGCTGACAAACATTCGAACGCGGTATTCGCTTAGGACCTCAGCCCACTCCCTACACACGGGCGATGGGCCTCTCCGTGTGCCTGACCTTTGGCTGTTGTGCCTTTTATACGCCAATGCCCGCAAATCTTCTACACATCCTCTATGACCGTTCCAACCAGTCGCGATGCTGGCGGTACCAATCGACGGTTTGGCGGAAGGCGGTATCGAAGGTGTACTGCGGACGCCAGCCGAGTTCGGTTGTGATTTTAGACGAGTCGATGGCGTAGCGCCGGTCGTGGCCGGGTCTGTCGTCGACGAATTCGATGTGCGATGGGTCGTTGCCGAGCAGTGTTATGAGGCGCTGTGCGATCTGGAGGTTTGTGAGTTCGCAGTTTGCGCCGATGTTGTATATCTGGCCGGGGCGTCCCTTTTCGAGCACGTTGGCGATTGCCGAGCAATGGTCTTGCACGAAAATCCAGTCCCGCACGTTCAGGCCGTCGCCGTAGAGTGTTGCTTTGCGGCCGGCGAGGAGGTTGTTGATGAAGAGCGGGATGAGTTTTTCGGGGTGCTGGCAGGGGCCGTAGTTGTTTGCGCCGCGCGTGATGATGGCGGGCAGGCCGTAGGTTTGGCAGTAGGCGCGGATGAGGAGGTCGGCGGATGCTTTGGATGCGGAGTATGGGCTGTTTGGTGCGAGGGGGGTTTGCTCGGTGAATGAGCCTTGGGGGCCGAGGGAGCCGTAGACTTCGTCGGTGGAGATTTGGACGAAGCGTTTGAGGCTGGTTTTGCGTGCGGCGTCTAGGAGGTTTTGCACGCCGGTGATGTTTGTGCGCACGAATTCGGCGCAATCGTGGATGCTGCGGTCGACGTGGCTTTCGGCGGCGAAGTTTACGATGGCGTCGGCGCCGGTCATGAGGTGGATGGCGAGATCGAAATCGCAGATGTCGCCGTGAACGAATGTGTAGCGGGGGTCGTGGCGGACATCGGCGAGGTTTTGTGCGTTTGCGGCGTAGGTGAGGAGGTCGAGGTTGACGATTTTTTCGACCTTTGTGTGTGCGAGCATATGGCGGATGAAGTGCGAGCCTATGAAACCGCAGCCGCCGGTGACGATGAGGCTTTTTGTTTTTGCTGGTGTTTGCATTGTTTCTGATTCTAAGGCAGGGAGGGGCGCGGGGTCAAGGGAAAAATGCGGGAACCGGCGGAGGTGGCGCGGGGCGGCGTTTTTCGGGGGGAGTGGGGTGAGCGATGGGATTCGAACCCACGACCGCCAGAGCCACAGTCTGGTGCTCTGCCAACTGAGCTACGCTCACCATGCGATCAGCCGGCGGCCAGTGTGCCGTGTGCTGAACCATTGTTTATATTTTAGCGCATGACGCGGATAATTCAAGTGCAAAAGCTGAAGAAGGTGAAGGGGGTAGTGCGAGTTCGGGGTTAATCTTGCAATTGGGAGTGCGTCGTGGTACACTTGTTGTGGTCGGGTGTGCCTGCACAATGGCTTTGCGGGGAAGATGAGATGAAGACAGCATTCGCGGCGATGGGGTGCCTGTTTTGCGTGCTTTCGGTGTTGGCGGGCGAGGCTCCGGAGAACCCGGAGGCTCCGGAAAAGCCGGAGGCCGCGCCGTTCGACGCGGCCGCGCCGGAAGGCGCGGGTCCGAAGCTGGTGATCGCGGTTTTCGATTTTGAGTCGCAGGGCGACGCGAATGCGCTGGGCAAGTGGGTGGCGGCTAATTTCCGCGCAAGGATCGTGCGCAAGGGGCTTTATACGATAGTTGACGAGATGGATGTGACGGCGGCGGTGGAGGATGGCGAGTTTGAGCCGAAGTATGGCGGCCAGTTGAAGGAGGTGGTCGATTTTGCGCACGAGCGGTTCAAGTGCGACCTGGCGATGTGGGGCGCGGTGCGCATGCAGGGCGAGAAGCTGCTTATCAGCGTGAAGGTGGCGGCCGTGAAGGACGCGCCGGAAGTGCTGATGGATGATACTTTCGGCGCCGAAAACCGCCACGTTACGAGCGCGGTGGTGATCGAGGTGCTGCGGCTGCTGGCGGGCGAGGAGAGGCCAAAGGATGATTACAACCCTGACTGGGACAAGGCGTGGGCGGAGGGGCCGAACCTTGTGAAGAATCCGGGTTTCGAGCTGGCGGATGGCGATCACCCGGCGGGTTGGGATGCGTGGGGCAGAGATTACCATCATAATATGGCTCATTGGGTGGAAGCGCCGGGTCCGGACGGCCGCGGCAAGTGCATGAAGTTTGCGATGAATGCCGATATCGCGGGCAGCTACGGCGTGGCGTATTACAGCGAGCCGATCGACATCACGCACGGCCGGCGCTACAGGTTCAGCGTGCGTGTGCGCAGCGAAGGGCCGACGGTGAAGATTTTTCTGAAGCATTACGCGTATTTCGAGCCGGTGGGCGACGAGAAGGAGGGGCAGTGGCGGGAGACGCGGCGTGCGCCGTTGAATTGCCACGGGGCCGACAGGCAGTGGCGCACTTTCACGAGGGATTTCATGCCGCACCGCAATGATGCCCACGATCCAAAGCAGACTAGGGTGGAGCTTTACGCGTATTGGCCCGAGGGTGTGGTTTATTTTGACGACGTGGTGATGAAGAAGATCGAGTAGCCGCAGCCCGAGAGGTGCAGAAATGCCGACCGAACTGCCGCTGACAATTCCGGAGCAGACGAGGCTGGAGAAGAAGGAGATTCTCGGCGTTGCGCTGCTGTTCCTCGTCTTCCGCATGATGGTGCCGCTCTGGTTCGTGCCGCAATACTCGGAATTCGCACACTATCTGTATCCGTTCATGCTGCTGTCGGATCCGGGGTTCATCTCGAATCACAACCTTCAGCCGGCGCTGCCGTTCATCGATTACTGGCTGGAGTATCCGCCGGTGTTTCCGTGGGTTGCCCTTGCGGTTTACCACGTGAACGTGGGGATATTCGGCACGGGGGGCGGCGGGCCGCTCGCGTTTTCGGCGTCCGTTTCGATGTTTCTGGCAGTTGTTGACCTCGCGAATCTTCTCTTCATTTACCTGATTGCGAAAAAGGTGGACGGCCACCGGTTTGCGATGCGCTGCACGGTGGGCTATTCGCTGCTGTTTTTCCCGCTGGTTTTGGCGGCCGGTTATTTTGATTCGATCGTGCTGTGTGCAATGCTGCTTTCGCTTTGGGCGATGATCCAGGGCAAGCCGGCGCTTGCCGGCGGCGCGGTGGGCTTTGGCATTATGACAAAGTTCATCCCGTTCATGCTTATTCCGGTGGCGGTGAAATACCTGGTGAGGAAGCCGGAGCCGGGCGATCCGCTGAAGAAGGATTGGAGCCGGCTGATCAATTATTTCGGTGCGATGCTGCTGACGATGGGTGTGCTGGGTTCGACATTTTTCTTCGTGAAGCGCGACCTGCTGGTGATGCCGTTTCGCGTGACGTTGGAGCGGCCGGGCTGGGAGACGCTTCGCGCGGTCTGGGCGGGGCGCTACGGCGTGGGCCACGTGGGCCCGGACGAATCGCTGCATAAGAGCGACTCGTATTGCGCGAGCCTCGAAAGCCCCTACAGGATGGCTATCCAGGACGAGAAGCTGCTCGAAGACCTGCCCCAGCGTTTCCGCGAGCCGTTCCGGCTGCGCATTGCCTCGCGATTCAACCCGGACTTCCGTGTGGCGGAATCGACCGATAACCTGCGCGTTCCGCTGTTCATCGTGATCGGGGCGCTGTATTTATTGATGTTCCTTTTTGCGCCGCCGGAGCCGACGCCGCTGAACTACGCGGGTTTTGCGTGCATCACGGTCTGCACGGGTTTCGTGTACAGCTCGGGGTGGAGTCCGCAATTCATAATATATCTGCTGCCGCTGGCGCTGCTGTCGCTATGGCCCAGGATAAACGTGTTTTTTGCGGTTGCACTATCGATCATCAATTTTCTGGAGATGCCGGTGTGGCTGTTTCACCTGCGCGGCCCGGGGCACGAGGCGAGGGAATTCCTGGTGGTAGTGGTGGTATTGCGCACGATATTCCTGTGTATCATAGGCGGTTTGGCGTTTTACCATATCGGATCGAAGGCGAAGAAGCCGGAGATGAGCTACTGATGCGGGTGAAGCAGTTGGCGCGGGATGCTGATTTCGGCGACGGCTACGCGGCCGGTGAATTCGGGGCCGCGGCCGCGTGCGAAGCCGGTTTTGTGGGCGACAAATGTGACCGTGGCGTCGGCCCGAACGCACACGCCGAGCACGTCGCCGCTGTTTGCGTCGAGGCCCGAGGGGATGTCTACCGCCAGCACGTATCGGCCTGCGCGGTTGATGATTTCGATGCCGGAGCGAATGAGGCCGCGCACCTCGCCGGAGATGCCTGTGCCGAGGAGGGCATCGACGATTACGTCGGCGTCGAGGGCGGCCTGCTGTGCGGCGGCAAGCTGGCCGGGCGAGGTTATTTCGGAGATGCAAAGCTGCATTTTGCGAATGATTGCGAGATTGACGGCGGAGTCGCCCGAGATTTCATCGAGGCGGGCGAAAACGAGCACGTGCGGCGTTATGGCGTTGTTGAACAGGTGCCTGGCGATAACGTAGCCGTCGCCGCCGTTGTTGCCTTTGCCGCAGAAGATGGCCACGCATTTGGGTTGGAGCGCCAGTAATTGTTCGGCGGCGGCTCGTCCGGCGTTTTCCATCAGAATGATGCCCGGTATGCCGAAATCTTCGATGGCGCGGCGGTCGAGCTCGCGCACCTGTTCGCGTGTCAGTTCCATGTTCTCAGCAGTCCAAGGCCCAAGCCAAGAGTTTCCGGCGGATCGGAATGCGGGCGAAAAGCAAAAGTTGTTCAGGGTGAAAGCCTATTCTGTGTATCGGCGTGAAGGCGGAATTTCTTGCAAGAAATTGTAATGTTTCCTCTTGACAAAGCAGACCGAAGCGATATAATTCGACAGCCAAAGAGGACGAGCAGGCAAGGCCAATGAAGGTGATTTTCCTGGGCACACCGGAGTTTGCGGTTCCTTCGCTGAAGGCGATTGTGGGTGCCGGGCACGATGTGCCACTGGTGATAACGCAGCCGGATCGCCCGAAGGGGCGCGATGGGCGGCCTCAGCCGCCGCCGGTGAAGCTTGCAGCCCAGGCTTTGAACGTGCCGGTGCTTCAAACGGAGTCGGTGAATACCGATGATACATGGAGCATCCTGCATAAGTTGAGGCCGGACGTGATCGCGGTGGCGGCGTTCGGGCAGATTCTTGGCCGAAAAGTGATCGAGGCCGCGCGAATTGCCTGCATAAACGTTCACGCGTCGCTGCTGCCGAAGTATCGGGGGGCGGCGCCGATTCCGGCGGCCATCCTCAATGGCGATGAGGTGACGGGCGTGACCATCCAGAAGATGGTACGCAAGGTGGACGCGGGCGATATCATCCGGCAGTGTTCAACGCCGATCGGGGCGGACGAGACGGCCGGTGAGCTGACTGAACGGCTGGCGCATTTGGGCGCCGGATTGCTCGTTGAAGCGATGGCTGATCTTGAGGCCGGCAGGGCGAGCTTCGTGGTGCAGGACGAGCGGGAAGCAACCTGTGCCCCGATGCTGGACAAGAAGGACGGCCAGATCAAATGGACTGATCGGGCCGACCGCATAGCGAGGCACGTGCGAGCGATGATGCCGTGGCCGGGAGCCTATGGCTTTCTGTGCCGCGAGAAAACGCCGCTGAGAGTTACGTTTGGCAAGGCGGCGGCAAACGGCCCGCACGAAGGCCTGCCCGGCGAAGTAGTCGCGGTGGAACGCGAATACTTCGCCGTAAAGGCCGCAGAAGGCAGCGTGCTGGTGTTCCGGCTGCAACCGGCGGGCAAACAGATGATGACCGCCGCGGAGTTTATCCGCGGGTACAGGTTGAAAACTGGAGACCGATTTGCAGAAGGTTGATTCGGCCATCATAGCGTTGAACAACCTGCTGGTGAGACGACGGAAGAAAAAGGTGAAACCGGACGGTCTCCTGCTGCTCTTTTCATCTTGCCTGCAGAGCTCGAAATGCAAGCAGAACCTCGCGCACGAGGTGTGGAACTGCAAGCGATGCGGAGGCTGCAGGGTAAAGGATCTGCTGGACCTGGCCGAGCGCTACGGCATCAAGGCTTTTATGGCGACGGGTGGCAAGGTGGCGTTGCTGGAGGTCAGGAAGGAAACGGTGAAGGCGGTGGTGGCGGTGGCCTGCGAAAAAGAATTGCGCGAAGGAATACTGGCCACCTTCCCCAAGGCTGTGTTTGCGGTGGTGAACCAGCGGCCGTGCGGCCCCTGCCGCGATTGCAGCGCCGATGCCGCCGACGTTGAGAAGGCCGTGCAGGTGTTTTTGGACGGCGACGGGACATAGAACATCCGGGCTGACCGTGATGATGCATTCAAAAGGGTAGTGTTGCCTTTTCCCCAAGGAAAGGAGTGTGTGTGTGATGTATAAGTTGAGCAGAGCGGGAAAGATCGCATGGCTGGCACTGCTTGCCATCGCCCTGTGCACCCTCACGGCGGGTGCCGGCGAGAAGACCATCGACTTCGGCGGAGACGTGCCGAAGGTGGAGCCGAAGGTGGAGGTGAAAGCCGAGCCTAAGGTCGAACCCAAGGTGGAGGTGGAAGCCGAGGATCCGGCGCCGAAGGTTTCGGAAGCCGAGGCAATGATCGACCAGTACATTAAAGAAGAGACCGCGCGGCAGGATCGCGACAGGTTCTTTGCCGAGCACTACACGAGATCGGGCATCGAGCGCTTCAAAGAGATGGATTATGAAGCGGCCCGCGAAGACCTGGCGAAGGCGATCAAGCTGAACGCGAAGAACCAGGAAGCCAAGGAATACCTGCGCAAGGCCGAGGCCGTTTTGGGCCTGCGGCAGCGACCGATGATCGACGAAGAGGGCGTTCGCGTGTCGCTGGACCGCCAGATCGCGCTGCAGGAAGTGAAAGTGAACTTCGACAAGGGCCGGCGGCTCGTTGAGGCCGGCGAGTTTGACCAGGCCGTGCATACGCTGGAGCGCGTGCGCGAGCTGGCCAAGTATATCGCCCCTTACACAAACGTGGAGCCTTGGGCGAGCCAGACCGAGGAGTACATCAAGAAGGCCGCCGCCGAGAAGGCCAACCGCAAAATACTGCAAGAGCAGGCCGAGCGCGATAAGGCCGTGGCCGTGGCCCGCCTCAATGAGATCGAGCGCAAGGAGCGCTACGAGCAGAGGATCGGCAGGCTGCTGAACAGGGGCCGCGATTTCCTGAACCAGGGCCGCTACGATGAAGCCCGCAAGCTCGCGCTGGATATCATCGAGCTGGACCCGATGAACATCGAGGCGAAGAAGCTGGCAGACGTGGCCTTTGACGCCGGCCTGGCCAACATGGTCCGCACCACCGCGAAATCCACCGGCCAGGAAACCCTGCTAACATGGGCCGAGGTGCAGGAAGCCCGCGTGCCCTACACGCCTGTGCTGATCTATCCCAACAACTGGGAAGAGGTCATGAACAGGAAAGTGGAAGCCATCGGCACCGAGCCCGAACAGGAAGACAGCGAGGCGACGCAGGAACTGAGGAACAAGCTGGAGCAGAAGGTGTCGTTCGATTTCATCGACACTTCGCTGCCCGACGTGATCACCTTCCTGCAGACGCTGACGAACGCGACGATCGTGCTGGACAGCAAGGCGATCCCGGGCGAGCCGCCGCAGCTCACGCTGAAGATGAACGACATGAAACTGAGCCAGGCGCTCGATTGGATAATGACGCAGGTGGGCCTTGACTACACCCTTCGCAGCAACGCGATCTACATCAGCACCAGCGAGATGATCGGCGGCGATGCCGTGCTCAAGCTGTATGACGTGACCGATGTGACCCTCGTGATCCGCGACTTCAAGGGCGACCTCACCGCTCTGCGCGAGCGTATCGGCACCGTTGATAGCGCCGGCGGCGGCGGCGACGCGGGCGGCTGGGGCGCCATGGCTGACGACGCCGGGGCGGACGATACCACGTTCTCGCCCGAGGCACTCGTTGAGCTGATCAAGAAGACCATCGCTCCCGGCACGTGGGATGAATAGCCCAGAGCCGCGAGCTTCAAGCGACGGATATGCCCGCTCCTTCCCGAACGCCGGGGAGGAGCGGTGCTGTTTGAACCCGGAGCATGCCTGAAACAATGAACCGAACGCGAACAATTCCATTCCTGCCGGCCGTGCTGATTGCGCTGGCGCTGTGCGCCGAGCATGCCGCCGCTGTCGACGTGGTGGTGCTGCATTCGGGCAGGGAGCTTCGCGGCGAGGTGCTCTCGCGCACCGAGGCGAGCATCCGCCTGGGCCTTCTGCCCGGCGAGATCAGCCTCCCGGTCGCCGACGTGAAGGAAATCCGCACGGAAAACGACACCGGCTGGTATCTGAGGCGCATCAGCGGCCGCGATGCGCGCGTGGCTGTGGATATTCTGGACAGCGCGTTCCGAGCCGGAATATCATCCAGAGAGGTGGTCGCCAAGTATATTCAATCGGCCGCGAAAGCTGCCGACGAATACATAGCCGACGACCAGCCCGCGAAGGCGGCCGAGCTTTGCCGCCGGGCAATGCTCTTGCAGGCCGACGCCCCGCCGCTGGCCGGGCTGCTGGCACGCGCCGAAACCGCAGAACGCAAGGCCGCCGCCGAAGCCAAGGCCATGCTCGTGAGGCTCAAGAATCAGCCCGACGACGACTACTCGCGTTTTGTGCTGGGCGAGAGCCTGAGGAAACTTGGCCGGCTCGACGAGGCGTTTGCCGAGTATGCCCGCATAGTCGAGGGCAAGGCAGCGTTCGATGGCGGCATCGAGAAACTGGAGGAGTTGCGCAAGTTCATCCGGGCAAACCTCGTGGTCGGTGGGCATCCCGCGCCCGATGCCGCCGCAGCGCCGCCGGCTGGCCCCGCTCGCACGGTTTCCGCAGGGCCGCTTGAGATCACGGTTTGCCACGACGATACCGGCCGTGCAATAGTCGCGCAGGCCCCGGACATTTACGCCAGGGTGGCGCAAGACCTTGGCTGCAAAGACACCGGCCCGTGCAGGCTGATCGTGCTGCCCAGCCGCGACGAGTTTTTGGCCGCCACCGGAAACAGGTTTGGCGATGGCTTTGCCAAGGGCGATTGCGTGTGGACTTATCACGCCTCGCCTGCTATACTTGACAACGTGCTTGCACACGAATTTGCACACGTGATCGCCAGGCGAGCATTCGGCCGGCTGCCCCTCTGGCTCGATGAGGGGCTGGCCACGCGCCAGGAATCGGCCGCCGGAGCATACTGGCTGGCAATGAGGGACGGCGGCAGCCTCTCTGTGAAGGAACTGCTGAGCTTTGGAGGGGCTGCCGACAAGGCATCGAACAACCTGTTCTACGCATCGGCCTACGGCTTCGTCGACATGCTCATCCAGGACGGCGGCATGAAGAAGATCAGGCGCCTCATCGAGGCGCTTGGCGAGCTGCCGCCCGATGCGGCGTTCCGGAAAGTTTACGGCACGCAATCTCTGCAGGAACTCGAAGACCGATGGACGACACACCTGCAAAACTGACAGCCAGGAACAGCGGCCCCGCGGCCGCCAGCCACGCCGCGCAGCGCCCCGAGCCGGCATCGCAACCAGAGCCGATGCCCGGCATCGAACAGCTCATCGGGCTCAGGGCGTCGGGCTGGGCGGCCGTGCTGCTGGGTTCGGGGCTGTTGCACCTCATCGCATTCCTCATCTTTTCCCAATGGGTGGTGATATCGCAGCCTTGCGCTCAGCAGGCAAACGTGCTGGTGGACATTCGCGGGCGGCCGGAGAAAGGCCCTAGCCTGCAAGAGCAACTGCTGATGGAGCTTCAGCGGCAGGAGCGCAAGCGCCCGATAGAGGTTGAGCCCCGGCCGCAGCCGCACGTGGAGCAGCAAGCCCCGCCAAAGGAAACCACCGATCCCGGCCGGGGTGCGGTATCCGTCGACGTGCCATCGATCGTTCCAATGAGAACGCTTGGCCTGGGGCCGGTGAAGACTTCGGCGGGGCTGGGCGGCCTGCGAGACCGTGCAAACGCCGAGAGCCGCGTGGGCGCCGTGAAGCGTTACGGCGGAACGGAAGATTCCGAGGAGGGCGTGAAGGCGGCGCTCGAATGGCTGAGGCGGCACCAGAAAACCGACGGCGGCTGGAGCTGCGGCGGGTTCAGGTCGATGTGTGATCGAGGATCGCTCTGCAGCGGCGCGGGCACTATCGCGGGTATCGACCCCGGCATCACCGGCCTTGCGTTGCTCGCGTTTCTCAGCGGCGGCAACTGCCCGGGCGACCGCAGCGAATACGGCGACGTGGTGGGCCGCGCGATCAACCACCTCCTCGCGATTCAGCATCCGTCGGGGCGGTTTGGCGGGCCGTCGGGCCACGAGATGTACAACCACTCGATCGCCACGCTCGCGCTGGCCGAGGCCTGCATCCTGAGCGAAGACGTGCGGCTGCGCGAGCCGCTCGAGAGGGCCGTTAAGCACATTGCAAACGCCCAGCAGCCCGGCGGCGGATGGGATTATACGTCGGTGCGCACGGGCCGCAACGACACATCGATCACCGGCTTTGCCGTGATGGCCCTGAAGAGCGCCCACGCGGCACGCATCGAGGTGCCCTGGATGGTTACATACCGCGTGATCGAGCATTTCGACCGCATGACCAAGCCGAACGGCGAGGTGATATACGCCGACATTGGCGTGGGCACGGGCCGCGCGGGGCAGGGCATGGTGGCCGTGGGCGCCGTGTCGCGGCAGTTCCTCGGCTGGCCGGTCGAGTCGGATGTCCTCCGCAAGCAGTATGCCATCCTCGCTCAGCACCTCCCGCAGTGGGAGATGCTGTCGGTAAACAACTTCCACACGATGTATTACTGGTATTACGGCACGCTAGCCATGTTTCAGGCCGGCGGCAAATACTGGGAGCTATGGAACGCCAGCCTGCGCGATATGCTGATCAGGAACCAGCGCAAAGACGGCTGTGCGCGCGGCAGTTGGGACCCGGCCGAGATGTGGCTGGGCAAAGCTGCCGGCCGCATCTATTCCACCGCGATGAACGCAATGAACCTCCAGATTTACTACCGATACCTGCCGATGTACCAGGAGGCGGCGTCTCTCAACTCGGTGGAAGCCCTGCTGCGCGCAAGCGAAACGCAAGGCGAGATGCGCATACGGGCTATCCGCCTGCTCGCCGAATTCCAAGGGCAGCAATCTCGCAAGAGCCTGCTGGCCGCGCTTAACGACCGCGACAACTACGTGCGCCTGATCGCGGCACGATCACTGGTGGAACGCAAAGACGCAGACGCCGCACTGCCGGTGCTCGTGGAGCTTTCACGCAATGAAAACGGGTTTGTGAGGTCCGGCGCCGTGGAGGAACTGCTGCGGCTGGACACGCTGGAGATCGTGCCGGTGCTGATCGAGCGGCTGGGCGACGATCAGGGATTTGTGGCCGAGCGCGCGGCCGACAAATTGCGCAAGCTTTGCCGGCAAAACATCGCCTTCGATCCGGATGCCGGCCCCGAACAGCGCGACCTGACAATCGCGGCGTGGCGCGACTGGTGGGTTCAATATTCCGCGGGAAAGGTGAAGATCGATCCGTCGGTTATCATCGGCAGCATCAGCAATCTGGGCGAGAACGGCAGCGTAATACTTGACGTGGGCGGACGCGACGGCGTGAAGACCGGCGATGATTTCGAGGTGTTTCGCTACGGCAAGCCAATCGCGCTGCTCAACGTTCATCGCGTGGCCGAGCCGTTCTCCATCGCGCGAGTGCGGCAACTGGACGGCGATGGCGTTCGCAAGGGCGACGTGATCCAACGCAAGGCACGCAACTGACCGCCCGGCTCAACTGAACATCCCGGGGCTCGACTTGCCCTTCTCGCCCTTCTCGCCCTTCTCGTCCTTGTCGTCCTTGTCGTCATCATCCTTGCCCGTCCAGCCAAGCCACCAGAACTCCACCCCGTTCTCGTAGTCGCCTTCCTCGTTCACCTTCACCCACATCAGCTTGCCCATCGCCATCACCGGCGCAGGCGCACCCGGCAAATCGATCTCCAAGGCCACCATCTTGCCCAGAGGAATCTCCACGTCAGACTTGAAGCACAGACCCCCGCCGCTGATGTTTATAGTCGTGCCCTTCAGCGGCATATCCTCCAGCTCCACCAGTTTATAGCGCACCTCGCAGTTCTTGCTGAATCTGGGATACTTGCGCTTCGCCAGTTGATATAGCATGAATGATCCCCGTGGTTACTGCCGTCGTACTGCTATTGTTGCGGTTCGTACATATTCTCGGCACGTCAACGCCCAAAGCGCAGCGAAAAGCGCCGGCTTGCGCGGCCGCCATCTTCCACTTGATTCGCCCGCCTGCATGTTTTATGATACGACCGGCGGCGAAAGCAAAACCTGCACCTGCTGTAGAAGGAACAAAGATGAAGCTCGCCAGGGCAACCAAAGACGGCAACGTGTTCCACGGTGTGGTCGACGGCAACGCGATCACCCGGATCGACTGCTCGCCGTTCGACAAGATCAAGACCACCGGCAAGCCAATGCCGCTGGCGGAAGTGAAACTGCTAAGCCCGGTAAGCCCGCCAAACGTAATCGCAATAGGGCTGAACTACAAAGCCCACGCCGACGAAACCGGCTCGCCGCATCCGCCCGCACCCGTGATTTTCATCAAAAGCACCAACACCGTCTGCGGC
>DATLAR010000147.1:0-20569 GCA_035527355.1 Planctomycetota bacterium
TCTTTTCCGTTGGCATTTCTCACTACGTAAACGACGTCGCGCGCCGAGACGTAGCCGTATCGCGCGAGGCCCTCCTTCACGCCATCGAGCACGGGCTGGCGGATGTCGCCCAACATGAGTATTGCCACAATCGGCGGGGGCGCCGGCTTTCTGCCGCAGGCCGATACGCTGCCCAGCAGAGGCAGCGCGGCGATCATAAAGCGCAAGATCACCCGCCGCAGCCGGCGGATTCTTGCAGGCAAAGCTTCCCGTTCCATCGTTTAGCCTCCCGTAGCGCTTCCGGTGTGCGCAGAGCTTGCCCGTCCGCAGGGCAAACTTGCCGCGCCTGCTGTTGAAGCTTCGGCTCTCGAGGCAATGCCGCCAATGAATTCTGTCAAAGAGGGTCCAAGGTCAAGAGGGTGCAAGATACAAGGTGCAAATGTCTGCTTGCTCCGGCGCGGTAGGGGCGGGGCCACGCCCCGCCCCCTGCAGTTGCGCCGTTCGATGTTCAATTCGCCCGTCCTTCGCCTTCCCATTCAGAAAACAGCATGAAGACGATACGGAATTCGACCCTTATCCCAATGGCTTGAACTTAAGCGTTTTATACGCGGTGCCGCGAAAGCGGGCGACAGGCACCGAGTTTGCTCCGCAGACTGAGTTTGCCGAGCAAACTCCGCAAATCGGCTGCCAGTCCCCGTTTTCGCTCGTTCTTTCTCTTCTGCAAGCTCATTGAGCCGGTTACCATTTGGGGCTTAAGTTCACCCCATTCACCCTTATCCTCTTGCCTTTCCTGAATCTGCGCAATCTGCGTAATCTGCGGACCCATCTCTTTGCCCGGCGGAAAGTCCGCATGAACGGACAATCCCTCCCTGTTTCCACGTGAAACACTTTATTCCACCGTGGCTGGCACGTGCATGCTTTTCCGGAGAGAATCCGAAATTAATGTTGACAAAAGGCACCGCCGGATGTAAACTATTCCATACACTTTTCACAATCTACCCCTGAGGCCGACCGTATGAGAGTCATTGCTGTCGCAAATCAGAAGGGCGGCGTAGCCAAAACCACCACCTGCGTAAACCTCGCCGCCGAGTTTGCCGCTGTCGGCAAGAAGGTGCTCGTAATCGACATCGACGCGCAGGCCTCCGCCAGCAGCTCCGTGCTCGGCAACACCGACCGCGAAAAAACCATGTACGACGTCATGTCCGGCGCCACGCCCATAGACGAGATCATCGAACACTCCGATTCATTCGGATTCGACATCGCACCCGGCGACATCCTGCTGTCGGGCGTCGAGCTGCAGGTGGCGCAGGTGATGGGCCGCGAAAAAATCCTCAGCAAGAAAATCAAGGGGCTGGATTACGACATCGTGCTCATCGACACTCCGCCCAGCCTCGGCCTGCTCACGGTAAACGCGCTCACCGCCGCCGATAGCGTACTCGTAACCATCTGCCCCGAATATTTTTCGCTGCGCGGCATCGCACTGCTCGAAACGACCGTCAACAGCGTGCGCGAGCAGCTCGAATCCCCCGTGCGCATCGCGGGCGTGCTCGTCACCCGCTACCGCGACCGCGTAGTTACGCGCGAAGCCGAAAAAATCATCCGCGACTACTTCGGCATCCGCGTATTCAAAACCGTGATCGCCGAAAACATCCGGCTGGAAGAGGCCCACAACGCCCACCAGCCGATCTCGAAATACGACCCGGCAAGCAAAGGCGCCCAGGCATACAAAGATTTAGCGCGTGAAATCCTCGACGGCCACCCGATGTGGTCTGCCGCCGCGCCCCCCGCCCAGGCCGCGCCGCCGCCGCAAGGCTGAAGAAGGATGAAACCATGGCCAGAACACTTGTAGACAACCCGCTCTTCAAGAAGACCGACTCCGGCGATTTCGGCATCGTGCACCTGCCCATCGGCGTCGTTCAGCCGTCGCCGCACCAGGCCCGCAAAGCCTTCTCCGACGAATCAATCGCCGAGCTCGCCGAGAGCATTCGCACCGTCGGCATGCTCCAGCCGATCAAAGTAGTGAAAGACGGCAACGCGTATCATGTCGTCTATGGCGAGCGCCGTCTGCGCGCGCTCAAATCGCTGGGCATAGCCGAGCTGCTGTGGGACAGCCGCTCGCAGCTTGCCACCATCCCCGAGCCGCCAAACGCCGACCTTGCCGTGCAATCGCTCACCGAAAACATCCTCCGCGAAAACCTCTCGCCCATCGAGGAAGCCGAGGCCTACCAGCACCTCCGCAACCTCAAGGGTTTCAAAAAACAGCAGCAGCTTGCGGAATACATGGGCATCGACAAGCGCCGCATCAGCGAAAAACTGCAACTGCTGGAGCTTTCCGACAAGATCAAGCAGGAGCTATTGGGCAAGGCGGGGGCCGTTACCGCCAGCCACGCTCGCGAGCTGATGAAGCTCGAAGACGAAGAACTCCAGCTCCAGGTAATCAAACGCGTGGCCGACCAGGGCCTGAGCGTGAAGGAAACCTCGCGCATCGTAAGCGATATGCGCCGCCGCATGCTCGACGCCGGCCAGACCCGCGACGGCAGCGAAGCAACCGAATTCCGCCGCCGCATCGAAGAACGCAAATTCATCCGCCGGTTCGACCAGCTCTGCCGGCAACTGCTCCAGGCCGCGAAAATCGTGAGCGAAGGCAACGGACAGCTTAAAACCGCCTTCCTCGATACATTCGGCAACGACGATAGCGTGCTGGCGGCACTTGAAAAGACACTGCGCGAAATGCGTGAGGGGAAACAGGATTAGGAAGAGATCCGCAGATTTCGCAGATTTCGCAGATTCGGGTTTGGACTCTTTGTCCGGAATCTCCTGATCTGCGTAATCTGCGAAATCTGCGGAAAAGTCCGCATGACCGGACAGATGAACAACCCCGGTAGTGCAGATCCGAAATCTATCCTGGTCTGAATCTGTGTAATCTGCGCAATCTGCGGATAAGTCCGCATGACCGGACTGCCTATGAACGCGAAACATAAAAGCGGAATCCTCTTCCTGAAGAACGGCGATGGACGGTTTCAAACGCTGCTCGACGCCCTCCAGCACCGCGGATACACCGTTGAATCGGTCGCCGATCCCGCCGGCGCCGCCGGCATGCTCGCGGCCGGGCGCTATCGCGCTATCATTGCCGATCTTTCGCGGCACGATCTCGATGGCGCCGCCCTGCTGCACGAAGCCGCCGCCCGCTCGCCCCACAGCCTTTTCATCTGCATCGCCGGCCTTGAGCACGAAGCCGATGCGAAGGCTCTCGTTGAACAGGGCGCCGCCGCATACTTCATCCCGCCGTTCGACTCGCAAGATGTGGTGTCGCTGATCGACCACGCCCCCGCACACCGCACGCCCGAGCCGCCGCAGGGCTTCTGCGGCATCATCGGCAGCAGCGCCGCCATCGCGCCTATGCTCGACCTCATCCGAAAGGTGGCCGATGCCTCGTCTACCGTGCTGATCACCGGCGAAAGCGGATCGGGCAAAGAGCTTGTGGCACGCGCGATCCACGAAAACAGCCGCCGCGTCCGCGAGCCGTTTGTGGTGGTGCATTGCGGGGCTATTCCCGAAAGCCTGCTCGAGTCCGAACTCTTCGGCCACGAACGCGGCGCGTTCACCGGAGCCTACTCAAACAAGCAGGGCCTGTTCCAATCGTCACGCGGCGGCACCGTCTTCCTCGATGAGATCGGCGAGATCACCCCCGCCACACAGGTCAAGCTGCTCCGCGTGCTCGAATCCGGCGTGGCACGCCCCGTCGGCTCCGTCCGCGACGACGCCGTCGACGTCCGCGTGATCGCCGCCACCAATCGCGACCTGAAGGACCTCGTCCGCCGCGGCAACTTCCGCGGGGACCTCTTTTACCGGCTCAACGTTTTCCCCATCCACGTGCCGCCGCTGCGCGAGCGAAAAGAAGACATTGCGGTGCTCGCCCGGTTCTTCCTCGGCCGAATCAGCCGCGACCGCGACCGCGCCATAGGCATCGAGCCGGCCGCCGAGCGGCTGCTGTGCGAGTATTCCTGGCCCGGCAACATCCGCGAGCTCGAAAACGTGATCGAGCGAGCCTCCATTCTCTGCGGCAGCGGCCCCATCTCGCAAACGCACCTCCCCCGCGAGATTGAAACCTCGGCCAAACCCGCCAGCCGCGGCCTGTACGACCTGCCATTCAAATCCGCCCGCCTCGCCTTCCGACGCAGCTACGTAGAGCAAGTGCTCGACCGCTGCAACGGCAACGTGGCCCGCGCCGCCCGCGTGGCCGGCATGTCGCGCGCATACTTCTACGAAATCCTCAACAAAACCGGCATGAAATCCCAGCAGGAATAAGGCGAAGACGAATCCGCAGATTGCGCAGATTACGCAGATTACTGAAGATGGTCTTACACAGTTCTGAATATCTGCGGAATCTGCGGAACTCCAGGAATCAGCGGCTCGTGCAGGCTCTGATTCCGAAACCCTACATACTGTATGGCCCCGCCCTATTCTCAGAGCAGTTCTGAATATCTGCGGAATCTGCGTAATCTGCGGATCAAATCCGTGAAACCTGCGGATCAGACTGTCGACGTGGTGCTGTCGCCGTGCGTGACGACGCTGAAGGTGCAATATGGCTCGCGGGCGATTGATTCCGACGGCGGGGCAAGCTGCGAAAACCGCTCGATGAGCTCGGCCGCGCTTTCGGTGCCGGTGCGCACGATGCCTTGGACCAGCGGGCGCCAGGTGAGGTCGAGCTCGGGCCGCCGCAGGTTGCTTTCCACGATCATCTCCTGCACCCGGAACGCGCGGCGGTTGGCCAGGAGCTGTGCCACGGTTTGGGCATCGGCGCTGCCGCCCGTGAACGTGGCGATGCGGCGCAGTGCGGCCGTCGATACCAGCCTGGCAGCCAGGCCGGCGGGCAAGTCGGAGCACAGTGTGCAATCGGCTTCCGACTTCACGTGCTGAATAATCATCCGGTCGAGCAGGGCGTGGTCGATCAGGACATTTTCGGCCGGCAGCCACACGATTACGTCGGCCGAGTAGCGGTTCGCGCAGGCGAGCATGCCCCCAAGCCAGTTCTCGCGGGCCGGGTGCGTTTCCACCTGGAGCTTCTCGGGCTGGAGCTTCTCCACCTGGAGCTTCTCCAGCAGGGGCGCGGAAGCTTCACCGGCTAGTGCAACGATGCAATCGATGCTGCGCGCCGACCGCAGGCGTGCGAGCTGCAGTTCGAATCCGGCGGCATCGGGCGCGAATGCGGAAAGATCGATGATGGCCGCCACTTTGGCTATGATTTCCGACGCGATCACGATCCCTGCTTGTGCGGTGTCGCGCGGTGAAAGCCGGTCGCGAGCCGGCCGGCCGGCAACGGGCCGTGTCCGTGTGCGGCCCTGCGCTGCAGAGCGTTGCGTTTGTTCGGGCAGCTTCATAGCGATGCGTTCGGCGGCGCGGAGGTTTTGTACGAGCTCACGAAAATCTTTCATCGAGAGGAAATGAGCGGCATCTTCGCGGCCGAAATAGCGGGCGAGGGCCATGAACTGGCGAACTACGCTTGCGCCCGATGCGGCCGCCATCACGCCGGTTATGGCAGCCGGGATGGGCAGCCCGGCAGCGGCTTCGAATCCGAAGGGGTGGCAGTCGGCCGAATTATCCGGCTGGCCGGCCATCGAGCGTTGCAGCCGCCGAACCATGTCGAGCGGCGAATACAGGGCCAGGATGCGCGGGCATGATTCGCGCAGCGAGTTCAGAATGTCCGGTTGAGCGGACGGATTGGACAGGAGGAGCAGATCGGCATTGCGGAGGGCGTTGGCAAGGCTATCGTCGGCGCAGGCCAGGTCGGCGTGGATCGCCTGCAAACCCGCATCGATGGCCGCGCGGGCGTCGTCGGCGGAGGCAACGTGTATGACGGTGTGCAGGCCGTGCTCGGCGGCAAATGACGCCTGCTGCACCATGTGGCGGCCGGCGGGACATTCAACGGCATCGACGCCTGCTTTGGCCGCGGCGATTATGAACGCCCGGGCGATGCGTTCGGACCACGTGCCGCAAAAACCCGCGGCGGCCACTACAGCCGTGCGGTTTGCCAGAGCCGGCCAGCCCGTTTTCGCTTGCTCCAATCCTGTTCTCCGTGATGAATTCCAGATGCCCACAGGCCAGCCATGCCGGGCCTGAGACGGCCGCGTGCACTGCCGGGTTTGCGAATCAGTGCTTGGTTTCCTCGGCTTCCGGCTCCTCGGGTTCTTTGCCCTCGGCGCTTTCGGCGGCGGCGCGGTTTTCGCGCTGGATCGCCAGGTAAACCTCCTTGCGATGCACGCTGAGGCTTTGCGGCGCCTGCACGCCGATCTTCACCTGGCTGCCGTGGAGCTCGAGAATCTTCACTTCCACATCATCGCCCAGGATGATGCTTTCGCCTTTTCTACGCGTGAGAACCAGCATTTGCAACCTCCTTGTTGCGGTCTGCTTTCTTGGGTACGAAATAATACTTCATCGCCAGATTGCTATCCGGCAAAACAACCTGCTTGGCTATGCCGTTCCGGCGGTTCAGCACGATGGGTGCGCGCAGGTTGGTGCGAATCTCGGCCGGATCGGTCGAGAGCACCGTGATGCTCCACAGTTGCACGTCGGCGCCATCCTCAACGCCCAGTGCGGCGGCTTCAGTGGTGGGGATTTCGATGTTGTAGTCGCTCTTCACGTCGAACGGGTTCACAACAGGAAACACGACCGCGGGGTCGTCCATCGATTGCAGCCATTTCACAGGGGTGCCGGTGTCGACCAGCACGTAGTTGATCAGGCCCGGAAAGCCGATCACCGGCTGCACAAACCGGATTTCCTGATCGTGATTGACTTCAATAGCGCCGAATTTTTTCGTTCGTATTTTCATCATGTTTCACCTGCAAGGCCACTCTTCCTCATGCGACTACTTGAGAAACTGCATCAGGTTGGAATTATATACGGCAGCACTGCTGGCCAAAACCACCTCCAGGATAGTTTGCTGGTTTTGAAGACGCAGCGCAACGTCGGCAATATCCGCATCCTCGATCTCGCTGCGCCGCTCAATCAGGCTTATTTCGGCCTGCGAATACAGATCGGCTCTCATCTGCAAAGAGCGGCTGCGAGTGCCAGCGCGCCCCAGAGAACGCACGAGGTCGTTGTGCACGTCGTCGATCTCCTTGATCTTGTCCGACAGCAGCGACGCCTGCGCCGCGTCCGACAGGTTGTCGGGGTTCTGCAGCAGTTTCCTGATGCCAATGAGCGTGTTGAACAGCCCCTTGGCCTCGCCGCGGGGCATAAACACCTCCACCGGGTCCTCGTTCACTTCCATCGTGTTGTTCGGCCCGATCAGGTATCTTATTCTGCCGGAGTCGCCGCTGAAGACGACGGTTTCAACGCCTGATGCTCCCTCGCGCGTTATCTCGAACGGCGCCGATTCCGTTTGCGTGCCGCCGAAGATGTACATCCCGCCGAAGTTGCTGTTGGCTTCGGCCATCAGCGACCTGAGAATATCGTCGATCTCGGCTGCGATCACTTCCTTGCTAATAGCATCGGCCGTGGGGCTGATGGCGGACAGCAATTTGCCGCGCACATTAACGACTTCGGCCGACATTGTTTCCAGCACACCGGCGGTGAAATCCAACAGGCTGCGGGCCTGCTCCATATTGCTGGTATAAAGCTTGTAGTCGTTTTCCGAGCTTCGCATCAATTGCGCGCGGCTGGCGCCGATCGGATCGTCCGACGGCCTATTCAAACGCCGCAGCGAAACCATCTGCTCCTGCAGGTCGGCCATTGTCTTCGTGGCTTGCCCCATGTTGGACATCAGCCGATTGAACATCATTGTGCCGGTTACGCGAAAGCTCATTTGCAGCCTCTACTGTGCCCGAATAATAGTCTCGGAACGTTTCCCGCCACAGTTCGCAACTTTCCCATCCCGCGTCACAGCGACGCCAGGCTCTTCAGCATCTCGTCTACCGCCGTCAGCAGCCTCACCGCCGCGTAATACGCCTGCTGTGTCTGCATCAGCCTGGCCATTTCCTCCTCCAGCGAAACACCCGCCACCGAATCGCGCTGCAGCTCCAGATTCTCTACCAGCTTCGACTGCGTCTCCTGCGACCGCATCGCCTGCTGAGCGGCTATGCCTGCCTTCCCCACCACGCCGGCAAAAAATTCGTTCAGCGTCTGCGTGTTGCCGCCGACCACCCGCTGATACTTGATCTGCGCCATCTTCACCGCGTTTGCGTTATCGCCCGGAGGCGATGTCTTCGCAGCCGCCAGGTTCCTGATATCCGCACGAATATGCGCCGACAAATCTATGTTGCCCGCACCCGTGCCCGTAAAGAACGGATTGATCATCAAGGCCGGCAGCAGCCCGCCGGTATCGGTTTGGCCTGTAACGCTGATCGTATTGGAATCCGTACTCACCACCCCAGACGCCACGCCCAGCTTGGCGGCTGCATCACCCGAAACCTCGATCGTACGCCCGGCACCCGTACTCTCGGAGAATATCACAACCTTGCCGTCTACCACCGCAGCCTTCACCCCGCCCCCGGCCGAATTGATCGCGTAGGCCACTTCGCTCGCAGTCGCGGCCGTGATGTCGGTGAAATCATCTGCGCTGAACGTGATTGTCACGGGCTCGCCGCCGTTCAGCGATATCTGCAACACGTCGCCGTCGGCCAGCTCGAAAGGCCCCCCCGCCGACTCCACCTGCGCGGCCTGCACCGTGCCCGCGCCGAAGCTCACCATCACGCCGTCCGCCACTGCCAGCGGCGTGCCCGGCGTGTAGCCCGAGCCCACCTGCAGCAGCCCCAGCGACTTCCCGTCCGAGTCCACCACTGCCACCCGCAGATCGGCCGTTTGCCCTACCGTGCCCGAACTCATCGGATAGAATGTATACGAGCGGTCGCTCGAACCCGTGTACGCACCCGACACCGTTACAGCGGACGCCCCCAGGCTGCCGCCGTCCGGCGTGATGCGGTTTGAAAAATCGAACCGGAAGCCCGGCCACGCCGTGATCGTGAGGAAGCCGCTGGAGGTGGAAGCGTTCATGTACGGCACGCCTGCTATCCTCTCGGCCAAGCTCGCCACTGAATCCACGTTCGGATCGTAACCGATCGACGCCCGGTGAATCTCGCCCGTTGCGTCGTTGGTAACGGTGATCCACAGCAAGCCCGCCTGCGCCGGGAATTGCATGTTGTGCATCGACAACGGCTCGTCGCCGCGGATTCCGTTGAGATCGAGATCGGACAATTCCGTGGCGCTCGTGAGCGACGTGTAGCCGTTTGTCAGGCCCACCCCGGTGGAGTGCACGGTATTGAACGACTGTATGAGCCCCGCCGCGATGCTGTCGACATAGCCGATGTACTCGGGGATGATCTCATTGTAAAGCTTCGCCTGACCGCCCGCCACACCGCTTGCACAGTCGAACGAATCGCCGGCGCCCGCTATGCTAAGCCTCAGCCTGCCCGACGAGGTATCGCTCTGCAACAACATGTAACTGGTGCCGCTAACCACCAGCCTCCCCTCCAACAGCACGTTGGCCACGCCTGCTTCATTCGTTACCTGCACCGGCACCAGGCGGCTTAGATTCTCCAGCATCAGGTTGCGCTGGTCAACCAGATCGTTGGCGGTATTGCTGCCGTCGGCGGAAGCCATGATCCGGCCGTTGAGATCGCCGATCTCCGAGAGTAGTGAATTCACCGCGCCCACCGTCTGGTCAAACTCCGCCTTCACGTGAGCGTGCAACTGCCTGAGCTGCGAATCGGTAGAACGGAAGGTGTCCGACAGCGTAATCGCATTTTGCCGCAGCGACTCCCTGGCCACATCGCTCTGCGGGCTGTTGGCCAGTTCGTTCACCGCTGAAAAAAACGTGTCGATGGCGTTTCCCAGGCCCGAGTCGGGCGAGGGCATGATGATTGTTTCGAGTTCCGCGAGAATCCTGGCCTGCGACTCGGCCATGCCCAACCCGGATTTCTGCTGCCCAATGCGCACGTTGAGGAAATCGTCGCGTATGGCGACGATCCTGTCGATTGTTACACCGGTGCCCATGACGCCGGCCGTGGTGTTTACAGGCAGCGACGGCCGCAGCACACCCTCCTGGCGCGAATAGCCCGGCGTGTTGGCGTTGGCTATGTTGTGGCTGGCGATCTCGGCCAGCCGCTGCGACACCATCATAGCGCTAAGAGCGGTGCTCATCGCAAGAGACATATCATTGCTCCTGGTGCGTGCGGCCAAAGGCCGCCGGCTGGTTTATGCCTTGAGGCTGAACGTGGTGCGCGCCGCTACGCCGCGGTGCAGCCGTCCCTTGCCGCCATAGGTGGTGCACTGCGGGCTGTCGCCTAATAGCGCCGAAACCACCTCGTCGAGCAGCTCTATCGACTGCTTGAGCAGCAGGTAATTCGTCTGGTTGATTTTTCGGATTTCCTCGGCCAGGCCGAACAGCCTGGTGCGCAGCGCTTCGAGCGCAGGGGCGTGCTCGCCGTCGGTTATTGCCGCGATCTCGCGCAGCGTGATGCTGGACCGGCCCGCGTCGGCCGCGATCGCGTCGCGGCATTCCAGCAGTTGGCGTTCCAGCCCCGCCGCGTGCGCCGCCGCCGGCTCTTCGCGCCGCAGCACGTCCAGCAGCTTTTCCGCATCGTTGGAAATGATGGCCTGCTCCTTCTCGCGCTCCACAAGCAAAAGCTCCGCGTAAGCCTCGATTTCCTGTGCGAGCAGTTCGGCAATGCGATCTACGTTTTGCGTCATTTCAGCTGAGCCCCGGTTGTTGCAGGCTGTTGCACCTGTGGCACCGCAGCCTGATACTCCCTGATGCGGTTTGCGATTTGCTCAGCCAGGCCCAGCCCTCCCCGGCGAGCGAGCTCGTCGGACAGGGCCTGGTTGAGCATTTCGCGGTATGTTTCCTCGGCACAGCCGCCATCGAGCAGCCCCGATTTCTCCACCGTATTCTGCATCGCATTCAGCATCTGCGACACCAGCAGCGATTCGAATTTCACGGCTACCTCGCTCACGGATGGAAGCCTTGCGGGCCTGGCGCCCGTTGCCGCCGGCGCTCGTATAATGCCGTCTATTGCGTTCATTGATAAAAAACTCCGAAAAGCCTCACAATATCTCCAGCTCGGCCTGCAACGCCCCCGCTGCCTTCAGCGCCTGGAAGATGGCTATTATGTCGCGAGGCGTTACGCCCATTGCGTTCAGCCCGCGTGCGAGGTCTGCCACCGATGCGCCCTCCGGCATCACGTGCACAAATCCCTTGCTTTCCTCCACCTCGAGCGTAGTGCGCGGCACAACTGTAGTAGTGCCCCGCGAAAATGGCGCCGGCTGCGACACCTCCGGCTCCTCGCGCACGATCACGGTTATGTTCCCTTGCGCGATTGCGGCCGTCTTGATCCGCACCCGGCTGTGCGCCACCACCGTGCCCGTGCGTTCGTTTATCACCACCTTGGCCACGCTGTCTTCATCGATTGCCAGCCCCTCCAGCGCAGATATGAACGCGACGATCGAGCGGTCCTTGGCGAATTCGACGGGCACCTTGATGCTCACGGTCGCCGCGTCGCGCGCGTAGGCGCTTTCGGGGAAGCGTTCGTTCACCGCATTTGCCAGGCGCGACGCCGTAGTAAAATCCGTGTGCTTCAGCACTAGCTGCAAAATGCCGTTTTGCACCACGGTGTCGGCCAGCTCCTGCTCGATGAGAGCGCCGTTTGGCACCCTGCCCACCGTCGGGTGGTTCTTCTGCTGCTCCGAGGCCTGCCCGCCAAAGCTGAATCCGCCCACCGAGATCGAACCCTGCGCCACCGCATACACCACACCGTCCGGGCCTTCCAGCGGTGTCATCAGCAGCACCCCCCCTTGCAGGCTCGAGGCGTCGCCCAGCGACGAGACCGTTACGTCGATGCGCGAGCCATTGCGCGCAAACGGCCCCAGCGTGGCCGTCACCATCACCGCAGCCGTGTTCTTCGAACCCAGGTCGGCGAGCGTCAGCGAAATCTTCAGGCGCTCGAGCAGATTCCTGGTAAACTTCCCGGCCACCGCCGCCGAGTCGCCCGTACCGTTCAGCCCTACCACCAGGCCGGGGCCGAACAACTGGTTGTCGCGCACGCCGTGCACCACCGCCACGTCTTTAACGAGGCTGGCAGCGTGGGCCTGCCCCAGCAGAAAAGCAGCCAGCAGGATTACAGCAAACGTTCTCATTAGTCGGCTTTCCGTTTCCAGATAAAGGGAGGCGCCGGCGGCGCCTTCATAATGCAATCAGAACGGCCAGATGGAGTCGAGCAGGCGCACAAACCAGCCGCGGCGCGTCGTTTCGGCCGCGGGGCCCTCGCCCTCATAGCTGATCTTCGCCTCCGCCACAAGCTCCGACGCCACCGAATTGTCGGCTGCAATATCCTGCGGCCGCACTATGCCGGTGATGGTCATCGTTGTAACGTCGCCGTCCGTGCCGATCTGCCGGCGGCCCTCGAGCAGCAGGTTCCCGTTTGGCAGCACCTCCTTCACCGTCACCGCCAGGCGCTTCACAAACGTGTCGCTGCTCTTGTATTCCGCCTCGCCGTTGAAATCCTTCTTGCCGTCCCATTTCAGGCCTGGCAATGTGCTCTCGCCGTTGTTATTCAGGCCGAACAGTTTGAATGCGTCCACTCCCATATCGGCCGAGTGCTCTTTGTTCAGCGAGCGGCTCGAATCCTTCGACACCTCGGCCTGCTCGTTGATGAGCACCGTGAGCACGTCGCCCACCGCGCGCGCTTTCGTATCGCGGTAAAGATTGCCCGGCGGGTTCTTCTCCCACAGGGATTGCCCGCCGGCAAGAGAACCGCACATCGCTGCGAGCGCTGCAAACAGAGCTGTTTTCACTTTTACGCTCCGGAGAAGGGCTTCAGAATTTAACGGACACTTGGCCGCTGGGCAGCACCTCGCCCACCACTTCGCGCGCCGAATCGATGTTCCGCACGCGGATCAGTTTTCCCGGCACACCATCTTCCTGCGCCACGCCGCGGGCCGAAAGGGCCATGAAATCCGTCCTGTAAACGATCTGCACTATGCCCCCGCGTTTCACCACCGGCGGCACCAGCACCACCTGCCGTGTGATCGGCATTCCGGCGCGAATGCTTCGCGCCGCCTTCTTGCCGGCTAGTGCGCCGGCATCCGAAAAGAGGCTGCCCGGCGCAAGCGTCGTTACGTCCAGCCGGCGGTCCGTGATGTTTTCCTCGCTGAAGATCTCGCCCTGGGCTACGTCGCGCCGGGCAACCATGACATTGTGAAATACGTGCACCTGGAATGACACCGTGGTGCGGAAGAGAGCGCAGCCGTCGATGCTGCCGGTTACGCCCACGCGTACCTTGCCGCCCGGCGCCACGCTGCCGGTCATCGTTGCTTCGAGTGCAGGCGCGCCGCTGCCGGCCATGATTTGCTGGTCGGCGGGTTGCGATTCGATCTCGATCTCCACCGCGTCTTCCGGCCAGGGCAGGCGCTCCAGCAGCAGCTCTTGCGCGGCCTCTGCGATCTGCTGCCCAGGCACGGTAACGGTCTTGACCGACACGATGCAGCCGTCGCCGGCAAATGAGAAGGCGGCGAGCTCGAAGCCCTCGCGAAACAGCTTGATCTTCACTACGGTGGCGTCGATCAGCCGCTGAGTGCCCGGCCACGGCACCGGGCCGAGGTCCAGCGGCAGCAGTTTTTCGGAGGCGGGGCCGACCAGGTCGGCCACCTGCCCCAGCGCTATGTTTGGCCCGGCCAGAAGGGCTTCCTTCCTGAATGTGATTATCGTTTGCTCGCCGGCGGCGGCACCGGCATGACCGGCGGCGGCGCCGGCAGGAACGGCGTGGCAAAAGAGAACGAAAGCTATGGCAAGCGCAGCAAAACCCTTGCGAGCCGGGGTGCATGCGGTCTTCGGGTTCAATCCCGGCGTGTGCGAGTGGTGGGGCGCCGGGATGCGCAATGCCGAAACCGCGTCTTTTCCTGGTTGAAGTTTTGCCTTGCCGCCCATGCTTCCGCTCTCTTTTGTTCCGCCTCGTATCATTGGGCAGGCACGCCCGGCGCAGTTGTTTGAGTAGCCGGGATGAGGGCGTGCCTGCCTATTCTAATCAGCGTGTCATATTGTTCGTCGCCGACAGCATATCGTCGGTGCTGCGGATCGCGCGGGCGTTTACCTCGTACGCCCGCTGCGCCGAGATCATATTCACCAGCTCCACCACCACGTCCACGTTCGACCGTTCGAGAAATCCCTGCTCGAGCTCGCCAGTGCCGCTGAGGCCGGGGGTAACGCCCGTCGTGGCGTTGCCCGAGGCGGGCGTGGGCGCGTACATGTTTCCACCCAGCGATTTCAGCCCCGAAGGATTGGCAAAGGTGGCGAGGCTGAGCGAGCCGACGGTTGTCGTTGAGCCGCCGGCCTCGATGCCGGTAACCACGCCATCGTGCCCGATGTGCAGCGCAACGGCGTCGGCCGGCATAGTGATGGAGGGATACACGGTGTAGCCCTCGGAGGTGCAGAGCTGCCGGCTGCTGTTCAGCCGGAACGAGCCGTCGCGGGTGTAAGCCACGCCGCCGCCGCCGAGCTCCACCTGAAAAAAGCCTGCCCCTTTGATGCAAACGTCCAGGTCGCGGTCGGTTTGCTCGGGTGTGCCCGTAGTAAAAACCTTGGACGTGGATACCGGCGTAACGCCGCTGCCTATTTGCAGGCCCGTAGGTATCTCCACGCCCTCCAGGCTCTGCGCGCCCGGCGCCACCTTCTGGTCGTAGAGCAGGTCGTTGAAGTCTACCCTGCTGCGTTTGAACGAGGTGGTGTTCATGTTGGCCAGGTTATTCGCAATCACGTCGATGCAGGTTTGCTGGCCCTTCATTCCCGTTGCGGAGGTGTATAATGCTTTGATCATTTCGGGTTCCTCGGCGGCGTTATTCGGCCGCCTGGCTCAGTGCGCTCATCGCGGAGCTTGCCGTGGCAACGGTGCGCTGATTGGCTTCGAACGCACGCGCGTTCTCGATCATTCGCACCATCTCGGCAAGAATATTCACGTTCGAGTTTTCTACAAATCCCTGCCGCACCGCGCAATCGGGTGCGGGCATCGCCTTTGATACCAACGCGGCTTCTTCAAACAACGTGGTGCCTGCACGCCGCAAGCCCGACTTGTCGCTGAACGCTGCTATTCGCAGCTTGCCCACCGCCTCGCTGTCTGCCAGCACCGTCCCGTCTTTTTGAACCGTGATCGTGCTGCCGGGGGGCATAAGGATCGGACCGCTTGCTCCCAGAACGGTAAACCCTGTTGTAGTCTCGATCCTTCCGTCCTCCCCGAGCACAAAGCTTCCTTTCCTCGTGTAGAGGAGCCCGCCGTCCGGTTTCTGGAGGGTGAAGAAACCATCGCCTTCGAGGGCAATATCCAATGGTGAATCCGTTCTCAGCAGCTCGCCCTGCTCGAAGCCGATTCCCTCTTTCACCGAAATTCTCGTCGTGCCGGTGGCCTGTTGGAGTTCGTCGACAAAGCTCAGCGTGGCCCGCTTATAGCCGTGGTGTGATGCGCCGGTGATGTTCCGGGCCAGCACCTCCTGAGTTTTTGCGGACGCGTTCAGTCCGCCTGCCGCCGAATGAAGCACGGAAAGCATAACCCTGGTGAAGTCTCCTTTTCGGCCCTGATCTGTTTGGAAGCTTTTCCTTGCTTAACAGCAACAAGCGTGCCAAAGGTTCGGGCCAAAGCCTGCGATAGCTCTAAACGGCCCTCAAAAGGCTATTTGCAGCCTTTGCACTAGTAGCACACAACGATTCGTAGTAGGTGCAGTGCGTTGAGAATCCCAGCGTTTGGTACAATTTCACGGCAGGCGCATTATTCTCGCGAACGTTCAGGCACACGCACCGCACCTGCTCAAACAGCATCCGCAGCAGCCCCAGCACCACCGCCCGCCCATAGCCGCAGCCGCGATGCTCCGGATGCGTGGCTACGTTGCCGATCATCGCGATGGATGTTTGCGGGCTCACAAAATGCGTGCCCGCGGCCGCCACGAGGCTGTCGCCCGCGTAGATGCCCGCGTAACGGCCCTGGTCGAACTGGTGCATGTCGGCACGGAATCCGGATTCGTGTTTGTAGAGTGCCTCGAGCGCCGGCAGGTCTTTGCGCGTGAGCACTGTGGCCGCAAGCGCTGAGCCGCCGCGAAAGGCAGCCCGGCTCAGAATCATCCTGTGCATCAGCGCCGGCTGCACCTGCTCGTAATGCCGGCACACCGCGCGGCAGTGCTGCGGAAAATGGGCTACGTATGCCGTATCGGGCATGTTTCCCGATGCCAGGCAGGCGTCTACGCCCAGCGCATCGCCGATCAGGAAAATGATCGTCGGGCGCCGCAGCGAATAGAACGCGGCCGCGGCGTCCATCTCGCCCGCCACGCTGCGGTGTGCCCGCCACAGCACGTGATCGCTGTATGGCCGTTCGAGCAGGGCCAAGTGGTACGCGGCGGCTATCGCATCGTTGAAAAGCAGCCGCTCGGCCGTTTTCACGCGCGGTGCGTCGGCCGGAATGGCGCATTGCTGCATCACGTCCCGGCCGCCGATGCGATCCGTCAGCAGGTTGGCCATCTGTGCCATTGCGCTTACCTGATCAGGTTTGCCAGCTCCTGCATGAGCTGGTCGGTGGTGGTGATGGTTCGGGCGTTCACCTGGAAGCCGCGCTGTGCGGTGATGAGCTTGGTGAATTCGAGAGCGATATCCACGTTCGAGCTTTCCAGCGAGCTGGGCGATATGCGCCCCGCGCCGGCGGCTGCCGCCGCGCCGGCCACCGCGGCACCGGAGTTTGCACCCGGCAGGTACAGGTTGTCGCCGTGCTTCAGCAAGCCCGGCGGGTTGTTGAATGTTGCTACCTGCAACTGCGCGATATCCGTTACCTTGCCGTTGGAGAAGTTCCCCTGGATCGTGCCGTCGGCCTTGATCGAGATGCTTCGCAGCGAGCCCGGGCCGAAGCCGTCTTGCCCGATGGCGGCGGCCGAATAGTTGCTGCCATACTGCGTGAGCCCGTCGAACGCGCCGCTCGTGCCGAAGTTCAGCACTATGCTCTGCGGCGACGCGATGCCGTTAAACCTCAGCTCGAAGCCCTGGTCGCCGTCGCCCGTGCCCACCACCTGGCTGTACGCCCCGTTCTCGCTGAACCTGATGCCACTGATACTGTTGTCTATCATCACCCCGCTGCTCTCGGGGATCGACGCTGTCACGCTCCACTCGTTCGTCCCTTCCTTGCGGAACACGAGGTTCAGCACGTGGCTGCCGCCCATGCTGTCGTACACCTTGATCGAGGTCGTCCGCGTGTCGCCCAGGCCGCCATACGCGGAGGTTTCAAACGAATGGTTCGACCACGTGGTAGCGCCCACGTTGCTGCTCGAGTCGGAGATCATGATTGACACGTTCGTTGGACCCACCGTGTTGGCGGTGAGCTTCAGGTTGCCCACCGAATCGAGCGAAGCCCGGCAGCCCGGATACATTGCGTTGATCCTCGACACGAGATCGCCGAGCGTGGTGCCGTCGTTTGCCGCGCCGAAGGTGAATACCCCGTTCACCACCGAGCCGTCGAAATCGAGCCCGCTTATCGAGATCGTGTCGCCGTCGACATAATCGACAAGGTTGCTCGCGAGATCGCGAAGGTCGGTGGCGGCGTTGGCCGCCTTTGTAGTGAGCGTGGTGCTCAGACCAAGCGCCGCCGCCGGGTCGCCGCTCACGTTTGTGATCTTCAACGAACTCAGCGACGTGGAGGTGGCCGACACCAGCACAACGCGGCCGTCGCGCACGTCTGCACGGAAGCCAAACGCCGTCGCGTTAATCACGCCGGCCACTTCGCCGGCCGTGGCCTGCGAAATATCTGCAAACGACGCCGCATCGAATGTGAACGTCTGCGCATTACCCGAGTTTGCGCTCACAGTCAGCGACATGCCGTCAGACAATGCAAACGGCTGGCCTCCCGCGCCGCTGATCGTCGCGTAGGTGGTGTACATAGGGGCGCTCGTGCCCATCACCTGCGCGAGCGGGCCGTTTCCACTTGCGTCCAGGTTGCCTATCACGTCCACGCTCGTGGTGTACTGGCCGGGGAGCGTTACGTTCTTCGGAATCTCGATCAGCGCACCCTCCACGTCCAGCACACTATAGCCGGTGCCGAGGTGCACCAGCCGGTTGCTTGAATCAACGTCGAACGAACCCACGCGCGTGTAATAGTTCTGAGTGCCGTCCGTCAGCGCGAAAAAGCCATCGCCCTCGATTGCCACATCCAGCGTGCGGCCCGTTGACGACAAGCTGCCTTGCTCGAAGTTGGTTCCGATACCGGCGGTCCTCACGCCCATGCCCAGTTGCACCGGGTTACGACCGCCCAATGTGGCCGTGCTGGCCGCACCCGTATCCAGCGTTTGGCTGAACAGATCGGCAAAGCCCATAGTAGCGGTCTTGTAGCCTGGTGTGTTGATGTTGGCAAGGTTGTTTGCCACCACGTCCAGCAATCTCTGATGGCTTCGAAGCCCCGATACGCCTGCAAGGAGCGACGCGCCCATGTTTATCTCCTGTTATGATCCAACGAAAGCTCAAAGTTCAACTGCAAGTCCCAAAGCCTATATCTGATACATGCTCGTCACCCACTCGATCGGCACTTGGCTGTTGCCCAGCAGCAGCACCGGGCCTTCACTAGTCAGGCGCACCCCCGACACATAGCCCTCGCCCGACGCGCCCGACGGGTCCTCGTAGAAAACTAACTTTCCAAGGAATTGGCTGGCCTGCTGCGTTTGCTGCACCGAGAGCATCTTCTCGAAATTCGTGTTCAGGTTGGTCATCTGCTCCACCGATGAAAACTGCGCAAGCTGCGCCAGAAAATCGCTGGTTTCGATCGGATTCATCGGGTTCTGCATTCGCGCCTGCGTAGTAAACAGCCGCAGAAACTGATCCTTGCCCATCATCTGGCTCGCGCTAGATACTTCGCTCATGCTTGCCTCCAGTCTGTCAGATTATGTAGTCGATCGCATCGGCCGCCGTCGACCTGTTCACGCCCCGTACCGGGCCGGAAGAGGAAGCGGAGGAGGTATCCTCTTCCGGCTCGGCGTCTGCCCACGCAATCCTGCCGTCTGTCCGGTCGGCCCAATCGTTGTCAAACGATTGCCCGCCCGGGTGCTGGGTTGAGACGTCGAAATGTCCGACTTCTACGCCCGAGCTGGCCAACGCCTCGCGGAGCTGCGGCAGGTTTCGCTCCACAAGCTGCCGCACGTCGTCACGCTCCGTAACGATACGCGCCTCGATCATGTTATTAGAATCCGAAACCAGGTGCAGCCGCACCGAACCCAACTCCGGCGGCCTGAGCTGCACGCGCACCTCCGTGCGCCCCTGGGTTACAAACATAGACGCCCCTCGCACCACCTGGCCCATCACCGCCGCGTCGCCGGCCGGAATCCGCGCGGCCGGCGCAGCCTCGCCGGCATTCGTGGGCGTTTGCACCAGCGCCGCCTCCACGCGCATCTGCTGCCCCGCATTCAGAGTAACGGCGGCCTCGCGCCCCGCCGAAGCGTGATCGGGAGCCGGCGCTGCGGGGCTTGGGGGTTGCGCCGGCTCCTTTTTCACGAGTGTTTCCGTTTCTTCCTGCTCCGGCTGCTCGGCATGCTCATCTACGGGCACCACCGGCTCCGACGCCTCGGCGGGCATTTCAGGATTGGTACGCTGCTCAACCGCTTTCGCTTCGGCCGGTGCGGCCTGTGTGGCAGCGGGGGCAGTTTCAGCGGGCATGAGCTGCGCTTTGAATTCGGCCTTCGACGTCTCCTCGCCTTGTGTTTGCATTGCCGCCTCGGGCACCGTCGGCTCGTCCACGTAAACAACGTCCACTTGGACCATCTCGACTTCGGCGGGGGCATCGGGCGCGTCGGGCGCGTCGGTAACGGCCACGGTTTGCTCGTTTGCAGCCAGCAGGTTCACCAGCGGATCAGGCACTACCGGCTTGGGCGCGGCCACCGCCGGCATATCGACCGCGCAATCGCCCTGCTTGCCGCTCTCGTTCTTCCTGTCGCCGGCGGGCTCCTGCTTTTCATCAGCTCTCGCAGGCTTATCGGCTGGCCGAGCACCAGCCGTCTGCTCGTTCTGCTCCGGCTTCCTGTCGCCGGCCGAAGCATTTCGCGTGGCTGTTTTCAGGCAGCGGTCGAAGCTCGGCCTCTCCGCTGGCCGCATAGCGGGCGTTTGAGCAGCATTCACAGGCAGCGGCGGCGCCGCTTGTGGAAGAAACCTCTCCACCGTCGGTAGTGCATCCATCGTTGTGTAGTCTCCCTGATGACCGCAATTTCGAAGTTGACACCTCGTCGATATGCACATTCCGTGCCAAACAGCACCAGCACAAAGGCAACCACACCGGCGGCCGCCGCATAAGCCTTGGCCGCAGCAAGAGTTGCCGCCGCCCGAAATACCTCAGGCCCCTCTCTCACACCGATAGCCGCGCACCCCGGTATGCGAAAGAATTTCCGGTGCCCGGAAGCATTTTCCGGCACAACGCACGCAAAACTCGGCACTTGGCACTTCTTCCCGGCACTTGGCACTTGGCACTTGGCACTTCTTCCCGGCACTTCCTCCCGGCACTTGGCACTTCTTTCGCTATTTTGCCTTCACCGCCAAATTGTTCTGCCGATAAATACACTGAACCGTATCAATCTCGATCGTAAGTCTGTTTTGCTTGTA
>DATLAR010000148.1:0-6610 GCA_035527355.1 Planctomycetota bacterium
GTGGTGGCCATCGCGAGCAGCGTTTTTTCGAGCAGCGTGAGGCTGCCCGGCAGCGCCTCGTATTTCCAGCCGAATTCCTCCGCCATCGCCTTCGCGTATGACGCATACTTGCGGCCGTGCTCGGCGCCCGTGTCCACGAAAGCCGCGCGCTGATAGTTGCGCTGCCAACTGTTCATGAAATCGACGATCGCCTGCGCATTGTCGTCGCCGTACTTGTCGATCAGGCGCTGGAAGTCCACGTTCTCATTCTTGCCGCCCGTTTTCTTTCGCGAGGATTTCGGTTGCACCTTCTCTTCGTACCAGCCGGCCGAGATGTAGAATGTGCCGGGGAAGCGCGAGAATTCGCGGCGGTAGGCGGTGTCGGATCCGAGGAACAGGGCGATACAATCGTGCACGCGCGGAATCGCCAGCGGCACGTTTCGTGCGTGGATGCCGATGGTGCCGCGGCCGCACACACCATAGCCTATCGCGATCTGGTCGCACTCGCCGGATGCCGACGCGCGGTCTATTGCCTCTTGCAGCCGGCGGCGAAGCTCGCCCGGATTCTCGTGCAGGCCCCCCTCGTGAATGTCCAGCGTGATCTCGAGAGCCAGTTTCTCCGCGATATGCCTGATGTCGATTGCCAGCACGCCGCACGCGACAACGTGAATATTTCTGGATGTCCTGCTCAAGCTCTATCTCCGGTCTTCGTGAAATTGGTGGGGGAGGCTGGTGCAATTGTTCAGTCGGCGGAATTCGCATCAGCATGCCGGACCGCCGCAGAACTTGACTGCCGTCAGTTCCCGCCGGATTTCTGCTGCGCTGCCGCCGGCTGGGATGCCGCGGGCTCCGTTGGAGCCTTCTGTGCCGGCTGCGGGTCGGGCACGTTACGCTTGCGACGCTCCTCGGCAAGCATGTCTTTCGCCTGCTCGGCAAACTCGTTGGCACGCTGCTCCAGCGCCTTCATGTCAGTTGGGCCCAGCGGCTGCATTTCATAATGGAATGACTTGACGTCGTGGAATGTGAACGGGCAAAGCACATCGGTGAAAAAATCGATGGGGAAAATCGAATACCAGGGAGCAATCAGCTTCGCAGACTCGCCGCGCGCCTGGTGATCTTCCATCTGCAGCAGAATTCGCCGCGTCCCATACGCCGTAAACGGCACGTCCACCGGCGTCTCGCCACACCGCTCGTCGTCGATCCACACCGTGGCGCCCGGCGGATCCGTCTCGATCCGCATTGTTCGCTGAATGCATCCCGCCGCCAGCGCCGCTACGAAGATTATGAAGAAACGCAAGTTATCCCTCGCGAAGGTAAATGATCTCGACGTCAGTTGTATCCAGATTGATTGCCGCCACCGTGCACTTGCCGGTTAGCCAGCCGCAAAGCTCGCCCGGGTTCACCACCAGGTGCGCGTTGCCCTCCACTTTCGCATTGTGAGTGTGGCCGCAGATGATGATCTCGGCCAAGTCGCGCTCCTCGGCGCTCAGCTTCTCGATATCGTGCACCACCACGATCCTGCGGCCGCCCAGCTCAAGGCGCAGCGGCGGCTCGACGATCTGCGGCGCTATTCTCGCGATGCCCGCGTGCTCGCCGTCGTTGTTGCCGAAAACACCGCAGAAGGGCGCCTTCAGCTTCAACAGCTCCTTCACCGTGAACGGCGCAACGTAATCGCCCGCGTGCACAACCGCGTCGACAGGCTCCTCCTCGTTGAAATAATGAACCGCCTTGCGCACCATGACCAGATTGTCATGCGAGTCGGAAATCACGCCCAGTCTCATAGTTTGTTATACCCCTTGGTTGTCCGTGCGATTATACGGCCAGCCCCACAGGGAATCAAGAACAAAAAGCATCCACCGACGTTCATCCGCCGCGATCGCATGTTTTTATACGCAACAATATTCGTGCCTGCCCGAAAAATTATCTTTGCATTTCCCGCTATTATCTGCTATATTTGTACAGCACTCTGAAGTTACATTGGACAGGATCAAATGGCCAGGACGGCATCCGGATGTCCAGAGCGGGAGCATACCATGTGGCCATTTAGCTCAAGAAAGAAAGCTCGTTCACTCGACGACGCCCACGCGTGCGAAAACCCGCGTGCCGCACATTCCGTCCGCGAGGAATACCTCCACATCACCACGCGCCTCTGCAAATGCGGCGCAAGGTTGGAAGGCCACAGCCACGAGCTTCGATATCACGATGGCCTGCCCAGAGACGTTCTGCACGCACGCTGCACTCGCTGCAGATCATTCTACTGCTTTGTCTACGACATCACGTCCTTCTTCGCCAAGAGCAACGAAGAGATCGGCAAGACCGAGCAGTCCGAGCTCCTCGACATCATGGACTGGGCGCACTACGGCTTCACCTGCCTGCACCAGAGCGTCGACGCAACCGGCGAGCGGCAGTACCAACTGCTCGAAGACGCGATCTGGGCCTTCGAGGAAATGCTGAAATTCTACCCGCCAAACGGCAGTCTTCCGTTTCCCACGGCCTTCTTCGCGCACACCGCCGTATCCGTCGATCACCTGAGGTCGCGCTATCCGCGGCACCTCGTGAATGAAGCAATCAACGCAGCAAAAACCCGCACCGACAAGTGCGACCACTAGCACGTCCCATCCGGCCGGCGCGGCGCTGCCTTCACCAGCACGCCGCACCGGCTGACGCAGTTTCGTGAGCGAACAATCGCGCCTCATCCCGGAGACTCCGCGCAAACTCCGAAAGCATATCCGCTTGATTTCTCTCACAAATTGGGCTATACTTCTTTCACAGTCGAACTCCCGGCAGTTCTGCGTTTCTCCGTTTTGGTGTCTCGCCGGAGTCGTTGCTCACATCCGACGCCAGGCTCAGGCCCGATAGGGATTGTATGACGACATTCGTTGACGAAATCGTGCGGCGACTCGGAAAAATCATAGACCTGCCAGCCGCGGATATCGAGGCGCTCGTGCAGGTGCCCACCGACATCTCAATGGGCGACTATACGCTGCCGTGCTTCCAGCTCGCGAAAACCATGCGCAAAGCACCCGCCGCCATCGCCGATGAGCTGGCCGCCAGAATCGAGCAAGGCCCCCCCTTCGACAAGATCGAGGCGCTCAAAGGCTACCTCAATTTCTTCGTCAGCCGCGAGACCCTCGCTCAAACCGTCCTCACGCGCATCATAGACGACGGCTCGCGTTACGGCGAATCCGACATCGGCCGCGGCCGCAATATCGTGATTGACTATTCGTCGCCAAACATCGCAAAACCCCTCGGCGTGCACCACATCCGCTCCACGATGATCGGAAATGCCCTCTACCGCATCTTCAACGCTCTCGGCTACCATAGCGTAGGCTGGAACTACCTGGGCGACTGGGGCACGCAGTTCGGCCAGCTCATGGTCTCATACAAGAAACGCGAGAGCGAGCTTTCACGCGGCGAGATCACCGTCAAGGACCTCCTCGAACTCTACGTGCAATACCACAAGGAGGCCGAAGAAGAGGAGACACTCGACGACGAGGCGCGGGCGTGGTTCAAGAAGCTCGAGGATGGCGATACCGAGGCTGTGAGCCTGTGGGAGAAATTCCGCGAGGAGAGCCTGAAGGAATTCAAGCGCATCTACGCCCGGCTCGACGTGCAATTCGACACCTACGAAGGCGAGAGCGGCTTCATCAAGGCATCTCGCGACGTGATCGGGCGGCTGCAGGCCAGCGGGCTGGCCGTCGGCAGCCAGGGCGCCATCGTAGTGCCGCTGGATGACCTCAACATGCCCCCCTGCCTGCTGATGAAGAAAGACGGCACCACACTCTACGCCACGCGCGACATCGCCGCCGCCGAATACCGCTACGAAAACTACCAGTTCGATCAGCTCCTCTACGTAGTCGGTTCGCAGCAGAAGCTGCATTTCCGCCAGGTGCTCAAGGTGCTCGAACTTATGGGGCACCAGTGGGCCGGCCGCTGCCGGCACGTCGACTTCGGCATGCTCAGCTTCAAGGGCGGCACGTTCTCCACCCGCCGAGGACGCATGATCTTCCTCGAAGACGTGCTTGACCGCGCGGTCGAGATGGCGCGTTCAATCATCGAAGAGAAGAATCCCGGCCTCGAAAACAAAAACGAGGTGGCCGAGATGGTGGGGGTGGGCGCGGTGATCTTCGGCGATATCAAGCACCGCCGCAACAAGGACGTGGTTTTCGATTGGGATACCGCCCTGAACTTCGACGGCGAGACTGGCCCTTACCTGCAATACACCTACGTGCGGCTGGGCGGCATAATGCGCAAATATGACAAAGACCTGCCGCACACCGGCGATTTTTCGCTCCTCACGAACGACGAGGAACGCGCGCTCCTCCGGCTGCTTGGCGATTTCCCCGCGTGCGTCCGCCGCGCCGCCCTGCAGCACGAGCCGTCCGTAGTGGCGTCCTACCTGCTGGACCTCGCAAGCTCCTTCAATACGTTCTACCAGAAGCACCGCGTCATCAGCGAAGACGCTTCCCTCACCGAAGCGCGTCTGCTACTCGTTGGCGCGATGCGCACTGTCATACGCAAGGGCCTCGACCTCTTGGGCATCAAGTGCCCCGAACGAATGTGAACTGCAAGCTGCCGGGAATAAGCAAATCATGTAGCACAGCCGCCCTCGGCTGTGAATTCTTCATGTAGCACAGCCCCGCGTCCTCGCGGCCGCCCTCGGCTGTGAATTCTACACCGCCTTCGCCGCCAGCGCGTCCCGCACTTCCTCCTCGCATCCCGATTCGGCCGAGCGGTATGCGGCCCAGATCACCTCGCTCACGCGCAACGCTTCCTCGCCCGATATGCGGAAGGGGCGGTCTTCGATGATGCTTGACAAGAAATCGGCGATCAGCCGGCGGTGCCCCGTGCCGTAGCCGTGTGCCCCCAGGCTCTTTTCCAGCGAATCCTCATTTCCCACGGTTGCGTCTTCCGGGCGGCTGTCGGCAAACTCCCACCGCACGATCCGGTTGTCTTCGACCGTTACGGTGCCCTGCGTGCCAATGAGATCAATTCGCTGCCACCATTCCTTGAAGGCTCCGTTGGTGGCGGCTACGCCGGCAAGGGCGCCGTTGTCAAACCGCAGGCTCGCGCCGCACACGTCTTCCACCTCGATCTCGTGGACAAGTGTGCCGAAGTACGCCTTCACGCCCGTGGGCCGGCCGAGAAACAGACAGAGCAGGTCGAGCGTGTGAATTGACTGCGTGAGCAGTGCACCGCCGCCCTCCGTGCTCCAGCGGCCGTGCCAGTCGTCTTTGTAGTAGGCTGGTTCCTTGTGAACGGCCTGCACCATCGAGCCGGCGGTGAGCCGTCCGAAGCGGCCCTGGCACAACGCATCGAGCACTTTCTGCGAGGCTTCGTTGTAACGGTTTTGGAGCACGATGCCCAGCTTCACGCCCCGGTTGTGGCACTCGCGGATCATGCCGACGGCCTGCTCGCGGTTGAGGGCTATCGGCTTTTCGCAAAGCACGTGCTTGCCCTCGCGAGCCGCGGCTAGCACGGCCGGTTCATGCAGATGATGGGGCAGGCACACCGACACCACGTCGATGTCGGGCCGCTTCAGCATTTCGTCGTAGGTGGCATATGCAGCCACGCCAAATTCGTCCGCGGCACGCTCGCGTGCCTCGCGCCGCACATCGGCCACGGCCAGCAAGCGCGCGTGCGGGCTCTCTTGCACGCTCACGGCGTGATTGCGGAAGATGCGCCCGCATCCTATTATCCCGTATCCTAGCATCTCACCAGTTCCCTGCCGGCACGAGCACTCGCGCCGCCATTGGCATTATCGTGTAATCGACCGGCAACATGCCGTTCTCGTCCCCGTCGACGTGCGTGGGCACCGGCTTTGCCGACGACAGCCTCACGTGCTTACCCTTGAAATACTTCACCTCCCTGTAATGCAGGTGCATTCGGGTAACCGTGCCGAACAGGTGCTTCAGCACCGTCAGCCGAGCCGTTTTGCGGATTGCACAGATATCCAGCAAGCCGTCATCCGGCCGCGCAAGGCTGGTAAACTCCATCGGGCCGCCGTAACTGGCCGTATTGCCCACCTCCACCAGAAATGCATCCTCCACCACCAGCTCGCCATCCACCTCAACGCGAATCGGCGGAAAATCATACGCCAGGCAGGCGTGAATAACCGGAAATATGTACTCGATCATCCGCATATTGCCGCGGTTGGCTCGGTCCATCCGCCGCACCACCTCCGCGTTGAAACCGGCGCCCGACACCGAAATGAAGGTGCGCGAGTCTGCACGCCCGATGTCAAACCGCTTTACCCTGCCCGTCTTGAATAGCGAAAGGAAAAAGTCGACATCCCTGCGCAGCCCGATCTCCTTGCAAAAGACGTTGCCCGTGCCCGTGGGGAATACGGCCATCGTAATCTCGCGCGGCACCACGCCGTTCAGCACCTCGTTCAGTGTGCCATCGCCGCCCAGCGTCACTATGTAGGGAGTATCGTCGGGTGTAGCGGCGGCAATGTCTCTTGCATCGCCGCCTTTCTGCGTCTGGAATATCTCCGGCTCGTAACCCAACTCCCTCAATCCCGCCTCGATCCTCGGCAAAACCTTCAGGCCGATACCCTGGCCGGAAATCGGGTTGATGATAACTGGAATTCTCTTCAATTGTTCCCCCGGAAAATGCCTTGCTGCAAACC
>DATLAR010000149.1:0-3085 GCA_035527355.1 Planctomycetota bacterium
TCAACGGCCGCGGCACTACTGCTTTGCAGGCAAACCTGATGGGGCGGATCGCATTTGGCGGCGACGCGAACCCGATGTCCGAGCGCATATCGCACCCGAAAACGAGACCGGTGCCGCTCGCGGAGCTGAAGCAGGCGCTCGATGCCATCGCACTCGACGCCGACAGCCCCGCCGAGGGCGAGGAAGCGTTTGCGATGTTCTACCATCCGCGCACGTTTCGCGAGATCGCGGCGCTGAAGCGCCGGCTGCAAACCCACCGCACCGATGCAGATCGATTCATCGAGCTGGTGGCCCTCTCGCGGCTGCACGGGCATTCCACCGGCTTCTTCAGCGTCTATTCCTTTCCGCAGATATCGGTGCCGCCCGAAAACCAGCGCAAGATCAACGAGCAGCGCCGGCAAACGCCCGACTACCGCCCGATCAGGCAGCGAATCCTTCGCAAGGCCGGATTGGCGCTGCGAGACGCCAACGTTGCCGCCATTCGCTCGGCCGCCGAGCATAACCGCTTTGAGGTGTGCGATGCACGCGCCCTCAGCTTTCCCGATGCCTGCGCCGACCTCATCGTTACCTCGCCGCCGTTTCTGAACAAGGCCGATTACCTGACGGACAACTGGCTGGAGCTGTGGTTTCTGGACATTCCGCAGGCGCCGCTGGAGGCGAGCGTGGTGCAGACCTCGAGCCTGCGCCGCTGGGTGGAATTCATAGGGCCTGCCATTGCCGAGATGGACCGCGTGCTGCGAACCGGCGGCGTGGCAGTCGTAGAGGTGGGCGAGGTGGTGCACGCCGGACAGATGGTTTACCTCGACGAGGTGATCGTCGATATCGTTGAAAACCTGCGCAAGAACGGTTGCAGGCTGGCCGTAGAGCAGGTGCTGATACACGTGCAGAATTTCACGAAGCTGGCCAACTGCTTCAATGTGGACAACAACAAGAAGGGCACCAATACGCACCGACTGGTAGTGCTGAGAAAAGAATGAAATTGAAGATCAGTGAGCAATAGCATCCAAGCCACAACGCAAGCCAACCTGCCGCGATACGTGCGCGTGGCGGTGAACCTGCCCGTGCGGCGCGAGTTTGATTATCGCCTGCCGCCCGAGTGGCAGGCGCTGGCGGCCGTGGGCAAGCGCGTGGACGTGCCGTTCGGCACGCAGCGACTCGAGGGTTTCGTTACCGAGATGCCACACGAGCCGCAGGTGAGCGAGGTGAAGGATATTTTCGGCGTGATAGATGACCAGCCGCTGATCACGCCGCCGCTGATGCTGCTGACGCGCTGGATGGCCGGCTACTATCGCTGCGCCTGGGGCGAGGTGCTGGTGGCCGTGGTGCCTTCGGGCGTGCGGAAAAATTTCGCCGGCAAGAGCGTGGGGTTCGTGGGCCCGGGATCGCTGCCCGAAGCCGAGCTTCGGCGCCTGTGCGGCAGATCGCCGCAGCGCTCGCGAATCGTCGACGCCGTGAGCGAAACTGAAGAGCCGCTGACGGTGGCCGACGTGGCCCGAATTGCCCGCTGCTCGGACGCAACCGTGCACGCCGCCGCGAAGGCGAAGATCATCTCCATCCGCTATGAGAAAGCCGAAGACGATCCTTTTGCAGACGTTATCGACGAGCCGCGAATGGATATCGAGCTTACCGCGCAGCAGGCCGACGCCCTGGCGAAGATCGGCGCGCAGCTCTCCGAGGGCAGATTTGGCGTTACGCTGCTGCACGGCGTAACCGGATCGGGCAAGACCGAGGTGTATTTGCGTGCGATCGAGCAATGTGTGGCCGCCGGCCGGCAGGCAATCGTGCTGGTGCCGGAGATATCTCTCACGCCGCAGACCGTGCGGCGGTTCAAGAGCCGCTTTGCGCGCGTGGCCGTGCTGCACAGCCACCTGACGGACTCGCAGCGCCACACGCAGTGGCGGGCGGTGAAAGACGCCCAGGCCGATGTAATCATCGGGGCACGCTCGGCGCTCTTCGCGCCCACGCCCAACTTGGGCCTGATCGTGGTGGACGAGGAGCACGAGAATAGCTTTAAGCAGGAGGAAACGCCGCGCTACAACGCACGCGACGTGGCCGTTATGCGGGCCAAATTCGAGAACGCGGTGGCGGTGCTCGGCTCGGCCACGCCATCGCTCGAAAGCTGGAACAACGCCCTCCGCGGCCGCTATCAGCTTTGCTCGCTGCCCACGCGTGTGGCCGGCCGCCCGATGCCCCCCGTGCTGATCGTAGACATGAACGCCGAGCAGGCCGACCCCCGCCGGTTCAAAATCATCTCTGAAAAACTGGAAGGCATGACGCGCCTCGCCCTCGAGAAGGGCGAGCAGGTGCTGCTGTTTTTGAATCGCCGCGGCTTCTCCACGTTCATCCATTGCACGCGATGCGGCTACGTGCTCACCTGCAAGTATTGCGACATCACCCTCACCTACCATCGCCGGCAAAACGTCGCCCTGTGCCACTACTGCAACCACGAAGTGCCCCCGCCGCAGGAATGCCCCGATTGCGGCGCGAAGACGGTCAGATTCCTCGGCGTGGGCACCGAGAAGGTGGAGGCCGAGGTGCGAAAGCTGTTTCCGTCGTTCAGCGTGGAGCGGATGGACAGCGATGCCCTGCGAACGCGCGAGAGCTATCGCGAGGTGCTGGATCGGTTCGCGTCGGGCGCGACGAAGATTCTCGTCGGCACGCAGATGATCGCCAAGGGGCTGGACTTTCCGAACGTGACTGTCGTGGGCGTGATCGCCGCCGACAGCTCGCTGAACCTGCCGGACTTCCGCTCGGGCGAGCGCACGTTTCAATTGATTGCACAGGTGGCCGGCCGCACCGGTCGCGGCCCCAAGGGCGGCATGGTGGTGGTGCAGGCTTACACGCCCGAGCACTACAGCGTGGTCTGCGGCTCGCGGCACGATTACGAGGCGTTTGTGAAACAGGAGACGCAGCATCGCCGGCAGTTGCAGTATCCTCCGTTTGGCCGGCTCGCGCGGCTGCTGCTGAAAGGCCGCGACGAGAAGAAAACGGCCGCCAAGGCCGCCGCGCTGGCCGCCGTCCTGCGCGAGCATTCCGCCGCCTGCGGATGCTCTATACTCGGGCCTGTCCCCTGCGCCATCTCGCT
>DATLAR010000150.1:0-4830 GCA_035527355.1 Planctomycetota bacterium
TGCTGCATTCGGTGAGGAGGCTGTCGGTGAAAGGCGCCGCCGGCACGATCAGCAGCCTTCGGCACCTGAAGGAGCATCTGTCGTACGAGCGGCAGCTTAGCGAGCGCGAGATGGAGGTGGCCCGCAAGATTCAAAACGACCTGCTGCCCGGCGTTATTCCGCAAGTGCGGCACCTGACGCTCGAGGGCGAATCGCTGCCCGCGAAGGAAGTGGGCGGCGATTATTACGACATCATCGACCTGGGCGGCGGCCGGTGGGGGATCGCAATAGCCGACGTTTCCGGAAAGGGCGTGCCCGCCGCGCTCGTGATGGTGATGACGCGCACGCTGCTGCGCGCACTTGCACGGCAATCGGCCTCGCCTGCAGCCGTGCTGGCTGCCATCAATACCGACCTTTACAACGAAACCGATCCCGCCGTCTTCGTCTCGATGCTCTACGGCGTTTGGGACCCTCAGTCGCGCACCTTTACATACTCCAACGCCGGCCACGAGCCGCCGATACTTGTGAGGGGCAGCGAGGCGCAGTTTCTGCAATGCGGAGGCGTGGCGCTCGGCGTAATGCAGCAGGTCTCAGACATCCTCGAGGATACACGCCTCACGCTTGGCGCACAAGATTCGCTCTTCCTATACACAGATGGCGCCACCGAGGCGCGAAACGCCCAGGGAATGATGTTTGGCACCGATAGGCTCTGCGAGGCGATGAAGCTAGCCGCCCGCAGCGGCGGCGGCCGCAGCGTGCCCATTGTGCTGAAAACGCTTGGCAAATTCGTCGGCCCCGCCACACAGCACGACGATATTACGATGGTCTGTTTGAGCGCAGCGCAGGAGGAGGTAATAGCCAGTGGTAAAGTTCGACCTGAATAAAAAGAAGGAAAAGGTCGAGGAATTCGTCAAGCACGGCCTGTGGGAGCCGCGGCAGACCGGCTGGCGGCGCCACGCCTACAGCTTGATCCGCTATGCGCTGATGATAGACCGCCATTTCCAGGAAGACAACGGCTTCGTGCGGGCCGGCGCCCTCTCATACACCTCCGTCCTCTCGATCATCCCCGTTCTCGCCGTTCTTTTCGCCATGATCGGGTCGTTCGCGCCTTTCAGGCAATACGAAAACCAGATAATGGATTTCGTGCTCACGCAAATCATGCCGCCCGTGCAGACGGGCGAACCGAGCTCGCAGGTTCGGGAAGACATTGGCAAACGCATAAAGCAATTTCTGCAAGAGAAGCAGGAAAGCCTTCGTGAAGCATCCACCGCCATAGGCGCCGTGGGCGTGGGTTTCCTTGTGCTCACGGTGATTTCACTTATGGTCACCATCGAGAAAGCGTTCAACACGATCTGGCATGTGACCAGGGGAAGGACGGTGGTGCAGCGAATCGTTTACTATTGGAGCCTCACGATCGTACCGGTGTTCGTGGTCATATCGCTCGCAGCGGCCGCCTCGCTGTCAAGCTCCACCATAGTTCAGCGCCTGAGAACCGTGCCGGTCATCAGGCACATCATCGAGCACGCCCTCACCGGCTGGCTTGCCGGCGTAATCGTGCCGCTGCTGCTGGTCTGGGTCGCCTTCACCGCGCTCTACCTCTACCTGCCAAACACAAGCGTTCGGCTGAAAGCAGCGGCGGTGGGGGGCATCTTCGCGGCTGTCATGTTCGAGCTGGCGAAATGGGCCAGCTTCGCCTTCAACGCCAGGTTCATCCGCTACAGCGCCCTCTATGGCGCCATCGCCGCCGTGCCCATAATGCTCGTCTGGCTGTACTTCGTATGGGTGATCGTGCTGGTAGGAGCCGAAGTTTCCTACGCCTTCCAGAATATGAAAAGCTACTCCCGCGAAGAACGGCTGCCCACCGTCAGCCAATCGGTCCGCGAACGAGTGGCAATCAGGGTGCTCGCGCTGATCTGCAAACGGTTCTACATGAGCGAAACGCCGCCGTCGCTTGTGGAGCTTAGCGATACTTTTGATCTGTCGCCGCGCTTCGTCAGCGATATTCTGCACGCGATGAGCACGTGCGGAATCGTCACCGAAATGCACAACGGCGACATACGCTATCAGCCCGGAAGGGCGCTCGAGAAGATCACGGTGAAGACGGTGATCGACTGCCTGAGACGGCGCGGCGTAGAACCGCGAGGCGAACTGGCGCCCGAAGAAAAAGTGGTCATCGACCTCTTCAACCGCGGCGAAGCGGCGGCGGACGAAATCTACGCGGCCACCACTTTCACCGAAATCGCCCGGCAAATGTCTGTAGACACAACCGCCGGCAAAATTTGAGCCGCCGGGGCTCGCACAGTCGAAACCACGGGTCTGCTCCGCGCGAATACATACCACGCCCTTGCGGTTGCCAAGGCTCAAAACACCAATCAGGATGGCCCGCAAGAGCAACAAAGCTGAAACGGCGGGCGCCTCATCCTCGCAAAATAACACTTGACAGCCGGCGCCGACACGATATACTTGTACGACGGCTGGCGCTGCATCGAGGAGCGCGAGTGCGACGAGAATGAAGCAGGCACCGAGGACGACGCCTGGGAACCGCGCCGCCAGTACGTCTACGGCGGCATCTACATCGACCATGCCGCCGCAAGGCTCCGGCAGGCAAGCGAGCCTCTGATCTTTGACAAGGATAGCGTAGGCGGTGACGGGATTTGCGATAACGCCCGCTACTTCTACTGTCAGCAGGCCAACTACAACGTCGTGGCCTTGGCGGATTCCACCGGCGCGAGCGTCCAGACCGTGCTCTACGACCCCTACGGCCAGGCCACCCTCAGCGGGAACACCGGCAATCCCTACCTCTTCCAAAGCCAGCGATGGGACACCGACGCGGGTATGTATTATTTCCGTAATCGGTGGTATCATCCGGTGCTGGGGCGGTTCATGCAGAGGGATCGGAATACAAATGCACAAATATGCTCGTACGAATTCGCGGCATCCAGACCTCTAACATTTGTAGACCCCGGGGGCGATACATGGGTTGCCATAATGATCAGGCCGAAAGCATATGAAGATATAGACAAAGATGAGGTGAGCAAGGATAGGGATCGGGTGAGCAAGTTCGTGAACTGCGACGACAATAGCGTCGGCAGGAAGCTTTCCCCCGCAGAGAAGGAGACAATAAGAGAGCAGGTAACCAAGGCATGTGGCACTCTTAGGGATGCTCTGGCGTACGTGGAATCGGAAAACTTCCCTGAGGGTCTCGATCCCACGAGAAAAGCGGACTATGGCAGCAAGAAGGCTGAATTGGCGAGCCTACTTCACAAGGCTTTGAAGAGCTCGTGCGATGTAGGCGTAGACATTGAATGCGAATGTGAATGCAAGGCAGGAACTACCAGTTACACGCGAGGACATATATGGGGAAGCTGGAGCAATACTCACCTGTGTCCAGAGTACTTTCAATCCGATTACAGCGCTCAGTTAGAAGCTATCATACATGAGATTACCCACTACGGGGGATCTGGAGATGCGGGTGACGGAACTTGGAACGAAGCTGACGTACTCAAGGTAGTTCTGCCTCAGATGCAGAAACTGCGCCCTCCGAAGAGGGAGCGCCCCGCAACGGACTTGTATAGGATGATGTAGCTAGGCTTGTATATCGAAAGGGAAGAACGTGAGAAGTGATCCACTGTCAAGGAGCTGGCATTACTTACTAGTGCTGGTGCTGAGTATCATGCTGTTGGCTGCACTCTTGTTGCGCCATGTGCGGTACAATTGCGGACACGCATTCTGGGTAATCCGTGGTATTACGGATATAGGCCACGGTTGTCCGCTTCTCGGAGGAATGAACTCGCTGTATATGATCGGCAAGGCACAGGTGCAGTACCAATTGCGCAATGCGAGTTATGCATCGGATTATGACCAACTATTGCCCATGGGTGCCGAGCTCAAGTGGCTGGCGCCAAACAAGTATGTGAACATACGTTGTCACTTTGGAGCAGATCATTGGATAGCAGTCATGTATGACAACGACGGGAAGATGAAAGCGATTGCTGGTGATTCAACGGAGCCCCGACTCGTAGAATAAGGCAGTGCCGGTGTTTTGCAGAAACTGGATAGTGTAAACTTCTTTCTGTAAATTCCCCTCTGCCCGGTGGCCGAAACCTGGGCAGCGTGGCCAACGAGCCACGCCGCCCTCTCCGGCAGCCGTGGACGGGGGGGCGGGCAGGTCAGGGCGCAAGCGTCGTGGTCACAAGAGTGGGCACACTGGATGTGGAGATTACTCCGTGTTTAGTAAACCTTTTTCGAGCCTGACCGTGTTACTTGTTGCTACGCCTTGTTACATCCTGTGCAGCATATCGCATACTTGCATGTGCGGCCATCTTCAGCACCCACCTTACGAGTGGTGGGACTATGCCGCCGATTTAGTGTGGATCACAGGCTATGCAACACTTTCAGTTGGTTTGCTTCGCATGAAGGTTCGCTCTGTGAATATACCATGTGTTTTCCTAGCGGTTCTTATGTTTTCGAGGCTATGCCTTGGAAGTCTAGGCGGTCTGTTGTTCGTTATCGAGTTTCCGATGCTACTATATTTGATTGGTTGGGCTGTTCTACGCATCGCTCGCAGTTATCTACGGAGCCACTGTGATTCGAATGACGCAATGAATAGGGACAGGCGCTGACTTGACAATAACTGTTGTCGCCGCCCGCGCGCACACACAACACCGCCAACGAAATCGAGACGATTGATCCGGAAGACGAGGATCAATTCAGCCAGTGCTTTGTTAAAACTCAGGCCACCAGCTGATCGGTAACCCTGATGAGCCTGAATAGATCGGGATTGCGGCGGATCCAGCGGAGCGCCTCCTCGTCGTTGAGTGTGCGATGCAACGCCAGAGCATCGCCTAACGT
>DATLAR010000151.1:0-6460 GCA_035527355.1 Planctomycetota bacterium
AGCCGGTCTTCGTCGCGAAGGGTCAGGACGAGTTCGGCCAGGTCGTCATCGCTGATTCCGGCTCGAAGGTGCCGGTTCATGCGGTCGATTGCTGCCTGGCGAAGCGGGTACTTGTATATTTCTTCCAGTGCTCTTCCAAGCTCCTGGAGGCGGCTCCCTGCGCCGAAGAGCGTGCCTTGCGCCTGATCCAGATAGCTCTTGAGGCGAGTGTAGGTCCGATAGCGAGCGCTGGATTTCCTCCCGAGTTGGCCGCCAACAGACTTCTCCTGTTTCGCTATGAGCTTGACGCCGCTGAGGACGAGATTGTGATGGTCCGGGTCGCGTGGCACCGACGGGGTGTCGGGTTCACATTCCGCCGCTTTGAGGATCTTGTACTGTGATTCGGTGACGCTGTTGCCGTTCTTGTCGATCCAGGCGAGAGCGTCGTTGCCCTGGGCAGTCCGCGTGTAAAGCAATGCACCCTCGGGCGCTTCTTCGGTGGGCGAGTGCTGGCGCACAGAATATACCACGTCAGGCATTTCCTGGATGATCTTCTCCAACTCCGGATCGTTTTCGATGGCGTTCTTCCATACCTGGAGTGCACGCGAGGCGAGGTCGATCTCGCTGTCGTCGTCGCCATCAAGGATGCCCGACTTTTCATTGTACAGATCGACCACGGCCTGGCGGTCTTGATCTTCGAAGAAGGCTTCGTCACTGCCGACGACCTCCCCGTTTTCTTGAAGCCGCTGAGAGAGCCGCCCACGCAAATTGATAACCTTTTCGACGCCCTTCGCCGGCAGGAATGAATAGCATGTGATGATTTCGGCCTGCTGACCGATGCGGTCTACACGACCGACGCGCTGAATGAGTCTGATGATCGCCCAAGGCAGATCGTAGCACACGACGGTGGAGCAGTCCTGAAGGTTCTGACCCTCGCTGAGCACGTCCGTTGCAATCAGAGTGCGGAGTTCGCGTTCCGGGCTGACCTTGTTGCGACGCTCGTTGCTTTCGGGACTGAAACGCCAGGCAAGAGCAGTGGGGTTCTCTGCATCGCCCGTGACGCCCTCGATCTTAGCAACGCCCCGCGCCTTCAACTGTGTGGTGAGGTAGCGCACGGTGTCAGCGAACTGCGTGAAGATGAGAACCTTCTCGTTCTCGTGCTTTTCGCTCACCAGCTCTTCGAGTGCGTCCAGCTTTGTATCGTGCTGCGTGTCCCAGCCACCACGTTCATTGAGGATACTCATCAGGGCATGGGCATCTTCAAGCAGGTGCTCGACAAGCCGCTCTTCGAAGAGGGGAACTTTGAGCCATTTGAAGCGGGAGGCATACTGCTGCTCGTATTCTCTGTAGACCTGGGCGGCACGCTGACGAAATTCTTGTTCGGTTCGAGGCCCTACACTCTCATCGCGGGAGCTGCCGTTGCCATCTCCTTCGTCGCCCTCTTCGTCGCTGGGGCCGAAGAGCGAATCACTGTCCTCGTCGCGCACGCGTGTGTCGAGTAACTGGGCATCTTGAGTGCCGATGGGCAGGTGCAAACCGTTCTCCATTGCGTGAATGAACACGAAGTTGCGGAGAATGTGGCGTTGGATCGATTGGAGGAAGACATATCCGCTGCTTTCCAGACGCTTGAAAAGGTTGGTGCGGCAAAAGCCTTTGAGACGCTTGCCGGCGCGGGAAAGGCCCTCCAGCACGGGCAGTTCTTTGGGCGATGCGTGTGTGTCTGCGTCGTCGGCGACATAGTTACCGAGACCGTACCGTGGCAGGTGCAGGCTGTCCAGTGTGTCTACAACATCGTCGGCGTAGAGCTTTGCATACTGGTCGTCCGGATCATCTTCGTTAACGGTGAATTCGACCTTCTTTGGTTCTCTCGTCGGGAAGTAGGAGCGGTCGCCGTTTTCGAGCAGGAGGTATTGCCTGCCGTTGTCCGGGTCGGGGTGTGCGTAGTGCTCCTTAATGAAGGTGCGTGTTCTGCGGACCATGTAGAGCCGCATCAGTTCGCGCCAGTCGTCGGGGAATTGGCTATGCTCAAAGGCGCCGATTGACCGAACCGGGACCTGATGCTTCGCCCCGAAGGCGACCTCGCCTCCTATGGCTTTGAGATACTGCTCCGGCCGGATTCCAACATCTATGTCTTCGGGCACGAACAGGCGCAACTGGTTAGAGAGATCGCGGTAGTCCTTGTTGTATGGCGTGGCACTGAGAAGGACGCATTTGCTGTCGTTTTTCTCAACGTATTCGCGTATATACCCATAGCGCTTGCCATCGCGATTGCGGAAGTTATGGCTTTCATCGATGATCACCAAGCGGTGCCGGGGGAGGTCGGGAAGCTTGTCGATGACCTTGGAGCTTCGCAGGATGGTCGCCCGCAGCCCGTAGCGCATTCTGTAGTCGTCCCACATCGGCTCCAGGTTCTTGGGGCAGATGATGAGCGTTTCGAAGCCGTGGTCATCCTCGAAAATGCGGGCAACGGCACTGGCCATAAGCGTCTTGCCCAAACCGACCACATCCCCGATGAGCACGCCGCCACGCTTGCTGATGTGGTGAGCGGCGATCTGGACTGCCTTTGCCTGGAAATCGAAGAGCCTGTCGCCGAAGACCTTTGGGATACCGAATTCGGCGATGCCGGAGCGGGCCTCCTGCGAGAGGTGATAGGCCATCTTGATGTATATGTGGAATGGGGGGATGGTTTCCTCTCGCGCCCAGCTTTCTTCGATGATCCGGACGAGGTCTTCCGAGATGTCGATGCACCAGCGATCTTCCCAGCGGTCCTCGAACCATCTTGCCAGTTTCTGGCAGGCGTCGTGGTCGACTACATCGACGTTCAGCTCGCCCTGGTGTGAGAGGCCGGAGAAGGTGAGGTTGCTGCTGCCGAGGTAGCCGACTTCGGGGTTGATGGGATCGGGCCGGAAGAGGAGGTAGAGCTTGGCGTGCAGCGCATGGCGGAGGAAGAGCTTGACGACGACCTTCTTCGCGTTGAGCTGGGCAGCGAGACGACGGAGGCCGATTTCGTCTTCGTTGGTAGGAGCACCGACCATCAACTGTCGGCGGAATTCGGCGGCAAGTTTCTTCTTGAGGCGAAGTGCAGTTTGATTGTCGAGATCTTGGCCGCTGCGGATCAGGCTGAGAGCTTCGCGCAGTTCGTCCTGCGGCAGCTTCTGCATACCGACGAGCAGCCGGCAGCAACTGCCCGGGCCGCCGGACCATTGTTCGATGTAGGAGCCGAGTTGCTTCCAGCCGCGAAGGTTGAAGTAGCCGACGCAGAAATCTGCCCGGTCAGAGAGCTGAAGCGTCTGCTGCAGAGCCGGAAGAAGCTGCTGGTCGATGTTGTCGAAAATGCGGGGCATCCCTGTTCTCCTCCGTGGTCTTCCCCAAGTGGATACTCGCTATTCTAACCAATGCGTGGTCTATTGTCAATCACTAAAACCGAGTTGGGGACGGAGCGTCGTCTGCAGCGAGTCTGGTCACCGATGGACCATGCGTGTTCATTATACCACAAGGGTATGACAGATGTGGTCGCGCCCTGGTTTTTTTGGAGGAATTTTCTGCGGAGTGGAAGGGATCAGTGGGACCAGATCCGCAGGCTTCGCGTGTGCAGGAGCTCGACGGAGACGGTGTTTTTCACCCTCGGCTTGTCGAAGGGGAAGCCGCCGAGGTGGATGTGCGGGCAGAAGAAGAGGTAGCGCTGCGGGGCGGTGGTGAAGGGCAGGCGGATGTAGTACGGGCTGCCGTCGCGGGCGACGAGGCTACCGACGGTCGTCGTGTGGGCCGAGGGCAGGTTCTGGAGGTACGCGGAATTCCACGAGGAGCGGGGCGTGGTCCAGAAGTCGTAGCGGAAGGAGACGGTCCAGTTGGGCATCGGCGTCTGGACGGCGTTCTCCCAATCGTGCTCGTACCAGCCGGGATCGCCGGGCTGGTAGATGATGGGGGCCGTCGTTTCGGCGTTGTCGCCGAAGGCGGCCCGCAGCTCGCCGATTTCGACGAGGTAGTTGAGCTCCTGGCCGACGTAGTCCTCCAGGTCCCACACGTACGCATACCAGATCTCGCGGGCCGAGTGCTCGTATCGGTACACGGGATAGCCACGGTACTGCAGCTGGATGGCGTAGGTGAACTCCATGCCGTAGTAGCCGCTGGGGATCGCGTAGTAGGTGTCGCCATCCGCCTTCCCGCGAGTCGCGTTCAGCATCGAGTACCACAGCTCGGGCGTGTGGGCGGCGTAGGCCTCCTTGCGTGTGTCGCCGGCGTCGATCGGGTAGACCAGGGCGTTTGCCGGGAGGTAGCGCCAGGCGGATTTCGTGTGCTCGGGCACCTTCAGAAGAACGGTCGTGTGGCCCTGGTTGGCCGGCTCGCCAACTTCTGCAACCGTGATGACGGCGTCGAACGACGGCGTCGGAATGCCAGTCAGCTTCATCGTCACCGACGCGACGCCGTCCGCCCAGTCTTCCGGCTCGATGTGTGGAGTCTCGCGGCCCTGGATAACAACGCTGCCCACGGAAGACGACACGACGCACTGCTCGCTGTAGTCGGGCAGCGGCTTGTTGAGTTGCCGGGCGATGGCAGTCAGGTTGAACAAGGCGGTCTCGCCGTCGGTCGGCAGGAGCTGCCAAACATCCGACTGCACGTCGAACTCGACCGGCGGCGGCAAGTAATGAACCGCCAACGTTGCACTCCCCGTGTAGTCGGCGTTGATGTCCGACTGAACTGTCAGTTCCGCCTGAGACTCGCCTTCGACCGTCGTCGTCACGGTGACGGTCTTCGTGACTTGGCCGTTCGCCCAGTCAGCGGCGGCGATGCTGGCCGGCACAACCGTGTAGTTCGCGTCTTCGAAGAAGAGCGTACAGTCCTGGGCGTAGTCGGTCTTGATCTGCGGGATGCCGCCCTCGTAGTCCCAGTCATATTCGTAGGCTTCCACCAGAATATCGAACGATTCGCCGGACACGACGAACTCCGGCACTGTGATCTGGAAGAAGATCATGGGGTCGGCCACCACGTTGATCTTCAGCTTGCCGTCGGCGGGATCGGCGGTGACGCGCTGGTTAGCCCAACTTCCGCAGTTAGCAGCTTTCAGCCCCCGTAAGTCCTTATGTATCAACAAAACGGTCTGGAAAGTCTACACTACATGGCGTTCACGTTTTTGTCGGTCAGCGGCATCTGCTCGGGCAATTTAAGCCCCAATTTCTGCAGCAGGATCTGCTGGTGGTCGTCGGGCCGGGTCACGCATCGACGCCGGATTTCAACGCCCTGGCGCGTCGGAAGCACGACATCGACCAGCCGGATTCTGCCGATTTCTTCCAGCACGCGGCGCGGCCCGTCGCCCAAGCCCGCCCGGCGGCACAGTTGTCCAAGCGTCTTCCACAGCACGTAGGCCAGGAAGCACACGAAGATGTGGGCTTGCACCCGCTCATCCTTCTGGTGCCACACCGGACGGATGCGAAGGTCGCTCTTGTGCACGCGGAAGGCCGCCTCGGCCTGTGTGAGCTGGATGTAGGCGTGCCACAGGTCTTCGGCCGACCAGTGGGTGATGTTGCTGCGGAGGATGTAGCAGCCTTCGGACAGCTCGGCCCAGTCACGCCACGCTTCTTTCCTGCTCCAGGTGAGCCTGGCGCGGCCGTCGGGCTCTTCGATCACGTCGATTTCGAACAGCCCTGCGGCTCGGCTGTTTTTTTCGAGCAGACGTCCCAGCCGCCTGGAGATCACAAACGGGTTGTTCTTGCGTTTGCGGCAGCTTTCCTGCATCTTTCGCAGGCCGTCTTCGATGCGTTTTTCGAAACGGGCGTGCATTGCTTTTTCCTTCTCGGCCCGGTCGCGGCTGCGGCACAGCACGAAGGTTTCGTTGCCGTCGGGCGCTTCGCACAGCTTCACCTCAAGGCCGTCGCGGATGCTCTGCCAGTCCTTTTCGAGAAGCTGCTGCTCGAACTGCCGCAGCATCGACTTGGGCGTGCCGATGATGTAACGGCGGCCGCTTTGCTTGAGGAATTCGATGTTGTCGTCGCCGGCCATGCCGCGATCCATCGCCCAGATGCGGTTCGAGCGCCCGTAGAGGGCCTCCATTTTCTCCACGATCTCCTCGACGGTCGTGGCGTCGTTGCGGTTGCCGGCGAAGACCTCGTAGCCAAACGGTATGCCGTCGCGGCTGACGACGAGTGCTATGCACACCTGCTTGCAGTCGCCGCGGCTGTCGCGCGAGTAACCGCGCTGGGCAAGCTCGTTGCCCTTCGCCTGCCCCTCGAAGTATGTCGAGGTCACATCGTAAAGCAGCAGGTCGTAGTCGAGATCGAACATCTCGCCCAGCCGCTCCTTCAGGAAGACCTGGAGGGCGTCCTTGTGCGGCAGCAGAGCGTCCAGCGAGCGATACAGCCGGTCGTCGTTGACCTTGTCGGCCGGCACGCCCAGCAGGTCGGGGATGGCACTGTGGCGGTAGAAATGTTCGGCGATGTGCAGCTCGCTGGAAGGCTCGCACAGCCGCGACAACACCAGCACGGCC
>DATLAR010000152.1:0-16068 GCA_035527355.1 Planctomycetota bacterium
GGGATCACCTTGCCGCCTGGGCCTGCGAGCATGGTGCGTGCAAGCGAGATAGTGTAGTTGCATGCGGCGCCGGCGTCATACGTGAAGTACAGCATGCAGAGCATTCCGCTGCCGCCGGCTGCGCCGGAATTCAGCATGGAAAACCGACCGCTCTTCAGATCGGCCGACAGTGCCGGGCGCGCGTCGAAAATATCGCCTTCGCCGCTGGCATCGAGAGTGAAACTTCCGGAGGGCGTGCTGCCCTGGTTGAAGCTGATCTCAACCTGGTATGCTACCAGTTCCTCCGTATAGTCAACTGAGACGCTTACGGTGAATGACCCTCCGCCCGCAGGAAGCTCGGATGGTGCGGAGATCGCCAGACGGGCGCCTTCACACAACGGCACGCTGATGAAAAGGGCTGATGCGACGGCGAGAAGTGTCCATGACATGCGCTTCGTACGATGATCCTCCGCTGACTCTGGGGCTGCCGATGGCAGTGCTGCCGCCGGCAGTGCCGCCGCCGGCAGCCCAATCCCTGTACGACTCCTCCGAACCAGGCACAGATGCCTAACAAGGCACATTACATGAAATTATACCGGGCGCCGGTACGCTTGTCAAGTTCTATTGTTTTGGAGTCTTTCAGTATTTCCGTTCGATGCAGTAAATTGTGCACCAATGACTTGGCATTCACCGCGGGGGGGCAATGCGGATTGCCGTGTTTTCAACAAGGCTTTGATGGGAACCGGTGCGAGGCAGCTTTCTGCGTGCGTTTTCACCCGCGCATGCGCTTGCGGGCGTCGTCGGCTTCCTTGCTTTTGGGTGCGCGGCTGATGACGTATTTGAGGATTGCGGTGCCGAATCGTTTTTCGTCGCCTTCGCTGCCGTAGAAGTGATAGCCCACGTAGTAGTAGTCGGTGGCATCCAGCACGTCTTTTTCGGCTTTGATCTTCTCTTCGAGGGGGAAGTCGGGCACGCGCATCAGCGATGCGAGGAGCGCGAGAGCGGGATCGGCGGCGCGTTCGGCGGGTGCCAGGCTTTTCTTGCTGAGTTTGAGGCGAACCATCGCGAGTTGGTATTTGACTTCAGCCGGCGGCGGGCCGAGCTGCGTGAGCATGCGGAGGTGCCTTTCGGCCTCCTGAAAGCGTCCGAGCGTTTTCAGCTCCTGCGCCTGGCTGATGAGCGTGGAAACGAGGTGTTCATCGCTGAGGCTGGAGAGGAGCGCGAAATAGATATCGAGCTTGTCGCCGTCTTCCTCGATTGATTTGAGGAGCTTTTTGCTGAGGCCGTTGAGAACGGGGGCGGGCACTTCGAATTTTCCTCCGCGCAGCACGCTAGCGAGGCGGCGGGCCTTTTCCTTGTCTTCGGTTTTTTCGACCTCGGCAAGGATGACTTCGGGTGTGTGCTTTATGCGTCGCAGCGCGGCCATAGTGTCGGAGGTGAGCTCCCAGTCGGCCCGGCTGAGGCATTCGAGGAGCGCGCGTGTGGCTTTGATGGTGTTGAAGCTTTCGAGCGCCCTGACGGCGAGCTTGCGGACGGCGCTGTGGCGGTTGTAGAGGAGCTTGATCATCTCGTCGGATAGGGAAGCAGGGATGCTGAGTCCGTTGAGAATCCTCAGCGAAGTCTCCATTATGTCGGGATGGGTGCGGTCGGATAGCAGCTTGAGGAGCGCCTGGACGAATTCGGGCTTGGGCTTGCGCACGGGCAGTAGTGCGCTGACGGCGAGGAGTGCATGGCGGCGGATGGCTGGCGGCATTTCCTCGCTGAGGTAAGGGATGAGCATATCGAGGGAGTTTTCGTGGCCGAGGTAGCCGAGCAGACGCAGGCCGGCGATGGTGGCCACTTCGTTTCCTTTCACCTCTTTCATGTCCAGGAATTTCACGATCTTGCGGAAGACTATGTCTTGGCGGTTCTTGGTGAAGCCGGGCATCTGGTCGCGGAATAGATCGCAAATGTGGCGGCAGAGGTCGAAATCGCCGAGTGCGAGTGCTTCGAAAAGCACCTCGAATGCGGCTTCGGTGCCGATGGACATGATGATGTCGGCTGCCATTTGCCGGCCGGCGGGGCTGAGGCGCGGCAGCTCCTTTTTGAGCTCGGGGAGTGCGGCGTTGCCCACGGCTGCAACGGCGGCGGCGGCGGCGCGCCGCTCGATGTCTTCGGCGGAGAGCCTGGGGATGATGTATTTGAGGGACGACTTGCTGCCGATGCTCCTGAGTGCACCCAGTGCGTACAGTCTCACTGATTCCAAGCCGTCGGTGAGGACGCTACCGAGTGCGCGGATGACGGTTGGGTCTTTCGGTTTGAGCTCGCCCAGAACGCGTGCGGCGGCGCATTGCAGCTCCGGGTCGCCCGATTTGAGCATCGAACAAATCTTACTTTCTTGGGGCCCCATTATTGGATTATCCTCCGCCGATTACCACTATGTGCTTCCCTGCATGACGGCAGCAATACAAGACCGCAGAAAGGTCGCCTCGAAGCTTCAGTTTGCTTTTCAGGTCGTCGGGTGCCAGCGGAAATCCCCTGCGCTTGATGTCCACCCGGCCGATGTTCAGCGCTGCGAGTGCCGCGTTCAGTTTTTTAAGGTTGAACGGCAGCCACTGCAAGACGCGGCTGAAAACCATTAACGGGCTGTGGATCGGATGGTCGCCCGACATGAACGCGATGGAGTCGTCGAGTTTCCAAAGCCCGAAACGCCCGGCAAGTTCGTTGACGAGGTGTGCCCTGATCACCGCGGGGTCCGGTTCAAAAACGTAAGCGCCCGGCGGCTTTACGCTCACTGTGAAGTCCGCGGTTGGCAGTAGGTGCTCGCCGCTGGGAAGGACGGTCGCCTGTATTCGGGTGGCCGAGGCAAATTCGCCAAACCAAAGAACGACTTCCTTGCATTCGCGGTCGACCGAAACCACCTCTATTGAAGCATCGGTCATCAGCCCTTCATAATCCATTGCCGGGGCACATTTTACGGTGCCACGCGGGTAACGCCGCACCAGCCTGAGCACTACGTCAAGCGGCGGTTCGTACTGGCTGGGCGATATGCGGCGTTGACCGGCTACACGCCGCGATGGATCGACAAAAACCGCATCGGCATCGAAGCCACACGTCGAAACGTCCGCCACGTGAAATTCGACCTTTTCGGCAAGACCGTATACTGCCACATTATGCCGAGCGATGGCAACTTTCACGGGATCAATATCTATTGCCATCACTTTTCGGCATCGTTTGGCAAGCTCTATGGTGTCGCCTCCGATGCCGCAGCAGAGATCAAGCACCGTGCCGAGGCCGGCAAAACGTGCCGCGCGATATTCGGCAGCGGGCCGGGACGTGGCCTGCTCGAGGCCTTCCCGCGTGAAGAGCATGCGGTCGGCCCGCTCGAACCTCTTCGCAGCTTTTGCACGCAGTTCAATGGTCTGCAATACAGCGGATGCCTGGGCTGGTGTGCAACGGCTGCGCAGGCGCTCGATTTGCGTGATGGTGGCGCCGCCCAGTGATGCGGCAAACTCGCAGGCTCCGCGGCCTTCGGGCGACACAAGGTATTCTATAGTGCCCAGATCGAATGATTTTACCAAAGAACCTCACGCTCCTCCCGTGGGTGGACCTTCTACCAATTGAGTTTAGCGCATCTGCTGCAAATGTCAAGGAAAATCTGGAGTAAACGGGCGCTGGGGGGCATTTTCCGTATTTTGAGCCGCGCCAAGGGCGAAACGAGTGGGAAATGAACGCGGAACACGGGCGGGGAGCGGCCGTGCTGCAGCGGCCGTGCTACAATACTTTGAAGCGCTTTTTGATGAGGTTAGGGCGGATTTGCAGAGCTTTCCTGACGCCAAGCTCGCGGGTGCCGGGGGCTGGCCGCAGGATTTCCATTTCCCTGGTGTCGCCGGGCTTGCTGTTGCGGACGCGTCTGACGAGGTCGAACGCGCTCGCTACGTGGTCGCCGGAGTACGTGAGGATGATGTCGCCGGGCCGCAAGCCGGCCGCCTTGCCGGGCGAGCCCGATTCGAGGCCCACCACCAGTGCGCCGCCGGGTGCGGCAAGGCCCACCGATGCGGCGTATCCGTATGTGATGTTTTCGACGATTACGCCGATCTCGCCCCGCTCGGGGTAGCCTTTCGCTTTCAGGTCGGCGATCACGGCCTTGGCCATGTTGATCGGCACCGCGAAGTTTTTGTTTTGTGCGAGGATGAAAGATGCCTCGGCTATGCCGATCACCTCGCCGGCGGAGTTGAGAATGGGGCCGCCGCTGTTGCCGGCATCAATGGCGGCGTCGATCTGGATGAGGTCGTCGAGCGGCGTGACGCCGATTTGCCGTGCGAGGCCGCTCACGATGCCGGTGGTCACGGTATAGTCGAGGCCCAGCGGGTGGCCGATGGCCATCACCCAATGGCCGGGCCTCACGGTGTCGGAATCGCCGAGCGTGGCCGGCTGGATGGCATCGCCGAACTTGGAGAGGTCGGCCCGGAGGAGCGCGATATCGGCGAAGTCGTCGATGCCAACGATGCTGGCGGGCCGGCTGCTGCCGTCGAAGAAGCGCACGAAGAAGCGGTTGTAGTCTTTGACCAGATGCGCGCTGGTGATGATGTAGCCGCCGGTGTCGATGATGAAGCCGCTGGCTTCGCGGTGTGCGGAGAACGGGTAGACCACGGTGCGAGGCAGGTAGTATGCGAATGAAACGGTGTCGCCTATGAAACTGCGCAGGGGAAAGGGATTGAGGAAATCGCGCGTGCGAACCCAGAGCCCCTTGGGCACGGTCTGGAAGGCATCGATGCCGACAACGGAGCGCTGGATTTTTTCGACAAGGCCGCTGATGTTTCGCGGGGGATCGCCTGGGTGCTGGTCTTCGGCGAGCGCGGCCGGCGCGGCGATGAGCATAGCGAGCGCGGCTATCATGGCCGGCAGTTTATGCTGAGGCATCATTTTTCTCCGCGGCGGCGCTTTCGGCAGTCGACGTAGCTTTGCAGCAGTATCTGTGCCGCCATTTCGTTTATGTGTTTGGCGCGTTTTGCACGGGTAACGTCGTGCCTGAGCATTGAACGCTCGGCCTGCACGGTAGTGAGGCGCTCGTCGAAAGTATCGACCGTTATACTGACCGCGGCGCGCAAGCTGTCGGCGAAAGCCTTCGCTTTCAGGCCCGACGGCCCCATCTCGCCGCTGAGCGATAGCGGCAGGCCGACCACGATGGTGTCGACCTTGCGCTCATCGACGACCTTTTTGATTTCGGCGAGAGTGGCGGGATTGTTTTCGATGGTTTTCAGCGGCGAGGCGATCATGTCGAGCTCATCTGTGATCGCCAGCCCGATCCGCCGCTCGCCGTAGTCAATGCCAAGAACGGTCATTATGCGTCTCCTGCTCCAGCCGGAATCAGAGGAAACCGTCCAGGCCGTGCTCGGCAAGGAGGTCTACGATCTTTTTCACGTCTTGCGAGCGGTCTTTATGGCAAACGAGCGTGGCGTCGGGCGTTTGGATGATTATCAGGTCGTTGACGCCGATGGTGGCAATAAGATGATCGGGATCGCCCGCGATTGTGCAGTTTTGCGTGTCGATCATCTCGGCCCGCGCTTCCACCACGTTGCCGTTGGCGTCTGGCTTCGCGAAATTCTCTACCGATCTCCAGGTTCCCACGTCGTCCCACTTGTAGGTGGCTTCGATGACCTTCACATTTCGGGCGAATTCCATCACGCCATAGTCGATCGAGATGCTCTTTGCCTGCTCGTATTCGCGGGCTACCACCTGAACCTCGCCTGGTGTTCCCAAGCTTTCACGGATGCGTTCGAGAGCGGCGTAAAGGTCGGGCATGAATTCACGGAGCGCATCGAGGATGGTGGAAACCTTCCAGATGAACGAGCCGCTGTTCCAGTAATAGTTGCCGCTGTTGATGAAATCGGCGGCGGTTTTCGCATCGGGCTTCTCTTTGAATGCCCGCACGTCGAAGACTCGCACGCCATCGGACTCGCTGACGAGGCTGCCGCGCTGGATGTAGCCGTATCCGGTGGCGGGATAGGTGGGCGGTATGCCGATCACCACCATCTCGGGGCCTTGGGCGGCGGTCTTGCAGGCCACGTCGATCACCTTCAGGAAATTCTCCGCCGGATCAACCCAACTATCGGATGGCACGATCACCATCACACCGTCGGGGTCGGCCTTTTCGATGCGAACGGCGGCCAGGCCGATGCAGGCGGCGGTGTTGCGGCTGGCCGGCTCCACGAGGATATTTTCGCTGGGAAGCTCGGGCAGGTGCCGGCAAACGCCGTCGGTCTGCTCGCAATTCGTGATGATGTGCACATTTCCGGACGGTATGCGCCCGACAAGCCGCTGGAAGGTTTCCTGCAGCATGCTGCGCTCGCCGGTGAAGTGAAGAAGCTGTTTTGGATGTTTTCGGCGGCTTCTGGGCCAGAATCGAGTGCCGGACCCGCCCGCCATAATCACGCCGTGAATCATGCCTCCTCCGCTGGATTCATTTCACCACAGTAACGTGCTCGCCCTTGAACGACCGCACGAACCCGCTGTCGAGCCGCACCATGAGGCCCGCCGACGGGTCCATATCCACCACCTCGCCCTTGTAAATCCGACCGTTGCGGATGATGGCAATGCGCTGCCCGAGCGTAGACGACATCGCCATCCATTCCTCGCCGATCGAGGTGTCGTTGCCTTGCAGTATCTGGCCGTAAAGCTCGTCGAAGGCCCGCAGGATGCTGCGAGCAACGTCCACCCGGCGGATTTCCATCGCCGCGTGCCGGCATAGTGCCGTGGCTATGCCGTGCAGTTCCTCGGGAAAATCGTCGCAGTTCACATCCACACCGATCCCGAGGATGAACACGCCCTGCAGGAGCTTCGCGCTGCGCGTTTCGATCATCAGGCCGGCCACCTTGCGGCCGTCTATCAGCACATCGTTTGGCCAGCGGATGGTTGCGTTGCATCCCGTGCTGCGCACGGCCCTCGCAATGGCCACGGCCGCCGCCAGTGTGATCACCGTGGCGTGGCCGGCCGGCGGATCGGGGCACAGGATTATCGACATCGATAGCCCGCCGATCGGCGAGAACCATTTGCGGCCCATTCGCCCGCGTGCGCTGGTTTGCTCTTCGGCAAGGACTACCAAGCCCTCCTCGGCGCCGTCGGCAGCAAGCTGCCAGGCGACGTCGTTGGTGGAGCCGACCTTTCGATACACCACCACTTCGCGGCCGATGATCCGCGTGTCGAGCCGGTGCCTGACTTCATCGGGATACAGCAGATCGGGCGAGGCGGCCAGCCTGAGGCCCGCTCGCGATTTTTCGATCCTGTAGCCCAGCATTCTGAGGCGGTCGGCTTCGCGTTCGAGCCTCAGGCCCGAGAGACCGGCCGCCCTGCTGATCTCGCTCTCCGGCACGGGCTGGCCGGCGGCGTCCGTCAGGGCCGAGAGCAGCCCGGCATTCAGCCGAATGGAGATTGGAACTGAGAGTTCCTCTGGTTTCATTGCCGAACTCGCCACCGCTTGCTGGTTGTCAAGAAAACGCCTTCCGCCGCCTGTTAGTCTGATCGCCCGATCGGCTCCAGGTCCAAGGCGATATCGAGAGCCTTGGCCGAATGCGTAAGCTCGCCCACCGAAATCCAGTCCACACCGGTCTGCGCAATCGAGCGCGCATTACGCAGCGTAATGCCGCCTGATGCCTCGATCAGCGGCGTGCCCGTTGCGTTGCGGATCATGTGGATGGCCTGGTTGATCAGTTTCACGCTCATGTTATCGAGCATTATGATGTCGGCGCTGGCCGATAGAGCCTCCTCGACCTGCACGAGGTTTTCGGCCTCCACCTCGATCAGCGTACCGGCGGGGCAGCGCTTGCGCGCCCTGCTCACCGCCTCGCTCACCGGCTGATTGGCCGACAGCCGCAGGTGGTTGTCCTTGATGAGCACGCGGTCGTAGAGGCCCATGCGGTGATTTAGCGCGCCGCCCATCCGCACGGCATATTTTTCGAGGTAACGCCAGCCGGGGGTCGTTTTACGTGTATCGAGGATCTTGGCTTTCGTACCGCGCACTTCCTCAACAAACCTCGCCGCCAGCGTGGCTATGCCCGAGAGCCGCTGGAGGAAATTGAGCGCCACGCGCTCACCCGAGAGTATGGATATGGCCGGGCCGGTGATCTGCGCCACCGGCATGCCGCTCGCCACCGTCTCGCCGTCATGCGTGAGCGGAATGAACTTCACCTTTTCGTTGATTATGCGGAAGATGAGCGGAATAACGGCCAGGCCGGCGATGATGCCGCCCTCTTTCACAACGAAAGTGCCTCTCGCTTTCGCCCCGCGAGGCAGCACGGACGAGCTTGTCAGGTCGCCCTTGCCGATATCCTCTCTGATGGCGAAACGGATCAGGGGCTCCACTTGCGAGAGGTCCAGGCTGTTCGAGTCAACTTCATCAATCATCTTTTGAGACACCATTGCGCTACTGCCAATGCAAGGCCGATCGACACCAGCACCGGGGCGAGCATCAACGCGGCCGCTGCTCCCCCGGCGGCACGGCTGGCCGCGTTGCCGATCGTTCCGTGATCTATGCTTTTCCATGACCCTGTTGTTGACGACTCACGAGAATCGAGCATGTTGAAAGCAAACAAACGTGTATCCGCGCCATCGGTCAGCTCGTAAACGCCGCCGAGGTCGGGTCGGAAAACAAACTCGCCGGCCGGCGGTTTTGAGGCCGGCTCGCCTGCGGGTTTCGTGCGTTTCAGCGTGGCATTCCTTTCGCTGATCCTCACGCTTGCGCGGCTGCCGATCTGATGGTGCACCAGCGTTGCCCGCGTCTGCGACGAAAGCTTCTCGACCATCTTTGCCCAGAAAACCGGGAAGCCCGCCTTCAGCATCCAGTCGGTGTTTTCGCGGCCGATGCTGAAAGCCAGGCAGAGCACGTTTCCGTCGCGAACCACCAGCGGGCCTTTGTCCGACGCCACCAGCACGCCGGCGGCCGCCGTGATCCCGCGGGCGGTTTCCACCGCGATATCGGCGAGGTCGGTATCGTCGGTGAGCGGATCGCCACTGACCGACGTAACCTTGGGCTGCCGGATGGCGCCGCCCACCGCGATGCCGCCGAACGATTCCGGCGGATCGATCACCACAGCGGGCGTGCGTCCGGTCAGGTTCTTCGGAGCCACGCCGTTGTATATGAGCAGATCGTACGAATCTGCGGAAGCTTCCTTCGCGCTGCGGATGAGCTCGATGCCGTCGTGCACGGCGATGGCCGACTCGAGCCACGCGTTGTCATGGCCGATAAGCATCACGCGAAGGCGCTGGGCCTGCTCGCGCACGGCGTAGAAGTAATTATCGGCCTGCAATGAGTCGTCGGCCACGAGGCGGGCCTCGAGCAGCCGCGCGTTTTCAACATCATCGGTGCCGCCGAACATCTCGGTCGATTCGGCGGAATTGGCCAGGCTGATCTTGCGCTGTTCGAGCATCCGGCCGTCGGCGATCAACTGCAGATTGGCCGTGCGCGGCTTGCCGGCGTTTCCCACGCCGAGCAGAATGGTGCCGCCGGAGAAGCCGAACCTCGTGAAGAAGAGGTTGTCGGCCGGGCCGCCCACGCCGATGGCCGGCATGCTCGGAGGCAACACGTCCGGTGAATCGGTGCAGACGATCATCGAGAACGGCTTGAGCGATTCGGCCGACGCCACCGCGCGGGCCACGTCGTCGGCAAGGTCGGCGGAGCGGTCGGTTGGCCTCATCGCCCGCAGCAGCTCGGCGGCTTCGGAAGGCGGCATCGGCCCGACGCGCACATCATCGCCCGCGGGGCTTGTGGCCAGGTGTACGGCATCATCATCGGTCAACTGCCCCAGAAACTTCTGCAACTGCCGCATGGCCTGAATCCAGCGGCTGGAGTCGTTTTGCTTCATCTGCATGCTGGCCGAGCGGTCCAGCACGAGCAGGAACGTTCGGCCGCCGGCAGGCCGGCTGGCGAGCATCGGGCCCGCAGCCGCGAGGCCCAGCAGCAAGGCCACCATTCCGGCAAGGATCAGCGGGATGTCGATTACCGCGCGATGCTTCTGGCCGGTATCTGAAATCTTCTCGGCCAGCCGCTGCCAGAGCATGAGGCTGGGCACGTCGACGTCGCGCCGTTTCGCCCGCCAGAGTGCAATGAGCACCGCGGCCGGCACGCCAAGCAGCGCCAGCAAACCGAACGGCCAGAGGAAGCTCATCGCAATACACCCCCCCGCCGCAGGCGGCCAAGCACGAATTCATCAAACGGCATATCGGTGAACGCAGTGGCAAAATCGATGCCGTGCTTGCTGCAAAACGTTTTCCAGCCCTCGATGAACTGGTTGAGTATCAGCTTGTATTCCTGGAGCTCGGCTCCCTCCACCCATATCTGGCGCGTCTCGCCGGTTTCGGAGTCTTTCAGCCGCAGGCGGCCGGTCTGGCGAGGGTCGGCCTCGCCGCGGCTGAGCACCTGGATCACGCAAGGCTCGAAGCCGCGCGCCGAAAGCACGGCCAGGCTCGCCTTGCAGTCGCTGTCCATCAGGTCCGAGATCAGCACTACGAAGCTCCGCGTGCGGATGCTTTCGTAAAACTCCTTCAGCGACGTTTCGATTCTCGTGCGTGCGCGCGGCTGTACGCCGCGCAGCTCTCTGAATACTTGCGTAATCCTGCTCTTCTGCCCGGCCACCGTAATCGATTTGTCGATCCCATCGGAGAACACCACAACAACGGCCTCGTCGCCGGCGGCGAGTGCGAGGTATGCGAAAGCCGCCGCGATTTGCTTTGCGTAGAGCATCTTGGCCGGCGAGCCGAAGCTCATCGAGCCGCTTGCGTCGAGCAGCACGGCCACGGTGCGACGCTCTTCGCGAGCGTATTCCTTCACGAACAGGGAATCGCTGCGCCCGAAGACGTTCCAGTCGATATAGCGGAAATCATCGCCCGTAGTATAACGCCGATGCTCGCGGAACTCGGTGCGGCCGCCACGGCCCTTGCCCACGTTTTCGCCGGCGCCGCGGCCGCTCCTGAGGCGGCGGAAGGCGATCTCGAGATGTTCGAGCTTTCGCATGAATGTGGTATCGAACGGATCATCGGGCATCAAAACGCCTTCCAACGGGCGGAACGACTCCGCCCGCTCTGCACGAGCGCAGGGCAGGCCGCCGAGCTGGTTGGAGATTTCATTTCCCAACAAAACAATTTACCAGTTTGGCCTTGCCGTATCAAGCATGAAAACGGGAAGCGCCGGCGGGAACGGAGCTGATACGTTGGCAGCTTCGGGGTACAGTCGGACGGCAGGTGCATGCGGGAGTTCATGATGAAGCCATTTCCTGTTTTGCGCGGAGCGACGGAATGCTACGTAGGCATTGTGCTTTCGGAGAGGGCGGTCATGACTATCTTGCGTGTCCGCGGGCCGTCGAATTCGCACAGATATATCCCCTGCCAGCGGCCAAGGGCCAGCCGGCCGCCTTCAACCGGCACCACGAGATGGAAGCCGACGAGGCTGGCCTTGATGTGTGCTGCCGAGTTGCCTTCCGCGTGGGCATAGTTGTCGTCTTCCGGGACTATTCTGTTCAGTTCCTTCACGATGTCGCGCACCACCGCGGGGTCGGCATTTTCGTTTATCGTAAGGCCGGCCGTGGTGTGCGGGATGAAAATGTAGCAGACCCCTTCACGCACAAACGTCTGGATGAGCATTGAGTGCACCCTTTCGGTGATGTCAATGAACTCAACCTTCGACTGTGTTTTGACGCTGAACTGGCGCATGTTTGGCTCCTGCTATTGCTGTTCGCCGGTCGGAAAAGCCTTGACCCGAAAACCGTTATCTGGTATCTTCGCTGCTACTATGGAAAACAACGGCAGCCAAAGCATTCTCGACAGCATAGTGGCCTGGAAGCAAACGGAAATCGCCCGCCTGCGCGAGCGGGTCGGGCAGGACGAGGTTCGCCGGCTCGCAGCGAAGGCGGGGCCGGTGCGCGATTTTGCCGCCGCTTTCCGCGTGCCGCCGCCGGCGGGCATTCACCTGCTGGCAGAGATCAAGCACGCATCGCCTTCGGCCGGCGAGATATGCCCGGTGGGCGATTTTCCGCAGATCGCACGCATCTTCGAGCGCTCGGGCGCCGCTGCCATTTCGGTGCTCACCGACGCGAGATATTTCAAGGGCAGCCTCGAGCAGATGATCGCCGTGCGCCGCAGCGTGAGCATTCCCGTGCTGCGCAAGGAGTTCATCATCGACGATTACCAGGTGTATGAATCCAGGGCGGCCGGGGCCGATGCGATTCTGCTGATGACGCAAATCCTCGACGATATCCGGCTTTCGGCCCTGCTGCGGCTGACGCGCGAGCTCGGCATGTCGGCGCTGGTCGAGGGGCATTCCGAGGCCGAGATCAGGCGGGCCGGCGCGTGCGGCGCGCGCGTGATCGGCATCAACAACCGCGACCTCCGCACGTTTGAAACCGACCTCGAGACTACGCCGCGGCTGATCGGCCTGCTGCCGGCCGACCGCACGGTCGTCTCGCAGAGCGCGATCAAAACGCGGGCCGACGTCCTGAAACTGCAAGCTTGCGGCGCCCGCGCAATCCAGGTGGGCGAGACGCTGATGCGCAGCGGAGACGTTGCCGCGAAAATCGCCGAGCTGCTCGGCACGTAGGCCGGCACGCTGCGCTGCTGCCTCACATCTCCGTCACCGGCGCGCGCCAGTCGGTCTTCAGTTTGCCGCCGTCCATCGAAATCACCACGTACTTGTCCATCTGCTGCGATCTGGCCATCGGCGTGATGGTTTGCTCGTCTGAAAAGAACAGGTGCGGCCCGCGGCTTTCCTTTCGGGCGAGGCACGCGTGCAGGACGGCCGCCGCCGAGTCGAGCATGTTCAGCGTTTCGATGGCCGACGCCGTGCCGGCGTCGTCGGCGTGAACCCCCCTGCTGCGGATTTCATCCACCTTATCGAGCGCCCGCTTCAGGCCGGCCTCGGTGCGCACTACTCCAGCCGCGAGGCTCATAGCCGACTGCACGATCTGCCGCGCCTCGGTGGCCGACGGGTTCGCCGCGCATCCGCTGCCGCATTTCAGGCGGGCGTTCAAATCCTGGGCGGCTTTGATCGCTCGAGCCGCAAAATCATTCGCGTCAGCAGGCTCGGAAGCCGCCGCCGCAAAAGCCGCCGCCTGCTCGCCCGCAATCTTTCCAAACACCTGGCAATCCATCAAAGCGTTTCCGCCGGGCCGGTTTGCACCGTGCTGGCCGCCGGCGGCCTCGCCCGCCGCATACAGGCCGGGCACGGCAGTATCCGCGTTGCGGCGGATTTTTATTCCGCCCTGGAAATGCTGCACCGCCGGTGCAAGCTCGATCGTGTCGCCCTTCTCGAGGTCAACGTCGCGCTGCTTCAACCATTCGATAGCGGGGGCATTGATCTTCTTCAGCCGCGCCAGCGGGCTGGCCTTCAGTTCATCCACGTTGAAATCGGACTGCTTTGCTTCGCTTGCGAAACGCGCGCGAACATTCTCGTCGAGCGCGGCAAGATCAAGCCCCGCAGGATTTGCCGAATAGTCGAGAAAGACTTTCTTGCCGCGCGCGTTTTCCTTCGCAACTGCGATATCGATTATGTTCGACGGCTCCTCCTTCGACACGGGCCAGCTCGCGCCCTTGCGGAAGAGGATGTTGTACATCGACGCGCTGTCGCCCCTGTAATAGTTGGGCAGGAATTCCTCGCCGTCGCTGTTGATCAGCCGCGGCAGCGCCCTGAACATGCTGCCCGAACACGCCAGCTTGGTTTTCACCGACGACAGCCCGATCTGTATGAACTCCATGTTCACGAGTTCGGCGCCGGCTCGCAAGGCCAGCGCGTGGCCGTCGCCGGTCATTCCCTGGGGGAAGACGTTCACCGCGAACAGCTCGCCGGGGCCGCCCGTGGCCAGCACCACGGCTTTCGCCGAAACAAGCGCGTATTCGAGGGAAACGAGGTTCAGCGCCAGAAGGCCGGCCACCTTGCCGTCGTCCTTCAAAATCTCCACCGCCATCATGTACTGGAGGACCTTGACGGGCGTCTCTTTGATCTTGCGGACGAGCGCCTCTTCGATGTGGTTTGCGGTGTGCGGGCCGGTGTAGCACGCGCGGGCGTATTCGGAGCCGTCGGTAACGAACTGGTCGGCAAGGCCGTCTTTTTTGGCAAAGGGCACGCCCAGCGAATCGAGGTAGTAGAATGAATCGCCCGAGTTTTGCGCGAGCGTGGCGGCAAGGTCGGCGTCCGACACGCAGCCGCCGATCCGGTAGATGTCTTCGGCGTGGTATTTCCAGGCGTCGGGCCCGCCGGGCTGGGTGTGCTTTAGCGTGGCGTGATAGGCCATGCGGTCGGAGCAGGCGGTTGCCGTTACGCCGCACTTGCCAAGACCGCCCTTGACCAGCACGGCCACGTGCAGCGAAGAGTTCGATTCGCCGGCGGCAATCGCAGAGCGCAAGGCAGCCCCACCGCCGCCAACTACTACTACGTCGTACCGTTCGGATTTCAAAGCGTACTCCTTTAGCGCTGCCGCAGCAGCGGCACCATGTCTGCGATTGACGTAAAAATGTGATCGATCTTGCGTGGAAACTCTGCAGCCTCGGCCCGGGTGGTTCCGCCCGTGAGCACAAGAACGGAGGTGATGCCGAAATCGGCAGCCATCGCGATATCGGTGGAAAGACGGTCGCCGACCATTGCGGCCGTGCCGGCGGCGGCGTTCATTCGCTTGAGGGCCAGCTCGAGCATGAGCGGGTTGGGTTTTCCAACGATGATCTCTGGGCGGCGGTTTGTAGCGGCCTCGATCATAGGAAGCATCGAGCCAGCGTCGGGCACGGGGCCTTCATCAGTGGGGCAAACAGCATCGGGATGCGACGCCACGAAGGCCGCGCCTTCTATCAGCAGCAGGCAGGCCCTCTTCAGCTTTTCGTACGTGAGCTCGGTGTCGTAGCCCAGCACTACGCAATCGGGCCGGCTGCCGGCGCGCGTTTGCATTTCGTTTGTGACATCGAAGCCTGCTTGCGCCATCATCGTGCGGAAATCGGCGGTGGCCAGCGGAAAAATGCTGCGATACGGCCGCTTTTCCAGGTATGAAATGGTGGCCTCGCCCGATGTGAAGACCTCGCCCTCCCTGACGGGAATGCCCAACGTGCGCAGCTTCTCGTGATATCTGGCCGGGCTTCTCGATGAGTTGTTTGTGAGGTAGAGCACCTTCTTGCCGGCCGCGACGGCGGCATGGTAGAAATCGGCGGCGCCCGCAATGAGGCTATCGCCGAGATACGTGGTGCCGTCGAGGTCCACCATAAACGAATCGATATGGCTGATTTCTGCGGTCATCTTGCCGGGGCCTTCCATTGAAATAGCCGCAGTGATATTAACATTCCTGGCCGGCAAAATCAATGGAAACGCTGCTCTTGACGAAGGTCATGTGGAAAAAGGCGGAGTTGGCCAGAATAGGGACGCGCGGGCCGGAGTAGTGCTTCTTCTCTTGGGCATGCAGGCAGAAACGCTCCGGCCCGCGAGTGGGGGCCGCTTTCAGGTCAGACGGACTGAACTCTCATTCACCCGTCTATATAACTTTATCACTATTTGTGCCGCATGTCAAGTGTGATTTTCGGATTATTTCTGTATTCTTTTGTATTTTGCAGATTCCTATACCCAGTAAGGGATTCTTTATGCCTTCGCAAGCACGTGAGGATAAAGAATTCCTCAGACACGAGGAATCGACAGCATTTCCTTCCCCGATGCGGAGGTTCTGCCGTCGTTCATACTGAAGAAGCACGGGATTGTGAGACTGGACTATGAGAGGCGTGTGAAGAGTGAGAAGCCAGAAGCCTTGGCGTGGTTTTCACACAAGATTGTTGTGCAAGAATTCACCATCGCATTCGAATGCGCGATCAGGCCGTGAGAATATCGGGCCGGAATATCGCCTGCCCGGCCGCCTCGTATTGGCTGGTGGGCCATTGGTGGCAGGGTGTGAGGATTTCGGGCGTTTCAAGGCACAGGATGGTATCTTCGGATTTGGTGCCGGCAATCGACGGATTCCACGCTACGGCCATATTTGCGGTGAGCGTGCGGGTGTCGCCGGGGGCCACGCGGTAGTAGCGGCCATCATAGCCGGTGGGCCCGCCCTGGTGATGGAGTTTCCATTCGTCGGCGTGGCCGAAGCCCTGGTAGGCCGACAT
>DATLAR010000153.1:0-5168 GCA_035527355.1 Planctomycetota bacterium
CAAACAGCCCGAAGAGCACCTTGAACGTTTGCGAGTAGAGAAGAATGGTTCTCTCGGTGCCCTCGCTGATCGCCGCAAAAAAGGACGGCGGACGGCGGAATTCAGATACCGGCATCGGTGCGACGCCGATCTTGCCGATCGTGGTAGCCACCGGCTTCACAACTACACTGAACACATCGCCGCCGCGGCGGATCGTCAGCGTGCGCTCTTTGCTGTCGGGCAGCAGCCCGGCGTAACGCTCGGCGAGGCAGCTAACCTCTTGATCGTCCACCTTCACGATCTCGTCGCCGGGAACCAGGCCGGCCTGCTGCGCGGGTGACCCGGCCGCCACGCTTACGATCAGCAGCGGAGAATCCGGCGGCGCAATGCCGATCAAATCCTTCTCCGTAGGACGGTTCACCACCACCTCAATTTCCTTGCCGTCGCGCAGCAGCATGATCGGCACCGAGCGGCCCGCATTGCGAATCGCACCCAGAATCTCGCGCCAGCTCGAAACGGGCGTCTCCCCCACCTGGATGATGCGGTCGCCGGCTCGAAGCCCGGCATCGACCGCGGGCGACTCGCCCTGCAGCGCCGCGATCACCGGCCGCTCGCTGAGCTGCGCGCCGATCCCATACGATTCCTCCGCGTCCGGCGTTACCGTTTTCGTCAGCGTGATGTACTCGACGTTCCTGTCGGGGCTTTCGCGGCGCACCTCGACTGTCAGTTTCTCCTTGGGCGATGCACTGATCGCGCTCTGGAAGTCCTGCCAATCGCTTATGTGTATGGTGTCATTCTCGCCTTTGGTAATCGACAAAATCTCGTCGCGTGCCTTGAAGCCGGCCTTGTGAGCTCGGCCCTTTGGATGCACAAACCACAGCTTCCTGTCGAAGTAAGGCTGCAGGCCCAGGAAGTCGTTCTTATCTTGCCGCTGCACCCGGTAGGTTTTTTCAATAGATTGCGAACCGGAGGCATCGCGCTTCACCGTCAGCGAAAAGGGCGTTTTCGGCGGGATGTCGGCGATGGCCTTCTGCATCTCGATGAAATACCGCACGGGTTTGCCATCGATGCTCGTCACCATGTCGCCGGTGTGCACACCGGCTTCAAACGCCTTGCCGATGCCTACGTTTACTTTGGTGATCGGCTCGTAGCCGCCGATCAGCACCATGGCGATGCCGAGCGGAAACGCGAGGATGAGGTTCATCACGGCGCCCGCCACGAAAATCTGCGCGCGTGCGCCCACCGATTTCGCGCCTAGCAGCCGGTCGGCGGGCGTGGGCGGCTCGTCGCTTGCCTCCTCCTTGTCGCCCGAAAACTCGCCTGCGAGCTTGCAGTAGCCGCCCAGCGGAACCGCCGAGAGCGCATATTCCGTTTCGCCCTTGGTGAAATGCAGAAGCGCAGGGCCAAAGCCCAGCGAGAACTTGATGACCTTCACGCCTTTCCACTTGGCCAATATGAAATGCCCGAACTCATGCACGAAGATGAGTACGCCAAAGCCTACTATCACCGTGATCACGTTCAAGAGCCAGCCAAGCCATTCATTCATCACGATCGCCTCCGGAACCAAGAGACGCAGCGGCTTCGCGCCGGCGCCCCGAAATATCAGCCGTATAGTTCATGCTTTTCCCAGCCGCCTCCCTTCTGAGCAAACCTGCCGCGCCCAGCGGTCGGCCTCGAGTATCTGCGGAAGATCCGGCTGCTTGATAACATCGTGCAAGTCCATCACCTCGCGGACGATTTCGGTGATCCGCGTGAACGGAATGCGGCCGTGCAGGAAATCAGCGACGGCCACCTCATTGGCCGCGTTGAGCACAGCGCCCAGCGTGCCGTCTTCGCGGGCAGCGCGGTATCCCAGCTCGAGGGCCGGGTATCGCTCGGGGTCGGGCGCAAGGAAATCGAGCCTGCCAATCGCGGCAAAATCCGGCTCCGACACCGGTCCCGGCTGCCGATTGGGATACGTGAGGGCATACTGGATCGGCACACGCATATCGGGCGCACCCATCTGTGCGATCACCGATCCGTCGCAGAAAACAACCATTGAATGAACAATCGACTGCGGATGGATGAGCACCTCGATCTGCGACGCGTCCAACCCGAAGAGCCAGCGAGCCTCGACGATCTCGAGAGCCTTGTTCATCATAGTGGCGGAGTCGATGGTGATTTTTCTGCCCATCGACCACGTGGGGTGCTGAAGCGCTCTCTCGGGCGTTACCAAATCCAGCTCGTCCAGCGGCACATCGCGCAGCGGTCCGCCCGATGCCGTGATGATGACTTTCCTCACCTCGCCGCGATTTCCGGCGGCCAGAGCCTGAAAGATCGCGCTGTGCTCGCTATCGACCGGCAGCAGCGGCAGGCCCTTGCGCCTCGCGAGCTGTGAAACCAGCCCGCCGGCCATGACCAGCGATTCCTTGTTGGCCAGTGCCACTGTTTTTCCGGCATTGAGCGCGGCCAGCGTGGCGGGCAGGCCGGCAGAGCCGCTGATTGCCACAACCACGATGTCGGCATCAGGCAATGAAGCAATCGCCTCGATTCCGGCAACTCCGCCAAGAACGCGGATGCCGGCCGGGAGTTTGCTGCGCAAGCGGGATAAACTAGTATCGTCAGCTACGGCAACCGCTTCAGCACCGAATTGAACGGCCTGGCGGGCCAGCAAGTCGAAATTGCTCCCCGCCGCCAGCCCGGCAACGCGGTAACCCGGCAAGTGTGACAGGACCGACAGGGCATTGACCCCGATCGATCCTGTCGAACCCAAGACTGCTATATGTTTCATCCGGTATCTCGCCGGCTGTCATTTGCCGCCAAATAAACTAAACGCGAGCTAGTAAGATACACCGATGGCGCACACTAGAAGTATATCAGGAATAGAGAAGGTGAATCAAGGACAAAAGAGGTGCCGATGTACTTATTTGTAATGCCGATGATGGTTTTTCGCCACATCAGCGCCGCAGGAAGTGCTTCTCGAGCTCGTCGCACGACAGCGTGAGCGATGTGGGGCGTCCGTGCGGGCAGGTGGCGGCCTCGCCGCCGAGCTCGCGGCCCTTCTGAAGCAGCGAGCTGATCTCGGGAAAAGTGAGCCGCTGATTGGCTTTTACGGCGGCCTTGCAGGCGATCATCTTCACCAAGCTCTCGCGCAGCTCGGGTGCCCGCTTGCCGCCGGTGGCGCTGCCGCCGTTCTCTTCCTGCAGTGCGGCTATCATCTCGTGGAGGAACTGCTCGGGATCGCAATCCAGCAGCATCACGGGCACGGTGCGAAGCGCAACCACGTTTCGTCCGAATTCCTCGATCTCGAAGCCCAGCGCCCGCATCTCGCCGGCGGCACCAGTCAGGAGGATCACCTCGTCGCTTGTCAATTCCACTGTGACTGGAATCAGCAGCCTTTGACTCTCGATTCCGGTAGTTTCCATGCGGCGGCGGATCTGGCTGTATATGATGCGCTCGTGGAGAGCGTGCTGGTCGATGATCCTGATCCCGCCGGCAGTCTGCTCGATGATGTAGGTATCGTGCACCTGGAAGGCCTGTGGCCGGTGCGGATGGGGATCAGCGGGCAAGGGATCGTCGGCAGCCGGCGGCTGAGCGCTGCGAGGGGCGGGCCGCGGCGGCAGATTGGCCTCTTGCGGATGCTGCGGTGCAGCGGGCCGCGGCGGCAGATTGGCCTCTTGCGGATGCTGCGGTGCAGCGGGCCGCGGCGGCAGATTGGCCTCTTGCGGATGCTGCGGTGCAGTGGGCCGCGGCGGCAGAGCGGCCTTTTGTGGATATTGCACCGTAGCCGACTGCTGTCTTCCAGGAGGCTGAGGCGGCGCGGACGGAGCTGCCGCGGGACGCTGCGTGGTGAGGAAGCTCACCTCGAACAGCGCCGGGTCGCGCCTGATCTTCCGATTCCAGTCGCTCGGCACTCTTGCGTCTCGCTCCGGCGCCTCGGGTGGCGTGTCGTGCCGCACGATCAGCTCGGGTGCGGGCGTGCTGGCGAGCTTTGCGCCGATGATGCGGCGGACGGTAGTGTATACCAGGTGGGAATCGCGGAATCGCACCTCATACTTGGTCGGGTGTACGTTCACGTCCACCTCGCGCGGGTCGATCTGCAGAAACAGAATGACAATCGGCTGCCGGCCGGCCGGCACCTGGCCCTCGTATGCGGCGCGCACGGCCGATGCGATCGACTTGTCGCGGATGAACCGCCCGTTGAGGAATACGTACTGCAGCTTCGTGTTCGCGCGTGTTTGCGAGGGCGGCGCGATATAGCCGCTGATCATAAGCGGCCCCTCGCCCGAATTCACCTCCAGCAGATCGGTCTGGAGTTCTTTCCCAAAGAAATTCGAGATGCGGCGCAGGCGGTCTTCGTTCTGGAGGCAGTTGATCATCTCGCGCCCGTTGTGCACCAGCCGGAAGCTCACGCTCGGATACGCCAGAGCCGCCTTCGTTATGATGTCAACCGCGTGGCTGAGCTCGGTGGAGGTGGTTTTGAGGAACTTGCGCCGCGCGGGTATGTTGAAGAAGAGGTTGCGGACTTCGATGATTGTGCCTTCGGGCACGCCGGCGGCCTTCACAGGCACAATCTTGCCGCCGGCCACCTCGATCTGGCTGCCGGAGTCGGAGCCTCTGAGGCGGGACGTTATCCGCAGCTCCGACACCGCCCCGACGCTCGGCAGAGCCTCGCCGCGGAATCCCAGCGTGGTGATGAAGAAAAGGTCGTCGCTGTCTTTCAGCTTGCTCGTTGCATGGCTCTGAACGGCCAGCAGGAGGTCGTCGGCGGCCATACCGGTGCCGTTGTCAGATACTCTGATCAGCCGCTTGCCGCCGTCTTCGAGTTCCACCTCGATTCGGCTGGATTCGGCGTCGATGGCATTTTCCACCAACTCCTTCACGACGGAAGCCGGGCGCTCGATCACCTCGCCCGCGGCGATCTTGTTGGCCACCAAATCCGGCAGTTTGCGAATAATGCCCATGCCCGAATTTTAGCAGAAGGCCGGGCAGAAGTCAAAACTTCTTCGAAGTTTCCTGTTTGCGTGTTATTATTGGATAGAAGGCCCCATCGAAACGGGAGACCGCATCATGGCAGAAAACCGGCAGCCGAAGGACCAGGCGAAGGTAACGCTGAATGTGGAGGGGATGCATTGCGCCTCGTGCGTGGCGCGCGTGGAGCGCGCGCTTGCGCGCACGCCGGGCGTGAGCAAGGCGGCGGTGAATCTGGC
>DATLAR010000154.1:0-5393 GCA_035527355.1 Planctomycetota bacterium
CTTTCGAGCAGGTGGTCATCTCGCAGGGCGTTCCCACGCACGAGGCGAAGGTGGCGGATATCGACGGCGATGGCCGGCCCGACATCGTGGGCAAGACCTGTGATGATCAAACAAACCACGTCGACATCTGGTTCAACGAGACCGGAAAATAGCATTCGTGGCTGGCGGAGTGTCGGCGTCCGATGCCGACACTTCGCCGATCAGGCTACGGACCGGAATTGGATTCACAACCGGGCGCCGAGCGCTGCACCGCGGCACATGGCACTTCGCCCTCCGATTCTTTCTCCCAAAATTCCTCTGGACATTTCCCCGGGCAGTTCTTAAACTATTTGCCTGCGTAATCGGTTGCGGCAGGGCAGACAACATGCATTCCAGCGAGGTGGCGCATGCGCGGCCAGGGTATAATGGGCAACTTGCTCTTGATCGTCAGCGTTGCAATCTTCGTCGGCGGGCTGTTCGGAGACATCTTCTGGTTCTCTGTGCAGCCGTCGATCCACAAGTGCTTCGCGTTCACGTTGGTGCCCGGTTCTTCGGTGATTTTCGGGGGCACAATGGCCGGCAGCGTATCGCCCCTGCGGATGCTCGTCTTCGGCACAGGCGTGGTGCTGGCGACCATGAGCGTGTGGTTTGCCTGGTGCGCATACGTACGCGGCCTTGCTGCGCGAGATCAGCAGCAGTAGCGGGCCAGAGAGGTGTAAATATGATGACCGGACGAGAACGAGTGAAAGCGGCTATCGATCACCGCCCCACCGACCGCGTGCCTTACTGCATTGATTTTTGCGGCGACGCGTGGGATCTGCTGAAACCGCACGCGGGCCAGCTTTCGGCCGAGCAGTTCATCGATAACGACGTGAAAGACTTTGGCCCGCCGTGGTGGAATTGGCACGAGCTGGGGGCAGACTGGCAGGCGCCGAATGTGCCGGCATCGCCTGCAAGAGTACTGGGCTGCGGCAGCTACCCAGAGTTCGTCACCGCCCTGAAAACTGCCCGCGAGACATCCGACAAGTATTTCCTGGTGCGCATATACGGCCCCCATTTCGAGAAAGCGTATTTCGCACGCGGCTTCGAGAATTTCCTTGCCGACATGGCCGGCGAACCTGAATTTGCCGGGAAACTGCTGAATACCATCATCGACCGAAATCTCGTCATGCTCGAGAATATCCTGGCACTGCCCGAGATCGACGGCGTGCTTTTGGGCAGCGACTGGGGCTCGCAGATCGACCTGCTGATGTCGCCGAGCGCCTGGCAGTCGATGATCCGCCCGGGCGAGCAGAAGGAATACGACCTCGTGCACGCGTACGGCAAGGATGTGTGGGTGCATTCGTGCGGCAAGATCGAGAAGATCATTCCATCGCTGATCGAGATGGGGCTTGACGTTTTGAACCCGGTGCAGCCTGAGGCAATGGACATCGCGGCGCTCAAGCAGGCGTACGCCGGCAAGCTTGCCTTCTGGGGCGGTATCAGCACGCAAAAAACACTGCCCTATGGCACGCCGGACGATGTTCGCCGCGAGGCTCGAGCCGTGCGCGACCTGATGTCGCGCGGCGGCGGCTATGTGCTATCGCCGGCGCAGTCCATCCAGAGCGACGTGCCGGTTGAGAACATGCTCGCACTCCTCGAGGTTGCCCGCGAGAGCACGCCAGGCTGACGTTTCCCCCTGCGTTACTTTCATCGTGCTTTTCGCCATCCGACGGCGCCGTCTCTTTTCCACGCGGAATTGTCAAAAGAAAATCCGGAAAATGAACGATATATATATGAGGGGAAAATATATCCATAGTGGCGCCGTGCGGCATTGGATTGCCAAGACGTTCGAGGGCATTTGCGCCGGTTTCGTTTACGAGTGTTTCAAGAGGTACTTATGGGCTTTGCGGGCGTACGTGTCGTAAGCTTCATTCTTGCTTGTTCTGCTTCGTTGCTTTTGTCGTGCTTCGTTGATGCTGCCGACAATCCGGCGGCCAACGTGAAGTTCACCTCGATGCTGAACAAGCAGGGCGATCTCGCGCCTGACGACCTCGCCTATCTGATCGATCGCAAGGCTGAGTTGAAGGCATGGGCTGACATTTGCCTGCGGAACCTCCCGATTGCGGGCGACCTTGGCGACATACCTAATCCGAAGCTTGCCCGCCTCATCACGATGGTCGCCGAGAGCGATCCCGTCGAGGCCGAACGGCTCTCCGGCAAAGTCCTCAACATCGCCGCCGAGATGATCAAGGAAGTGAAATCCAGGAAAGGCGAGATAATCACGAAAGCCTTTTTGGCGTCCGGCGAAGCCGGCATGGAAAAAGCCGGCATACAGGCTGCCGGCCGGCAGTATCCGAACCTCCTCATCCGCGCGCTCGAGATGCGAGTGGTGGAGCAGGTGCCGGCGGCCATCGAAGAGCTGGGCCGAAACAAGGTTGCCGCGGCACTGCCTGTTCTCAGGAATATCGCCAAGGATAATCCGCGGGAGGACATCCGCGCCATTGCAAGCCTCGCCATCGCCTGCATCACGGGCGATGCTCCGGCGGAAAGCATGGTGAGCAGCGATCCCAAGGCCACCGCGCGGGCGTATGTGGCACACGTCACGGCCAACAGCGAATGGTTCACGGACGACGAGTTGCAGTTTATGCTGAACCCTGTGCTGGAGAGCGCACGCGGGATGCGAGGCAAATGGAGCGAGTTCGTTGCCGGCGGTCGGAATACCATCGAGGGGCGGAAAGAGCTCGAGAAGCGAAATCAGTTGGCGGCGAACCTCGCCGACGCCCTCGCCTACCAGGCATCGTTCACCATCAGGGGCAACGCGTGCAGCGTCAGCGTTGACGGCAGGATCGTAACCACGCTATACAAGGACATGCTGGGCCGCTGGAGGCTATATCGCAACCCATGAGTTGCGGCGCGCACTATAACAGAAAATTGAGCCACGGGCACAAGATCCCAACCCCGCTGCCTTCTTCCAATGCTCGTCTTGTGCCTGTGGCTTTTTTTGGGCGGGCGTCCAGCGCCGCTGAACATGCTTGCATCCGGAAAGGCACGGGGTTAAAATGCGGTAAAGGCCGGCGCCCCGCGAAAGGCCGGTTTGCGGCGGTTGCATCGCCATCATCGAGGAACACCAGTGAGCACATCTGAGAGAATAAAGATACTCAGCCGGCACCTCGGCGAGCCTCTTTCGTACGGGCCGGCTGTGTGGGCGGAGCCTTTCCACAATGAATGGATCGCCCGCCGCGGCCAATCGCTTCCGCTGCGCCTCGCCCACTCGATCGGCGCTCAGTGGCTGCACGCGCGGCCGATCATCCGGCCCGCCGAGCTGATTGTCGGCTCGAATGCGAGCTTCAGCCTTGGTTCAAACGGCTCGCAAACGCCGGCTGCGGTGCGAAGCATGGTGAGATGGAAGCCGATGGTTGGCATCAGCTTCGATGCCGCCCTGTGCGAGCAGTTGCTGGCCGAGCATTCGGCCGACCAGTCGCGAATCCGTTTCATAGAGCACTACTGGGAGGTCTTCCTCAGCTCGCGAAGGCCCATGCCGCCACCGCCTCACAAATTTCCCGCCGGCCTGGCCGCCATAGGCAAGGTGGCCGGGCTTTGGAATCGCGCTCCGCTGGCATACGAGGCGGCACTTGATGGCGGGATCGACGGCCTGCGCGAGAGGTGCCGCCGCTTCAGACACGCGCCGGAATCCAATTCCCACGGCCGCCGCGAATCGACCTCGGAATGGCATGACGCCCTGCTGGTCATGCTGGACGACATCGAAGCCTTCATCAATAACTATGCCGAGGCCGCTGAACACGACGCTCTCATCGAGCTCGATGACGTGCGACGCGCCGAGCTGATGGACGCCGCCGCCGTATGCCGCAAAATATCGCACGAGCCGCCGCAAACCTTCCGCGAGGCCGTGCAGCTCTTCTATTTCCTTTTCGTGCTCGCGGGGCACGACTCGCCCGGCCGCATCGATCAGTTTCTCTATCCACACCTGCAGAATGAACTCGATGCCGGCACCATCACGCTCGACGGCGCCCAGGAGATCGTCGACTGCCTGTGGCTGAAGTTTGAGGAGGGCGGCACGTGTGCCGCCACACTCGGCGGATCGAACGCGGACGGCACCGATGCGTCAAACAAACTGACCACCCTCTGTCTGAATTCGTTGCGGCGCCTCAAGTCCGCCTCAACGTCGGCTGTTTTCCGCTGGCATCCCGAAACCCCCCGCAAGCTGCTGCAGGACACGTGCAGGGCAATCTCCGCGGGTGCGCGCATAGACTGTGCGAACGATGCCGTTATCGTCGCCGAGATGGAGCGCGGCGGCGTGCCGCGGGAATATGCATTCGATTATGCGCTCGGCGAATGCGGCGGCGCACAGCCAGCCGGACGCAGCCATGGCGGCTGCGATGATGCCACACTCAACGTTGCCAAAGCGCTGGAACTGGTCCTCCACGACGGCCGCACGGCTCCGGCGTCGGCCACCGACGCGAACCTCCAGCTCGGACCAACCACCGGCGAGCTGGCTACCTTCGATACATTCGAGCTTTTCCAGGATGCGGTCCGCCGCCAGATCGAATACGCAATCGGTGTGCTCGTGCATTTGCAGAACAGCATCTGGGAGTGGGCGCAAAGCGAGGTGCCCGAGCTTTTCCGCTCGCTGCTGGTGCACTCGTGCGTTGAAAAGGGCAAGGACTGGCGGGCCGGCGGCGCGGACTGCAAGCTGGCCGTGCTCAATGTCGTTGGCCTCACCAATCTGGCCAATTCTCTCCTCGCCATCAAGCGCTCCGTGTACAACCAGCAGCACGCTACACTCGATGAGCTTGCGGCCGCCCTTGATTCCGACTTTGCCGGTGCCGAAGAACTTCGCCGGCACCTGGTGGACTGCATTGCCGACGACGCCGATGGGCAGGCCGCGCAGATACTTGCAGGAACCGTCGAGCACATCAGCGCCTGCGTTCAAAGCAGGCGTACGCCCCACGGCGCGCTATGGCGCGTGGGGGTTCCGCCCGAGGCAGCCGACTGCTGGGGCGAGACCACGGCCGCCACGCCCGACGGCCGCCGAAGCGGCACGCCGCTGGCCGCACCGTGTGGCCTATTCGCCGAAGGGGCCGACGTGGAAGAGATGCTTCGCGCGATCACGGCCGGCCGCGCCGCCTCTCTTCCATTGCAGCACAGCATCACCATCCGCAAAGACAGCATCACGGGCCGCGATGGACTTGGCAAGCTCGTTGAGCTTGTCACCTGCTTCCTCGGCGCGGGCGGGCGCCATCTGCGGCTGCGAATCACCGCCCGGAAGAAAGCGGCCGGCAAAGGCAAGCACGCAGCGAGTGCCGGCCTCACACTACCCGTCAGCCTCTTCGATTCATGTCTCGTTTCCGAGAGCAAGACTCGCACCCGCTAAACACTGCAGGGTTACCAGATGCACCGAAGCGACAATCCAA
>DATLAR010000155.1:0-4234 GCA_035527355.1 Planctomycetota bacterium
GCGGTCTATGGCGATCTTCAGTTTTTCTTCGGTCTCGTATTCGCCTTTGCGGATCTGGTCCTTGATCCGCCTGATGCGCTCGCTCCTGGAAATACTGTCGGGCCGGTCTGCGGAGTTGGCACGAAGAAGCATAATACGGCGGCCAGCGAAACGGAGGTGGGTGTCTTTGTCGGGTTCTTCCTCGCGGCTGGGTCCGGATTCGCGGCGAGCCGAACGACGTGCGCCCTTTTTTCTATGCATTCTCGGTCACCCTTTCTTTGGCCTTCACTCTAAATATATCGGGATTTTCGGATGCCAACTTGAGAGGAAAACCGGAAAAAGGCGGGTGCGGGCAAAACCGGGCATCGCGGCCGTTTAATCGCCTATCGGCAACTCGCCGATCTGCTGCAACGGCACCTTCTCGACCTGCGCCCAGCATATGTCCTGGTCGCGCGGGCCGTTTTCTTTCGAGAACATGTGCCGCCATCGCTGCTTGAATTTCATGCCATTCTTGATGATGAGGTAGGTGCTGTTGATGGAGGGGCTCATGCCGGTGGTTACGTTCTCAAAATGGTGCATCGTAACCGTCGGCAGATACAATATCTTGTATCCGGCGCTCCGTGCGCGGTAGCAGTAGTCGATATCCTCAAACTGCACGGGGTTGAATTCTTCATCGAAATCGCCAAGCTCTTCAACGATGCGCCTCTGCATCATCCAGCAGGCGCTGATGCAGCATTGCACCTCGCGCAGCACGTTGAGCTCGGGGGTGTCGGCGGGTTTGCCGCGGCCCACAAACACCACGCGGCCGGTAGGCGAAACGGCGCCGCCGGCAAACTGCACGAGGTGGGGCGGAAAGGCAAACAGCAGCTTCGGCCCCACTATTGCCACGTCCGGCCGCTCGCGAAGCGCCGCCATCATCTTCCCGGCCCACGCTCTCTGGCATATTGCGACGTCGTTGTCCATGACCACAATATATTGGCCCGTGGCAGCCGCGAGGCCCTGGTTCCGCGCGGTGGATGCACCGAGGTTGGAGGCATTTCGCACTACGCAAAAACCGATGCCGGCGGCGGACGCATTCTTTTTCACCTGTTCGAGGAGCGCGGGCGTGCCGTCCGACGAACCATTATCCACCGCCACGATTTCCAGCGGCCGGTGATGCGTTTGCAGCAGTGCGGCAAAACAGCGTTGCGAATACGCCGCCTTGTTGAAAACCGGCACGATCACGGAAACAGACTCTTGCGCCATTGCGATTTCTCCTAGTTTGCATTATAGCCGCCCGCCGGGGGAAAATCAACGAGCCTTGGCAGGCGATGCAGGACAAAAGGTCAGACTCCCAGACTCTGGACTCTGGACTCTGGACCCTTGACCCTTGACTTTGGACTTTGGACTTTGGACTTTGGACTTTGGACTTTGGACCTTGGACCTTGGACACGGATTTTGAGCCTTTGGCGGTTTGTGCTTGAAACGAGGGCCTGATGTCGGTTATATTAGATTTCTTGATCCGATGATTCCTGCATATTTCGCACAGTAGTTTTTGCAGCACAGGATTTGTGCCTGAGCGCGGCCTGCACGTGAAGCTTGATGGCCAAAACCCAGGCAGAGCCCAAGAGGCTTCAGCCAGAATGACAAGGTTACTGAAGATAGAACCCGGTGCCGACCGGGACTACATCATCGATGAAACAGCCCGGATTCTTTCGCAGGGCGGGCTGTGCGCGTTTCCCACCGAAACCGTTTACGGCTTGGCTGCCTGCCGCGATATCACGGCGGCCGTCGAGCGGATGAACGCCGTGAAGAACCGGCCCGGCGAGAAGCAATACACGCTGATGCTGGCCGATAAGCACGAGGTGGGCCGCTATGTGTCGAAGGTGCCGCTGATCGCACGCAAGGTGATCCAGCGCTTCTGGCCGGGGCCGCTCACTATCGTTTTCGGCGACGAGGGCGAGCACGGGCTGGGCGTGCGGGTGCCGGCGTCGCAAACCGCGCGTGATATCGTGCGCAAGACCGGCAAACCCACCCTCGTGACCAGCGCAAACCTTTCCGGCCAGCCGCCGGCCACCAGCGCGGCTCAGGTGCTGGCTGCGCTCAACAGCATGATCGACGTAGTGGTGGACGAGGGCGAGACGCGCCTGAAGGAGCCTTCCACCGTTGCCGTGTTCCGCGGCGGCCTGTGGAAAGTGACGCGCGAAGGGCTGATCAGCCATGACATGATCGCAAAACAAGCCCAGGTTACAGTCCTCTTCGTTTGCACCGGCAATAGCTGCCGGAGCCCGCTGGCCGAGGTGATCTTCAAGCGGCTGCTTGCCGAGAAACTCGAGTGCGATGAAGACGATCTGGACGCCCTTGGCTACACGGTGCTCTCCGCCGGCACCGAGGCTACGCCCGGCCAGGCCGCAAGCGAGGAAGCCCGCATCACCGCGGGCGAGTTTGGCTGCCGGCTCTCCGAGCATACCACACGGCCGGTGAGCGAAAAGCTGCTGGGCGAGGCGGATTGGATTTACACAATGACGGGCGCGCACCTGAAGAGCGTGCAGGAGATGGTGCCGGAAACGGCCGAGAAATCAAGCTTGCTGGCCGAGGCCGACATCGCCGATCCCATGGGGGGCGACGCGAACGATTTCAAGGAGTGCGCTCTGAAGATCGAGAATGCCCTGAAGATCGTGCTGGAAAAACTGATATGAAAATCGCCTTGGGATCCGATCACGCCGGCGTGGCCGCGCGGCTGAGAATAGCCCAGGCACTACGCAAGCTCGGAGCCGAGTGCCTAGACCTGGGCTGCGAGGCTGACCAGCCGGTGGACTATCCCGACAAGGCCGCCGAGGTGGCGCACCTGGTAGCCGGCGGCAGGTGCGGCTTCGGCATCCTCATCTGCGGCACCGGCATCGGCATGAGCATCGCCGCAAATAAGATTCGCGGCATCCGCGCCGCCGTTTGCCACAACGATTACACCACCGAAATGGCCCGCAAACACAACCACGCAAACATCCTCTGCCTCGGAGCCAGAGTGCTCGCCATCGACGACATGGAACGACTCGTCGGCATCTGGCTCAGCACGCAGCCCGAAGGCGGCCGGCACGACCGTCGCGTCGAAAAGATCCATCAGATCGAACAGCTAGACCCGCTGAAACCATAGAGAATCGGAACCGAAGGAAGAGCCGGGCCACGCCGCACGGCGGCGCAACCCGTGTGCATATATGGACGCAAAGCAGAAAATGGAATCACTCTCGATGCCGCCGGCCGTGCAGAACAGCGCGCGCTCCGTGCTGTCGTACGCCGAACTCGAGGCCGCCGTCAACGCCCTCGCCGACGGCGTGTCGATCTACGACCGTCAACTCCGCGTGCTTTACCAGAACAAGGCCATAATCGAGCGATACGGCCCTGCGCTGTGGGAAACCTGCTACAGCGTTTACCAGCACCGCGACGGCATCTGCCCCGACTGCCCGTCCATCCGCACGCTGGCCGACGGCAAGGTGCACACCACCATCCGCACAGTGGAGCACGACGGCAAGCCCGGGTTTATGGAGCTGCGCTCGTCGCCCATACTCAACCCGCGAGGCGAGATCGCCGCCGTGGCGGAAGTTACGCGCGATATCACCGAGCGCGAGACCGTGAAAATCCGCCTCGAAGAAGCACTGAAAAAGGTGACCGCACAGCAGAAGCAGATCGAGGCGGACCTCGCACTGGCCGAGAAGGTGCACACGAGCATGATCCCGCGCAGTTTCCACGACTCAAACCTGCACATCCACGTCCAATACGTGCCGGTTCAGAGCGTGGGCGGCGACTATGCCGACATCGTGCCCGTGGGCGACGGCAAGTATTACACGCTGATCTTCGACATCTCCGGGCACGGCATTGCGCCCGCGCTGCTGGCAAATCGCGTGAGCGGCGAGATTCACCGGATGCTCGGCCAGCGGCCCTCGCCCGCCGCGCTCATCGCCGAGGTCAACAGCTTCCTGGTCAGGCATTTCAACGAGACCGGCCTCTACCTCACGTTCTTCTGCTGCCTCTATGATATGAAGAACTACAAGCTCACCTACAGCGGCGGCGGGCATCTGCCGGCCATCCTCCTGCGCAAGGAAGACAGGATTCGCTCGCGTCTCCTCAGCTCGCAAAACAGCATACTCGGCGCGTTCGATGATGTTTTGCATGACAATGCCGAGGAGACGATAGATATCAAGCCGGGCGACAAGGTGGTGCTGTATACGGATGGCGTGGTGGAGGCGGGGCAGATGCTGGGCATACCGGTAACGCTTGCGGG
>DATLAR010000156.1:0-8480 GCA_035527355.1 Planctomycetota bacterium
GTGGACGACCGTGCTGAACCAGGCGCCGGCCGATTACGAGGGCCAGTTTCGCTCGTGCGTGCTGCACAACGTGCTGATGGCGAAGGCCTTCGCACCGGCAATGATCAGGAAACGCTGGGGCCGCATCATTGCCATCAACACCGAATGCGCGATGCAAAACCACCCAACGCAGTCGGCCTATGTGTCGGGCAAGCGCGGAATGGACGGCGTGCTTCGCGTTCTGGCGAAGGAGATCGGCGAGCACAACGTAACCGTGAACCAGGTGGCGCCCGGCTGGACGATCAGCGATAAGTATCGCAGCACCGGCACCGAGCGGCAGGAAGGCTACGAGAAGAACGTGCCGCTACGCCACCGCGGCGACGATCACGACATAGCGAACGCGGTGGCGTTTCTGGCGTCGGACCTCGCACGGTTCATCACCGGCGTATACCTGCCCGTCTGCGGTGGCAACGTCATGCCGACGATCTGACGGAAAGTCCAAAGTCCAAGGTCCAGGGACTTTGCACCTTCCCGAAAATTCTTTGGATTGGGAAAAGATATTTCTTGCAATCGTGTTTCAAAATGGGTAAAGTATCGGTTGAAGCTTTCACCTGAATAGGAACGTATTAACGGAGGGAGCATCGATCTGAAAAGGGAAGCCCTCGAAAGAGCAAGTGGCTGAGCTTAGCTGCCATTGAGATTGGGCGCCCGCTCGCGTCGCACGTGTCGGCGTTGGGCGGAGTTTCAGTGTGTGCGAAAGGGATCAAAGGAGATTAGGGTGAACATCTACGTTGGGAATTTGTCGTACGATACCACCGAGGACGATCTGCGCACAGCGTTTGAGCCGTTCGGCAATGTGGCTTCGTCAAGCGTGATCAAGGACAGGGACACCGGCAAGTCGAGAGGCTTCGGATTTGTTGAGATGCCCGACGACAGCGAGGCCCAGGCGGCTATTGCGGCATTGAACGGCAAGGAGTTGCAAAGCAGAACACTAACGGTGAACGAGGCGCGGCCGCCTCAGCAGCGTACAGGCGGCGGCCCCAGGCGCAGCGGCGACGCTGGCGGCGGCGACGCTGGCGGCGGCGGACGCCGCAGCAATTGGTGAGAGCATCATTCCGCGATTGCGCGGAGTTTGCTGAATATCGGCAGATGCCGGACCGGGCTAAAACCCTGTCCGGCATTTTCTTTGCCCGATGCTTACTGGCTGCCGTTGCCGGTGAGCTCTCTTCCGCGCAGCAGGAACCACAGCGTGCCCATCACGCCGAAGCCGAAGGCCGCCAGCAGGTTGATCTCGGGCCCTATCCGCCAGAGAAATGCCCCGCCAAATGCTGCAATCGACACGATTGAATCGCGTAGCAGATAATACAAGCCAAACATACCGGCCTTGTGCTCCTCGGGTGCAAGGTCCATTATGAGCGCCTTGCGCGTCGGCTCGCCGAATTCCTTCAAACCGCGCAGGACGAATGCAAAAACAAGCACCTCGAACGACCGCGCGAAGATGAGCACCAGGGGAAACGCCGTGAAGAATATGAAAGTCATGACGACAAACGGCTTCTTGTGGGTCTTGTCGGCCAGGTAAGCTACCGGCACGTAGATGAGAATGGCCGTGGCCATTTCGATGGCACGCAGCCAACTGAACTGCATGCCGCTGAGCTGCGCGGTGTTGTAGCCGGCGATGGCATCCATGCTCCAGATCACAACGAATGCGTATGGCATTTGTTCGCAAAAGCGAATGAGGATATCGGAAACGAGCAGGCTGCGCAGGGCCGGGTTCATTTGCGGCACCAGCGCGACCAGCGATCTGAAGCCGGAATGCGAGTGGCGTTTTTCCTTCGGCTTGTCGTCTTCGATCAGCAACTGCTGGAAAACCAGTGCAACCAGTGCGAGACCGAGCGCGCAGGCAAAAGCCAGCCGCACACCATTGACCGGCCCCCAGCGGTCGTAGAAGATGCCGCCAACTATCGGGCCGAGTGCCATTGGCACGCGCCGGACGAGCGAGTGCATGGTAACGCCCATCGTGCGCTTCTTCGAGGGCAGCACCTTGGCCACCAGGCCCATAGTAGCCGGCATGGAGATGGCAGTCCACGACAGGAAGAACGCGGCGCCCACCAGCACCGCCCACCACCTGGGAATGAGGATGACCACGAGGAAACCGAGCATCGACATCAGGTTGAAGATGAGGAGCGCGCGCTTGGTGCCTAATCGGTCGGAGAGGTGGCCGCCGGGGAAGGCATAGAGTGCGCCGAGGAGGTTGTCCATGCCGTTGAGGAAGCCGATGGAAATGGCACCGCCGCCCACCGCCGCCGCCGAAAGGTACAGCGGCAGGTACTGCTCGCCCATGTGCTCGCCCATGCCCACTAGCACGCCCATGCCCAGCAGGCCCACGATGCTCTTGCGCAAGCCCAGGAAATCGGCAGCCCGTCGGCCGGCGTCGATTGTTTTGTCGTAGAAGGTGGTATTCTGCATCAGGACTACAAAGACTTAACGCGGTGTGCCAAGACTCTTGCGTTATAGTATATCACCGTGTTGCAGGTATGGGCAAGATTTTTCCGGAGGCGAGACGGGCGCGGGCGGTGCGCGATCAGCTTTCCAGCCTGGCCTGGAGTACCACGCGCTGCCCGCCGCTGATGGCGAGGATGCGGTCGACCGGCATGTTTGCCGTGGGCGTTATGTAGATCACCTGGTCGTCGCGCAGGTTCTTGAAATAGATCTCGAAATCGTCGGCGGCGTCGTTGTTTAGCTGCACGCCGCGCAGGTATTGCATTTGCCGCCAGCACGGGATGTGCTGGGTGTGCCGGCCGCAGAGGTGGATGGTGCCGCCTTCGGGGTAGACGTTCAGGATGCTTTCATCGAGCGGGGCGATCTCGCGGGCGTATTGCTGCGGGCCTACGAGCTGCGTGCTGCACCCGCAGATGTGGCCGAAGCCGTCGGGCGCCCAGCGGCTCGACGACGCATAGAAGCGAACGCGTTTGGTGAATCGCCTGCGCACGTGCCGGTGCAGCGATGCGATGACGTTAGTGATGATTTCGAGGCCGCGTCGCTCGGCGCGGCCGGGCGAGATGATGCCGGTGAGGCACCGGTCGTTGAACAGGTTGAGCGCGATGTTCAGCGGAGACGAGAAGACGGGGGTGGTGATGGATACGGCCTCGGGCAGTGCGGCGAGCGCCTTCTCCATCGAGTCCATCGCCCAGCGCACGAGCGGCGACGACTCGACGTCCACCGGAGCGAGATCCGAGAGGCCGCAGGGCAGTTGGTCGGACCAGAAATTGCCGTCCACCTTGTATACGCGTGCGCCGAAGACGGCGTCAACGAAGTGCACGCCGAGCGGCCAGAATTCGAGGAGCAGCGGATGAAAGGATCGGCGGTGGGCGGCAAGGTCGATGCGTTCCTGCACGGCCACTGCTGCGGCCTTCAGCCACGAGTCGAGCTCCGTCGGATTGCAGTCGAGGTATTCCGGGTGATCGATTCTGCAGATGCAGAGAGGGCGCGGCATCTTATGTCCGGTGAATAGCCGGATGAACGCTGCTTCGTGGGCGCGTTGGATGGGCGCCGTTTCCGCGGGAATCGTGATCACTTCGAAGTCCAAGGTCTAAGGCCAGAAGAAGAAGTCAGAAGCCAGAAGTCAGAAGCTCTGGACAACTTTGGACTTTGGACTTTGTTCTACATGCTATTTCGGGCAGATGCAGGCTTCAATGCGCGCCCAGCATTTGGGGCATTTGGGCACGTTGTCGCCGGCCGGGAAGCCTTTGGCTTCGCCGGGCCCAAGGATGGTGAAGCTTGAGCTCTTGCCTTTGCCGAGGGTTACGGTCAGCTTGTTTCTGTCGGCGACGGGTTTGCTGGTGAATATCCGGAATCTGCCGTTGTCGAGCTTTTCGCAGCTCCAGCCGTCGGGCACGGCGATGGCGGCTTTGGCCGAGGGCTTGCCGTCGACACTCACCCACATTTCGCGGGCGATGCCGGGGTATAGCACGGGCTCGCCGCCGTAGTGCAGCGCCACTTCCTTTCCGTCGCAGATTTCGACGCCGGCGTGGATGTCTTGCGACGCGGCCTGGCGTGCGAGATCGTTTCGGAATAGCCGCGTGAGGAGGTCGGCCGGCAGTTGTGTATTTTTGCCGAAGCGGCGCTCGGTGCAGCCGGCGGCTGCTTTTTCGGCCAGCGCCACGGTGCGGTCGGTCAAGTCGTCGAGCGTGGGGGGCGGGGTGAAATTGCGTGTGAAGGGGTGCACGACGATATTGGTGCCGATGGGATCGCGCCAGCGTGCGGAAATGGCGGCGGTGCCGCCGAGTATGCCCAGCAGCGAGCCGAGCGTGGCGCCGGTGCAGTCGGTGTCGAACCCGCAGTTTACGGCTTTGCACAACCTGTCGCCGAAGTCGTTGCCGTAGAGCCAGCCAATGATGGTGAAGCCGTGGTTGGGCACGGCGTTGCATGGCTGGATGTGGCCAAAGCGGGTAGCGATGCGCTCGCGTGCGTCGCCCCAGGTGAGCTTGTTGTCGAAGCACCATACGGCCTCGCGAATCGAGCGGGCCACGTGGCTGCTGAGCGGGATCATAGCCAAGCCGATGCGGATGAGCGTGATGGGGTCGTCCTCGACGAACGCGGCGGCTTCAACGGCGGCCCAGAACATCTCGCCCCACATTCCCTCGCCGCCTGCATGGTCGACCGCCGAATCCTTCCAGGCCATGCGTGCGGCGGCCTGTGGATCGCCGGCGTGCAGGCAGGCCCATATCTCGCTGCGGATGGGCGAGCCCATCTCGTCGACGAAATAGTTTTCGAAGCAGCCGGCAACGGGTGGGCGCAGGCCGCGCGTGAAGTTTCGCATGAAGAAGCCGTATTCGTTCCACGGGTAGCTGGCGGCGTAGCGGCTCCAGTATTCGGCGAGGCGCGCGACCGACGGATCGGTGCCCTCGTCTTCGAGCAGCTTGAGCCAAACGAGCTGCAGGTCCAAGTCGTCGTTTGGGGCGGACTTGTCGGGCACGGGGTTGTAGTATTCGAGCGCGTGCGTGTATCGGCGGCATTCGTATGGCGCGCCAAGCGTGCCGCCGATGTTCTTTCCAAGCCAGCACGCGAAAACCTTGTCGCGGAATTCATCGCGTCCTATGGTCAGCAGATTCACAGTATCTCCTTGGATCAGGAATGGGGCCATCGTTTCTGCAATGAGTGTGTTACGTTGCGCTGCCGGCGGCCGAATTCGACTTTCCGGCCGATGCAAGTTTGCTTTTCGACGAGCCTTCTTCGAGCTCGGGCCTTTCCAGCGTGGAAGGCTGCAAATCGAAATCGAGGTCTGTGAGCCACGCCACGCCCTTGCCATCGAGCACTACGTCCAGCCAGATCAGGTAGTCGAAATGCTCGTCCGGTATGTCGAGCTCCGGCACAACCACTTTCACCCATCCGGGGGTGGTGCCGGCCACGGGGGCCGATTCGAGTGTTTGCACCCATTCGACGTGCGGCGTGGGGTGCCAAACAAAGGTGTGATAGCGCACGCGGATGAAGAGGCCTTCGCCGGAAACGTCTTGCGTTTTCACCATGCCCGATATGCTGAGCTTGTGCTGCGCGGGCACCTGCGTGGGCGGCGCGGCCGACCATACGGTCTGCTCGTGCGCCTGGTTTGTGATTCTCAGCGAGCCCTTGGTGGCGTGGCCCTGCTCGCGGTCCCACACGAGCTTTGGCGGTGCGGGCCGGAAGCCGCTGGCCTCGTCGGGGCTGTCGATGCTCACGTTGCGGTCAAATGAATTCAGGCCCAGGTTCAGCCGCGGCATGTCGTGCCGGAGGCGGTCTATATCGTCGACCGGCACGGGCTTGGAGGCATTGAGCCATTTTTCGGATTCGGCGCGGCCGAGGTATTTGATGAGGTAGCGGAAGACGAGCTTCTGGCCGGGCGCGAAGCCTTGCGGCGTGCGGGCGCAGCAATGGAGGTCGTAGTACATGTCGCAGATGGCCCAGTCGGGTTCGACGGGTGACTGGTCGAGGATAACGACGGGGCTGCCGGTTTGCTCGCCGAAGAAACCGGCCATCGAGCCTTTGTCGAAGCGGATTTTACTGATCTTGCCGCCGTAGTGCATCTGGTGCTGGTGCGGGAAACGCCACGCCACGCCGTCTCGGTCTACCATCAGCGTGCAGTTGTATTCCTTCTCGTTTGCAAACACCATGCACTTGCCGGCATTGCCGGGGTAGATGTTGTTGTATTCGAGGCCGCCCGTCTGCACGTGCTCTCCCGACTCATTCGTGATTGTCGTTTCAAAGTCCCATTCGTAACGGCTTGCGTTTGCGTCGGTGCGCAGCACGGCGGTGGTATCGGAGGTGAATTTGCCATCGCGCGATTGGCCGTGCCCGTGTAGCACTAGCCGCTGGCCCGCGTTCTCAGTCTTGTATGAAAAGCTTTTCAGCTCGGTGCCCGGATGCGGCGTGATGAGCAGAAGCTTCAGGCCCAGCACGTAGCAGAGGTGCGTTTCCTTGCGGATGGAGGTGAGCTTTGGGCCTTTCTGCAATGGCGATTTCAGCAGCCAATCGATGTAGCCCTGGCTGGTAACGAACGCGACGGTGCGGTCGTGGTCATTTATGGTGTAGCAATTGTTGCCGATGTGGGCAACCTCGAATTGCGGCCTGGACATATCCCCGGTCTCCCCGATTTTCGTTTCGGAACCCCCAACAGCCATTACAGCATTCTACATAGGCGAGGCGTACACTGCAAGAAGAAATTCCGATGCGACGGCGCGAGCATCGAACATCGCACGGAAGATTCGCCTGAGGGAAGGACCTCGGGACTTCAATCCCTTGAGCCATTTGCGCTGTGCGTAACCCATTGAACTTGAACGACTTACAGCAAGCGAAAAAAGTTCTTACACCATGAAATGGCCGGTTTGAGCTGTTTTGCGGGCAGAAATCGAGGAATTCACACCAAAGAAAAAGGCGGTTCCGCGCGATATATAAGGTAGAACGATCAAACCCACCCGCAACCGCACGGAGACCGCCTGATGGCCATTATACCGCAAAAGCAGCTTTTTCAATGGGAAGAAGTCGAGCAGCTCGGCGACCTCGAACGGCTCAGTCTGGTGCTGAATTATCTGCCCGATGAGCAGCTCATGAAGACGCTGGAACGCGAACGCGGCAACGGCCGCGACGACTATCCCGTGCGCGCCGTGTGGAACTCGATCGTCGCGGGCGTCGTGTTTCAGCACCAATCGATCGAGTCGCTGCGCCGCGAGCTTTTGCGCAACGGCCAGTTGCGGAACCTCTGCGGCTTCGATCCGGCCAAGGGCCAGGCGGCGGTGCCGCCGTCGTGGGCGTACACGAGATTCCTGAAGCTGCTGTTTGCCCGCGTCGAGATGGTCAACGCAATGTTTGATCGCCTGGTAGACGAGCTGTGCAAGCTGCTGCCGGATTTCGGGAAGGTGCTGGCGGCGGACAGCAAGGGCATCCGCTCGCACGCACGACCGCGGCGGAAGGACTCGCCCAGGAAGAAGCCGGACGGCCGCCGCGATCTGGACGCGAACATCGGCAAGAAGACTTACAAGGGCACTCGCGAAGACGGCAGCAAGTGGGAGCGCGTGACCGAATGGTTCGGCTATAAGCTGCACCTGGTGGTGGACGCGATATACGAATTGCCCGTTGCGTTCAGCGTTACGCCGGCCGCCGCGTCGGACATAACGGAAGCGCCCAAGCTGCTGGACGAGATCAAGCAGAGTCACCCGCAACTGCTGGAACGCACCGAAACGTGGGCCGGCGACAAGGCCTACGACGACACGAAATTCATCACCAGGCTTTGGGACGATGAGCAGATCAAGCCGATCATCGACATCCGCAACATGTGGAAAGACGGCGAGGCGACGAAGCTGGTCAGCGGCACGCGCAACGTCGTGTATGACCACAGAGGGACTATTTCGTGCGTGTGCATGGCCACGGGCACGCAACGCGAGATGGCCTACGGCGGCTTCGAGAAGGGCCGCAACACGCTGAAGTATTTGTGCCCCGCCCAGCACTACGGCATCGAGTGCCCCGCGAAAGGGCAGCCACCTGCGCGCCATAGCCGCTTCGGCGGCGGCACGTGCTCGGTGAAGAGCTGCGTGCGCATCAAGCTCGACGAAGACCGCCGCGTATTCACGCCGATGGCCCGCTCGAGCTACGCGTGGGAGCGAGCCTACAAGCATCGCACCGCAGCCGAGCGCGTCAACAGCCGGCTGGACGTCTCGTTCGGCTTCGAGCAGCACTTCATTCGCGGGCAGAAGAAAATGGCGCTTCGCTGCGGGCTGGCCCTCATAGTGATGCTGGCGGTGGCGGTAGGACGAATCAAAGAGAAACAAGAGGAGCACATGCGAAGCCTGGTATGGGCGGCCTGAGGCCGCCGGTCAACCGAAAGGAGGGACGGAGATGGGGGCGGTGCGCCCGCAGGAGGCGCAAGAGCCCGTTTTTTGGCTGAAAAGCCGACCTCTGCCGCTTCGCGGCTGCAAAACTGGAGTGTCCGCCGATGCCGTGGCGGGCGAGATCGGCTGCAACGCAAATGGCTT
>DATLAR010000157.1:0-31021 GCA_035527355.1 Planctomycetota bacterium
ACAGATTTCAACCACAGCACAAAGCTGGTAACGATGGCGGTGGGCACCCAAACGTTAATGAATTCGTTGCCCAGCACGTAAAGGCCGTCTTCGCGGAGGAAAGAGCGAATGCCGATGTGCGCCACCTCGATCGGCCGCCACAGCAGGAAGTATCGCGAGTTTTCAAACGGTGCAAAAAACGCCACGCCAAAGCCGCCGTTCGTTGCCGCGTCGATCACGCCGTGCGAAGCCGCCACCAGGAAAAGCACCGGCACAAGAGTGAGCCGGCGCCGGCGGAAATCATCCCACCCCCTGCACGCCAGCGGCGCAGCCACAAAGCTGAGCAGCAGCGCAAACAGCAGCGAGTGCGTGATGCCGCGATGCCCCAGAAGGGACCCGTAGGCAATGTCGTAATGGAAGCCGGCAACGTCGAAATCGGGCAGCGCCGCCGCTATCGCGCACACCGCCCAAAACCGCAACGGCAGCTTCTCCGATTTTTCCACGGGCTTGCCGCCGCACGCGTACATCGCGCCGATTGCCGCACCCACAAAAGCATGTGTGAAAACCGTAGCCATCAATCCGGCCTCTGCGAAAACTGCCTGAAAACCCGGCAACCTCGATACATTATATCATTTCGGGCCGCGTTTGGCTGCTGGAATTTTCCGGAGGCCGGCAAGATGTTGCTGCGGAAAGTGCCTGCACCTTCGTAGCAGCAGAGGCTGGAAAAAACAGTGGTGGAAATGGGAAAGGAACTCGCGCGCTGTGTTGCCGGGCGGAATTCCCCCCGTCATCTCATTTTCAGCGTGCACAGCGCCACAATGGCAAACAACGCCGAAACGATCCACAACCGCACCGTCACCTTCGTTTCGGCCGTGCCCTTGTGCAGCATATTGTGATGCAGCGGCGCTCGAAACAAAACCCGCCGCCCCAGCATCTTCAGCCCGATGTAATCCTGGACAAAACTGCTCGCGCACTCGATCACAAACAGCCCGCCGGCGATGAAAAATACTACCTCCTGCTTGCTGAGCACCGCCATCGAACCCAGCATGCCGCCCAGGGCCATCGAGCCGGTGTCGCCCATAAACAGAGCCGCCGGATGCGCGTTGAACCACAAGAACCCCACGCCCGCACCCGCTATGGCCGCGCCCAGCACCATCAGCTCGCCCGCCTCGCGCAGCCCGAAAGCCGGCTTGCCCGCGATCTCCACCGGGAAGAACCCGAAATCCTGAGCAAAATCCGAAACACGCCCCGTGATATAGCCAAACGCACCCAGCACAATCGCCACAAGAATCACCGGCACAATCGCCAAGCCGTCCATGCCGTCGGTCAGATTCACCGAGTTCGACGCCGCCACCATAAACACCACGATCACCGCCAGGTAGCCCACACCCAGGTAAATGCCCGCTTTCATAAACGGCAGAAACAGCGTGTACCTCGTGGCCTCCACATTGATCGGCGAGAAAAAATCGTGCAGGAAAAAAAATGCCACCAGCAGGCCCATCGCGATCTGGCCCGCGTACTTTGTCCTGCGCGACACCCCCGCCTCGCTCGATCCGCCCCGGATTTTCTTCAGGTCGTCCATCAGCCCTATCGTGCCGAAGCCCACGCCGGCGATCAGCGGAATAAGCGTAAACGGCGTGGCCTTGCACCAGAACATCGCCGTCACCAGCACCACCATGTAAACCAGCACGCCCCCCAGCGTCGGCGTGCCTGCCTTGCCCGACACATTCAGCCCGCCGAAGTCGCGCACAGGCTCGCAATAGCCTTTTCGCTTCAGCACCCGAATATAAGCCGGCGCCAGAATCCAAAACAGCATGCCCGCCGTGATCGCCGCGCCGATCGACCGCGCCAGCAGGCTTATATGGTCCGACGACCCATAAAGCAGGAATGTGTAAAGCAGTTGAATCATAAACTCACGCCGCCCGACGTCGCCGTCAGTCCGTTCCGCCCTGTTTGCGGTTCCAGCCGCGATTCAGATCGATATAGAAACGCCGCACCGCCAGCGGATCGGCCAGCGGCCCCTTCTGCAGCACCTTGTGCAGCGACGCCACGGTCTGCGCGAACGGGAAATCCGACCGGCACCCCTCGCTCAGCATATCGATCGAGTTCAGGCACTCCTGCATCTGCAAAAAAACCTCGGGCCGCCGGCAGCCAAGCTCCACCATGCCTACGGCCGACTGATGGCGCACCAGCCAATGGCTGTCGGCCGCCAGCGTTTGCAGCACCGGCAGCACCGTCTCGTGCCGGTTGCAGCCGCCAAGCGCCGCCGCCACCGCCGCGCGCACCTCGAAATTCCGCTCGTTGAAATGCAGCGCACCGTTCCCGTTCGGCCTGGGGCGCAGCGCGTGCAAGAACATATTCGTGCGCAGCGCCGTAGGCTCAAACAACTCCGCCAGCGCCCGCACCGCCTCGCACCGCACCTCCCAGTAATCCGCATCCAGCGCGCGGCGCAACGCGTGCTCCGCCTCCGTCGTGCTCAGCCCCAGCCGGCGGATCGCCGACACCGCATTGCGCACCACGATGCCCGCCTCCGAGCCGTTTCGCACCTTGTTTATGAGAAGGGGATACCAGGCAGGATCCTTCAGCCGCTCGATCAGCTTCACGGCCACGTTACGCACCTGCCACGAGCGGCTCGCGATGTAAACCGGCAAACGCGCCCGCAGCAGCGCCTCGGGCAGCACCTCGCTTTTCAGCAGCGCCTCCGCCTCGTGCAGCGCACACCGCCCCCCCGTGAGGCGACGAAAAACCTTATGAGCAAGCCCCTTCAGCATCATGGGCTCCCAAAGAGACGGCCGCGGCGCTGTGAAAACAGTGATCCATACGCTATATCGTCAGAATCGCAGGCAGGCTTTAAGAGGAGCGTTTGGCTTTGCGTGCGGCACGGCCCGCGCCCTCCACACCGGCCCCGGATGTCGGCGTCCGGCTGTGTGGGTGGAAGTACGACCAGCAGCGAGGCAATCATCGCGGTGTAGCAGACTATGGTCATGCCCTGATGTCTTTTGGTCGAATCTTTTCTGCAGTGTGGCCTGCCTGCGTATAGATTTTTTACGCGGCGTGGATGCCGAGGCGCCGGAGGATGCGGCGTTTGATGCGGTCTTTCTGCTGGCAGGCGGCTGTGCGGATGCAGGCGCGGGCGATGCGGCCGTAACGGGCGCGCCGGCCGTAGACGAGCGTTTTGTCGTCGCGGATGGCTCGAATTATTTCGTGGTAGGTGGCGCAGTGATACGCCGTTTCGGTGATCCCTGCGCCTATTTCATGTATGGAGTGCGCGTCGCTGCCGCCGGTTTGGCCTAGTTGGAGGCATTCGTAAAGCTTGGTTGCCTTGCGGTTTCGGGGCGAGCGAGCGTTGTGCGTTTCGAGGGCGTCGATGCGTAGTGTGATTATCTGGCGCTTGCGGAGCGACACGACGAGATTGAGGGGGTGCGCAGCCACGGCGATGCCGCCCTGATCGTGAATGCGTTCGATGGTTTCTTCGGGCGATAGTTTTTGGGGGATGCGCTGGGTGATCCCCAGTGCGAGGATATGCCCGGCGCTAGTGGAAACTTCCATTCCGGGCACGGCCACGAGGCCCCAATATGGTGCAAGCTCGGCGACAAGGAGGCTTCCCTCGATTTCATCGTGATCGGTTACAGCCAAACCTTCCAAACCTGCTTCGACTGCCTTGTCGAGAAGCTGCCGAGGTTCGATCAGGCTGGCGCTGCCCCATCGTCTGGTCCGGGAGAAATGGGTGTGTATGTGCAAGTCCAGCTTCATAAGCTTGTTCCGAGCCCCTGCTGGGAAGAACGAAACGACTATATTATTATACCAAACTGGGTGGTTGGTGTCTACGAGGATTGCCGGGGTCCGAGGGGAAAATTGACAGTAGCCCACTCCTGCCCGCTGCGAGAGGGCCTCCCGCGGGGGGAGGAATCCTGAAGAGCGTCTTGCCTTGCTGGCGATCATCCTTCTGTTTTGACAGGATCGGAGAGCGTGCTTGCAGGATTACCATTTGATGTTTGCGGGCCAGATGCGGGTGATCCGCAGGCCGCGCTCGAATTTCGTTTCGAGTGAGGGTTCGAGAGGGAAGCCGGAGCCGAGGATGCCTAGCAGCGCCTCAAGCTCGTATTCGTCGCCGCCGCAGCACTCGATTTCCACCTCGTAGTGGCGGCGCTGGTCGCGAGCGCCCACAAATTCCACGTCGTCGAGCACCATGTCAAACCGCTTTTGCCCGCCGCGGAACAGCTCGAGCACCGTGCGGTTGTTTTCAACGGTGAGCACCACCAGGAGGGGCCGCTCGCCGATGTTTTTGCGCACGCGCGACATGAGCGGGCAGTTCACCGCATTCACCTTCGAGGGGTAGCCGTCGGGCAGAGGTTCTTCGATCTCGTCGCGCACTTCGACCATGCCGCTGCGCCTGCACAGTGTTTTCAGGCCGATCGTGCAATCGCGGCCGCACCGGCGCAATCTGAGCACCGACTTCACTTTCAGCAGGTCCCATCGCTCGGTATCGAAGTAATCGGTTACGAGAAGCTGGCGTTCCTTGAACTTGATCTCGTAGCCGCCGAGGCGCGGCTGGGCCAGGATCCTGTCGAAAACCGTGGGATCAAAGGTGATGAACCTGGCTTCAACTTCTTTCATGACCGCTCCGGACTACGTGTGACATTAATTGCAGTTTACCACGAAATCGGCTGAAGTGCAACACTTTTCCCGGTGCTAGCTGGCTAGCGATCATCGCTCCACCGGCACAAGGCCGGTGGGGGCAAGGCCAGTGAAAGCTCATGACATCCCCACCGGGCTTGCCCCGGTGGAAACAATGATCCATGGCGCGCTATTCACCATCGCTGCAATTTTCACTCGCACTACTGCTTGATTTTCGCCCGTTTTCGTCTATAATAGGGTCTTTCGGCCAGAAGGTGCATGATTATGCCGTTAAAAGAAAACCTGAAGAAGATACTTGTGATCGGTGCCGGGCCCACCGTGGTGGGCCATGGCACCGAGTATAACCTTGCCGCGTGGATAGCCTGCCGCCTGCCCAGAGAAAAAGGCATTACGGTTGTCGCGCTCGACAGCAACCCCGCCTCGCTCGCGCTCGAGAGCGATTCGTCCGACGTGCGCTACGTGGAGCCGCTGACGGCCTGCACCGTGCGCAAGATCATCGAAAAGGAACGCCCCGATGCCATCCTGCCCATAGCGGGCGGGCAAACCGCGCTCACGCTTTGCTCGCAGGCGGCCGACTGCTTGCGCGCAAACGGCGTAGCCGTGCTCGGGCTTTCGCTCGAAGCCATAGAGTCAACGGGCGACAGGTTGCGTTTTGCCGAGCTGGCGGTGCAGGCAGGCGGCACGGTGCTGCCGTCGGCGGCCGCTTCCAGCCCCGAGGAGGCCGCGGCCGCCGCATCGAAGATCGGCGGCTTCCCCGTGGTGCTGCGCCCGTTTTTCGTGGTGGCCGGCACCGGCAGCTCAGTAGTTTACAACCTCGAAGAACTCAAGGAAAACACCTTCCGCGCCATCAAGCACAGCCCGGTAAAGACCACGCTGGTGGAGCACGCGGCCCTGGGCTGGAAAGAGGTGATCTGCCAGGTGCTGCGCGACCGCGACGACAATGCAGCGGTGGCGGGCATCATCGAGACTATCGATCCGATGGGCGTGCACACGGGCGACAGCGCGGCCGTCTTCCCGGCGCAGTCGCTTAGCAAGAAGCAGCTCGAGACCGTTTCGGCGCTGGCTTGCAGCATTGCGCGCAAGGCGGGCATCGAGGGCAGCGCCGATATCGAGTTTGCCATAGACCCGCGCGACCCCGACAACGTGGTGGTGATGGAGATGAACCCATACATCTCGCGTTGCAGCGCGATGATCTCGTTTGCTACGGGCTTTTCAACGATCGAGGCGGCCGTGCGGCTGGCGCTGGGCGAGCCGCTGAGCGCGGTGTGCCCCGAGCCGCTCGAGCCGAAGGCGGTGGCCGTGCGTGTGCCGCGGTTCTCGTTCGAGAAATTTCCGTCGGCGAAGCTCGAGCTCAACACGTCGATGAAATCGGTGGGCGAGGCGATGGCCCTTGGCGGCACCTTCCGCGAGGCATTCCAGAAGGCGCTGCGCGAGCCGATAGGCGGCCGCGACGGCTTCGGCTTCGACGGCCGCGACATCTTGCCGGCCGCCGATGATCCCGCCGAGCTGAGAAGAAAGCTCTCGGCGGCTCAGCCGGGAAATTATTATTACATCAAGCCCGCGATGGATTCCGGCATGTGCATGCCCGAGATAGCGGCGGCTACCGGCATCGACCGCTTCTTCCTGAAGGAGCTGAGCGCGCTGCTCGAGACCGCGCGCAGTTTGCAGCGGCACGAGCTTTCGGCCGAGTTGCTGCGCAAGGCGAAATCGGAAGGTTTTTCGATTTCGCAGATTGCCACGATCACGGGCAGGAAGCCGGACGACGTGGCCGTGCTGTGCGCCGAGCTCAAGGTGCAGCAAACGTGGCGCGCCGTGGGCGCCAACGTGCGTATAGCGGCTTTCAACGAGCATGCCGCCACGGCGCCGCCGGCCGACAGCCGGCCCGTGATGATGATGATCGGGCCGGGGCCAAACGAGATCGGCACGGGCAGCGAATATGAGTTTTGCGTGAGCCGCGCCGCGAAGACCTTCAGGGAGCTCGGATACCGCTGCGTGGCGGTGAACTGCAGCGTGCAGGGGCCGAGCTCGGAACCGTCGCAGTGGGACGAGCTCTACCTCGTGCCGCTGTGCCCCGAAGAGGTGCTGGCGGTGGCGCGCACGGTGAAGCCGGCGGGCGTGTCGGTGCAGTTTGGCGGGCCGGTTTCCATCAAGCTATCGGAAACGCTTGTGCAAAACGGATTCCGCATCCAGGGCACATCGCCCGAGAGCCATCGCCGCTGCCATAGCCGATCGCTGCGACGCGAGATGCTGAACAAGCTGCGGATGCTCCAGCCAAAGGACGGCACGATAGACAGCTTGGAAGCCGCGCGCAACGTGGCGGCCGAGATCGGCTATCCCGTGGTGGTGAAATCGCTGCAGCCTACGCATGGCAAGGCGATGGAGGTGGTGTATAACGAGGCGGACCTCGACAAGACGGTGAAGGATTTCCTGCCGTCGAAGACCAATGGCGTGTCGCTCTTGATCAGCGAATTTCTTGAGGATGCCATCGAAATCGAGGCCGAGGCGGTGGCGGACGGCGAGTCGATTCTCATCGCCGGCATCGTGGAGCACATAGAGGAAGCGGGCATCCATTCGGGCGACAGCGCCTGCGCGATCCCGCCGTATACGGTGGGCGACCCCACAATCGCGCAGATGCGCGAGCAGGCGGCGGCAATCGCCACCGAGCTGGGCGTGTGCGGGCTGCTGAACGTGCAGTTTGCCATCAAGAACGATCTGATCTACGTGATCGATCTGCTGCCGTCGGCGTCGCTCACGGTGCCGTTTGTGCGGCGCGCGGCCGACATGCCCCTGGTGAGCATTGCGGCCAAGGCGACGGCCGGCGTGAGCCTGAAGCAGCAGGGCTTCACCCGCGAGCGCCTGCCCCAGCAGATGGCGGTGCGGCATTCGGTTTTTCCGTTTGCGCGATTCCCGGGCGTAGACACGGTGCTGGGCCCCGAGATGAAATCGACGGGGCGCGTGATGGGCGTGAGCGACACGTTTGGCCTCGCGTTTGCGAAGGCCGCGGCGGCCGCGGGGCAGGACCTGCCGCTGGGCGGGCAGGTGTTTATCAGCCTGAAGAACAAGGACAAGCGGCCGATGCTTTTCATCGCCAAGAAGCTCGAAGAGCTTGGCTTCAAGCTCATCGCCACGCGCGGCACCGCCGCCACACTCACGAAAAACGACGTGAAGGTGGAGCTGATCAGCAAGGTGTCGGAAGGGCGGCCAAACGTGGTGGACCTCATCAAGAACGGCCAAGTGAACCTGATCATAAACACGCCCAGCCGCAAAACGCCCAGCCGCGACGAGGTGTCGATCCGGTCGAGCGCGGTGGCGCACAACGTGCCGCTGATTACCACGGTATCGGGCGCGTCGGCGGCGGTGAACGCGATCGAAATGACGATCAAGCGCGGCATGGAAGTGCGCAGCCGCTGACCATACCGCGCGGCCCCAGCATCATTGCCAAAGCCCTCCGTCGGTGTAAATTCTTGTAAATCCAGAGCTTAGCGAATAGTTTGGGCTTGCGCCGTGCGTGCCCATGCAATAGAATGAAGGTAGATTTCATGGGGCTGAAAGTGTTATTAGGCCCGAAGCTCAAACCCTGGAGTTTCGCGTAAAGCGGCATCCGCGGCGCAGACATATCAAATGGAAACAAGAAGCTTCGAATTTGCCTCACCGATACCGTGGTACGCGCTGGTTCCACTCGGCGTGGTGCTGGTGTTTCTGGCAGTGCGCCTTTACCGCTACGAGCGCGGCATGGTGCCCGGCCTGCTCGGCAAGGTGCTCACGGTTCTCCGCGCGGCACTGCCGTTGATCCTGCTGCTGTTGCTGCTCGAGCCGCTCTTTGCGGTCAGGTGGTTCGAGAACCTCAAGGGCCGGGTAATAGTGCTGCTCGACGGCTCGCTGTCGATGACGTCCACCGATGATCGCCGGCCGGACGACGAGAAGATTCGGCTGGCCGACGCCCTGGGGCTTTTGCCCGCGGGTGCCCGCGACGTATCGATGCAGGAGATGGCCGTTCGGACGACCGGCGACGCCGGCAAGCTGGCAAAGGCCATCGAGGCGGCTCCCGCGCTCGGAAACGCTCCGAAGGATGAAGCCGTTACGGCGTTCAAAACGCAGCACAAGGCCGCTTTCGCCCTTGTAAAGGCCTTCCAGAAAGACCTCAATAAATTCGTGAGCCGGAAGCAGCGCCCGTCCGAGGTGGCCGCACTGCTCACCGACCTCAACGACAAATTCAGCGCCCACGTGGCCATCCATGCCGATCTGGCCGAGCAGGCGCTCGATGACCTCGAGTCGCATCCTCAGAAAGCGGCGGGCGTGGAAGCGTATGATCGGTCTTCCGCCGAGCTCTTCAATGAATGCTGCACCACACTTCTGGCTGCCCAGCAGGCGTCGGACCGTTTGCTCGCGAAATCGGAGAACAAGGAAGTGCGCGATGCGGTGGAGAAGATAGACCGGATGAAGCGCGAGGAGATAATGGTTCGGGTTCTGAAGCACGAAGGCAGGGGCGTAATCGAAGAGCTGAGCAGGAATTTCCACATCGAATGCTACCAGCTCGAGGGCAGGCACGTGGTGCCGATAGCGGTTGACAAGGTGGTGGCGTCGGGCAAGCTCGCGTTCGAGTGCAACGGCAAGAGCACCGACCTTGCCACGGCGCTGCGAATGGCCGCCGGCCCCGCCGGCGAGGAGCGCGAAACCTCGGCCGTGGTGCTCCTTACCGACGGCCAGAACAACGCGGGCGACGACCCCGAAATGGCAGCTCGCGAGCTTGCCGGCAAGAAGCTGCCGCTGCTCACCATCGGCATCGGCAGCGGCGAGCCCCCGCGCGATATAGCGATTGCCGAGCTAGACACCAGCCGCGTGGTTTACCTGGGCGACGAGGTGCACGTGGAGCTGAACATCAAGTACGACGGCTTCCAGGGCGCCAGCGCGCCCGCTCACATCGAGGAAGGCGACGCAATCATCGCCGAAAAGCACGTGCCTTTCCCCGATGGCCGCCGACGCACGCTCGCCGAGCTCGCGTTCATCCCGGAGGAGGTAGGCTCGCACACCTATTCCGCCGTCATTCCGCTGCAAAGCGGCGAGCAGGTGAAGGAAAACAACCGCGTTGAATTCCAGGTGGATGTGATCGACGACAAGATCCGCGTGCTCTACGCGGAGGGCGAGCCGCGCTGGGAATATCGTTTTCTGAAGAATCTGTTCCTGCGCGACAAGACGATGGACCTCAACCGCATAATGCTGATGCGCGAGGCGGACGAGCTGCCGCGAGGCATCAGGAGCGGGCAATTTCCCGAAACGCGCGAAGAGCTGTTTCGCTACGATGTGCTGATCCTGGGCGACATCCCGGCCAACCGGTTCTTCCTCTCAGACCTCAAGCAGATCAGGGATTTCGTGGCCGAAAACGGCGGCGTGCTGGTCATGATCTGCGGGCCGATGTTCAACCCCGAAGGCTATTTTGAAACGCTGCTCGGCGAGCTAATGCCGGTTTACCCCGAGCGTGTGGACGCGCCCGAAGAGGTGCAGCGCAGCATCCGTTACAACGGATTCCGGCCGGTGCTCACGCACGAGGGCGAGAACAGCCCGGTAACGAGGATTTCGTTTGACCGGCTGGACAACGCGCTGATCTGGGAAAAGCTGCCGCCGCTGCACTGGCACGCGTTCCTCGGCCGGCCCAAGCAGGGCGCCGAGGTGCTGCTGCGGGCGCCCGGCAGGGAAAAGGACGATTGCGTGCTGCTGGCCTCGCAAACCTACGGCATGGGCAAGGTGCTGCTGCTGGCTACCGACGATACCTGGCACTGGCGCTGGAAGGTGGGCGACAAGTACTTCCACAAGTTCTGGGGGCAGGTGATGCGCTGGGCCACCGCCGGAAAAACGTCGGGCCGCGACCGCTACGTTCGCATCGCTACCACGAAGCGCCAATATGAACTGGGCGAGGCGGTGGAGATCGAGGCCAGAGTGCTGGGCGAAGACCTCAAGCCGCTGCGCGATTCGAAGGTGCAGGCGCAGGCCGCCCGGCAGGATGGCCGCATCGAAGACATCAGCCTCGAATTTGTGGCCGATAGCGAAGGCCGCTACCGCGGCAAGTTTACCGGGCTGGAAACGGGCCGCTACACCGTGCGCCTCGTATCCGATGGCCTGCCCGGCGGCACCAGCGAGGCTCGCGTGCAGGTCGACGTTATGGAGCGGCCGAACATGGAGCAGGTGGAACTCTTTTTGAACCGCCCGCTGCTCGAATCGATGTCGAAAATCAGCAACGGCAGATATTTCCCCGCGGAAGAATACCGCAAGCTGGCCCAGGCGATCGAGCCGGTGAAGAAGAAGGTGCCGCATTCGCGGGAAATCCGCCTGTGGACATGGCCCCCGATTCTCGTGCTGTTTACGCTGGTGGTCTGCACCGAATGGGTGCTACGCAAGAAGGCCGGATTGATGTGAAACACAGCGTTCCTCTAGGCATCCATTCCCTCCTCTCTGCAATCATTTCCTCGTTCCTCTTTATCTCCGTCATCATGCTGTCGGCGCCGGCCAATGCCGAAGAACCCTACGGCGACGCCGTGAAGGCGATCGTGCAGCGGCTGGGCTCCAACGACGAGGGCGTGCGCTGGGCGGCGGCGGCCGATCTGATCAAGGCGGGCCCCAAATCAACAAATGTGCTTTCGGTGATTTTGCTGGGCGAGTGGGCGGAGGGCCGCAAGCTTGCAGCATACATTCTGGGCGAGACGAAAGACCCGGCCGCGGTGCCGGCGTTGGTCAGGTGCCTGGGCGACGATGAATTCCACGTTCGCTGGAAATGCGCCGTGAGCCTGAAAAACATCGGCGAGCCGGCGGTGGATGCACTGATGGGCGCACTGCTCGAAGGCAACCTGAACGCCCAGTATTGCGCGGCTTGGGCACTGGGCGAGCTGAAGGACGCCAAGGCCACGCTGGCGCTGGCCAAGGCGGCCGTGGCCGCCGATGACGACCTTCGCTGGAAGGCCGTGATCTCGCTGAAACGCATCGGGCCGGCTGCGATCGTCGAGCTTGCGCGGCTGGCAAAGGACAACGCCCCCGAAGCGCGGCGCTGCGCCGTGTGGTCGCTGGGCGAGCTCGGCGGCAACGATGCACTCGCACCGCTGCTCGATGCCACGCGCGACGCCGACACCGAGGTGCGCAACAAGGCGGCTTATGCCCTTTCCAAATTTGATCTGCCCGAGGTGCGGGCCGCGCTTGAAAAGCTGGTGGAAGACAAGGACCCCGCCGTGCAGAAGCAGGCGGTGATGAGCCTTGCGAAGCTGGGCAAGGCAATAGACCACGCGGGCAGGAAGGGGATTGGCGACGATCACGTGCCGCAGTGGCAGGCATACGAAATCACGTGCAACGGCGATGGCCTGGGCGCGCTTGCGGCGGGCGCACAGATGGAGGTGCGGCTGATCACGCCGTCGCAGGCAACGAGAATAGTGCGCGGCTTTTACGCGGGCGGGCTGAAGGCACGCGTGGCGCCCGACGAGCCGGGCGAATGGTTTTACAAGGCAACGGTTAGCAGCGGCGGCAAAACCGATACGATGCACGGGATGTTTTCGTGCGACAAATCGGACCTGCCGGCGGCTCTGAAGATGAATGCGAAGCCGCGGCCGCACTTGCAGGCGGCCGGCAGGCCGCTGATCCTCATTGAAGCGCCGCTGCCGGCCGCCGGCTTGTCTCTTTTGGCCGAAGAATGGATGCCGCTGATCGATGCATGCGCCGCGCACGGATTCAACCTGCTGCGGATCGACCTGCAGGCACTGCAGTTTGGCCCGGGCAGGCCGGATCGGGCCGACCTGCTTGACGCGATCCTGGCCTACGGCCACAGGAAGGGCGTATACTTCCTGCTCACGCTTTTCGACGAGGCCCGCATCCGCGAGCGCGGCTATGGCCCGCTGCCGCCGGCGGGCGTTTTCCCGGCGGTGTACGATCCCACGTCGCCGCTGATCGCGGCCATCCAGGAAAGCTACATCAACGACGTGCTCGCCCGCACCGCCGGCTATGCAAACGTGTTTTACGAGCTGTGCAGGAATTTCAACACCGGCGGCGCGGCCGTGCCGTTTGCGCGCGGCTGGGTCGAGAGGAACCTGAAGCTGCTTCGCGACAGCCAGCGGCCGGTGATGCTTTCGGCGGCTGACGACGGCGAGCGGCAGTGGGCGTTGCCGGGGATCGACATCATAGGCGGCGCGGGCGGGGCGCCGGCCGACCGTTTGGCGGCGCTGCTGCTGCCCTGCCCCGACGAGCCGATGAAGGCGGCGGCGCTGCTGTGGCAGACGGCGATAGGCCGCGGCGCGATGATATCATGGGCGGGCAGCGGCGTGCGGTCGATTGCCCAGAGCACAAAATTTGTGGAGCAGACGGACGAGGAGGCGCGCGTGCTGCAGAGGGTGGCATCGAGCGAGGATTTCGCGGCAATGGCACCGGCGCCCGACGCGGTGCTGCTGGTGCCGCAGGACGTGCGGGCGCGGATGTGCGCCCAAGCCGACCTGAAGCGGGCAGTGCTGTATCTGTCTGGCTCTGCGAATGGCGGCGAGCCGCTGAAAATCGGTATGCCGAAAGGCCGGTTTACCGTGAAATGGCTGGATACACGCACGGGCGCGTTGCGTGAGCCGGCCGCCGGCACGCAGGATGCCGGTGCCATCGAGCTGCAGTGCCCGCGTTTCTCGGGCGGCATAGTGGCAGAGATTGAGGTGAAGTGAGCCGCTACTTGCCGAGGCGGTTTCGCGTGTAGATCAGATCGAGCACGTCGATCTTATGGTCGCCGTTGACGTCGGCCCAACGGTTGTCGGAGACGTCGACGTTCATGCCGATGCGATTGCGGATGAAGATGAGATCGAGGATGTTGACGCGGCCGTCAAAATCGGCATCGCCGGCCAATGAGCTCGTTCTTGCGGCGCGTTGCGAGGGCGCCGGCCCGGTGCCGCTTACTGCAAATGACGAGTCTGAGCAGAGCACTATTTTGTCGACGGCCAGCCCGTCTTCGCGGCCGATGAGCGTCAGGATGTTCATTCCCCTGTTGTACACGTCCATCGTCAGCAAGCCGCCGCCGACTGGCGAGTTCACCCACTGCCAGGATCCGAAGGTTGTCCAGGCGATGTTTTCACTAACGATTGAGCCGTTGAGGCTGAGCCTGCACGAAGCATTTCCGGAGGAGGCGTATCCGCGAATCCAGATGTAGTAGCGGCCGATCTGCTTGAAGTCGATCCAGTATTGCAGCTTCGGGCCGGAGCCATCTGTTCTTGTAACGCCCGCATTGGGGATATACTGCACGAAGCGCTGTCCGGAGAAGCCGGGCTTGTCTTGCCGCATCGCCCATTCCTCGTCCACGCCCGCGTCGAGCCAGAGGTCATAATCTTCGGCTTCGGCCACCACAAGCCCATTAACTTCGAGCAGTGGAAGAAGCCCGGCTCGTATGGACATGCGGTCGAAAACGGTGGTGAAGCCGTCGCCGACCGTGAATCTCACGATGTACACGCCGGGGTTGTTGTAGGTGTGGACGGGGCTTTGGAGGTTGGATTGGGAACCGTCGCCGAACGACCAGTTGAAGACGAGCGTTTGGTTATCGGGGTCCGAGGCGGTGCCGGTGAACGCAACGGTGAGCGGAACGATCCCGTTGGTAACGTTGGCCGAGCAGGCGGTGGCAGGCGGGCGGTTGTTGAAAATGTAAAGGTCCAAGGCAGCCATTCCCGCATATCCGAAAGTGTCGAAGGCTACGGCGGTTATAGTGTAGCGGCCGTTCGGGAAGACGGTAGTGTCCCAGCCGAAGTAGGTCCCTTGGAAATCGCCGTTGAATGTGTAGGGTGCCAGGGTTTCGGTGCGGTAGAGGAAGGAGCCGAGGTAGAACTCGACGCGGCTGACGGGATCGTCGGATTGCACAATCGCCTGGATGCCGGTGCCTTGGTTGCCGAAGAAGATTCCGCCGATGGTTTGCCACCCGTAGGCTCCGCTGATCTGCACGGACGGTGCGCCGAATGCGGCGGCCGCAAAGATGATGATCGTGCAGATCAGGATTGTGGTTCTCATTGGCGTAGCCTGCTTTGTTGGGATATCGAGCTCTCTATAAGCATTATATCCCTATTTTGTTGATTTGTCCACCTCGGATGCCGATTTTTTTGAAGATTTGGCAGAGCCGAAAGGCGAAAAAGAGCCGGGCGCCCGAATGAGTGGGTGCCCGGTTGTGGTTTTGTTGCTGCGTGGCGTGCGGTTCTAGTGCTCGCCAAGCACTTTCGCGATATGGGTGATGTTGATGACGCGCACACCCCAGGTGCCTGCCTGCATCGCTATGTCGCCGGGCATATCCTTGATGACCACATAGCTCGTGTCGGACGAAACGGTGTCGGCCACCTTGTTGCCGAATTTCTCGATCTTCTTAGTCCACACGGCCCTTTCGGCGCGGTCGATGTTCTTTTCAAACACGAAGATGATGGGCTCGCCGCGCTTGAAGATGGGGCTGATAATGATATCGTTGACAAGAATGGGGTTAAGCTTGTCTTTCAATGACGTTACGCCGGCGTAGCTTTGATTCTCGTCAACTCTCTTGAGTTCGACGGTGCCTTTCTCGATGCGCTTGCCGCTTGCGTTGGTTTCATAAACAATAAACTGGAGCCCCACCTGTGCGCCCTGCCGGCGGCCTACGTCCACCACGCACGCTTCGCCGGTGTTGTCTACGCTGTAAACCACGCCGTCCACCTCGTCGTAATCAACGTTGTAGTCGGTGCCGCCGATCTTCTTGCTCTGGAGGTTTTCGAGGGCCTTGGCGAGGCGCTGCCGCTCGCGGTTGGCGAGGGTGAGCTCGGACTTCGTCTTGTCGCGCTCTTTGTCGAATTCAGAGGAGATTTCAACGATGCGGTTTTGGAGTTCGGTGATCCTTGTTTCCTTGGTGGCTATGGAATCATTGAGCACTTCGAGATTGCGCGCGTATTCTTTCCGAATCCTCTCAACTTCGACGTCGAGCTTCCTGGCGCTCTCTTCTGCTGTTTCTTTCCATTGTCCGGCGTCTTTTTCGGCATCTTCCTGGCTTCGCTTTGCAATGCCAAGCTGCCCCTGCAATGCGTTTGCTCTTTCCTGGAGCCGCCGTATCATCACTACGAAGGTGTCGGAATCGCCGGTTCGCTGGTAGGCTTTGCCCAGGTCATCTCTGAGGTCTTTCAGCTTGTCTTCGATCTCATTCAAGCCCGACATGCCTATTACGCTCTCGAGCTTGTTCTTCTCGCTAATCTCCTTTCTGAGCTTCTCGTCCTTCTCCTCAAGCTGGAAAACGTAGCCAAGATACTTGTTGCCGTCTTTCTCCACCTTGTCGTAGTCCGAGGCTTTGGCTTGGGAGCCGTGGATCATCGCGTCGAGCTTGCGCCAGCTTATGATGGTGTAAACCATGATGGCGAAGGTAAAGACAAACAGAACGATGAAGAGAGGCAGTGCTACTGAAGATTGGCTCTGCCTGCCGCGTGCGTGTGTGCGCCTGACCACGTTTACACCTCCTCAAAGGTTAATTGTGTGGCTGATCTACAGAGACTGAGTCAACAGATTTTATCCGAATCGGGGCGTTTGTCAATAGAAAAAATCCCGGCGCGAGGCGGATATCTTCCGGCCGGGGGCATCAGCGGCCGTAGCAGGGCAGTGGTTGACCAGCCGGATAGGGCCTTTGCCCGGCATATAGAGCCTGCTTTCGCCGGGCTGTCAGGCTTTTCTGCGTACCGAGAATAGCGCTGGAATCATTGGCATAAGCGCTTCTTCCGAACTTCCGGCCCGTTCCAGAGCCTACTGCTTCTCCAGCAGGTTCCACTCCGGCCCAACGAGAACGATGACCGTTTGGAGGGCGGAGAGGTTCAGGTGGGGGCGTATGGCGATTTGCTGGAAGAGTTCGCCGGGCGCGAGCGAGACGGCGGCTACCTGGCCGATGAGGATGTTTCGCGGGAAGGTGCCGAGCTCGCCGGAGGTGAGGCAGTAGTCGGCGTTTTTGACGCGCTCGCGGAATATGTGCGGCATGCGGAGGGTGTCGCTGATGTCGCCTTCAACCAGCGTGCTCTCGCCGGTGCGCTGGATGTATGCCGGAATTCTGCACGCGGGGCTTGTGAGCAGGTTTACCAGCGAAGAATGGCTTCGCGCCTCGGCCACCACTCCCACGGCCGCATAGCCCCATACCACTCCGGCGCCGCGCCGGATGCCGTCGGCCGTGCCCTTGTCGATCACTACCACCGATTGCATTGCGGAGGGGTCGCGTCCTATGATCGCGGCCGGTACTACGCTGTATTTTTCGTGTCCGTAGGCTTCGGTGAATTCCGTGAATGCGGCGAAGCCGGCTATTGTTTTTTCCATCTCGAGGCGTTTGCTTTTTTCGATTACCAGCAGTTGGCGGAGCTTTTCGGCTTCGTCGCGGGCGTGGTCGATCTCGGCTGTTTCGGGCGAGCCGGAAAAGAGGCGCTCCATCGTTGCGGTGAGGTCGAGCAGGCCGGCGCGGATGAAGGCCACGCTACCCTGGGCAGGTGCGGTGCAGCCGGCGATGGTGCCTTTGATTTCGCGGTGGCGGTCGTCGGGCAGAAGGGTGACCATGAAGGTGGCGACAGCGAGGATGATGAGGACAAGATGGGTGCGCCTGGTATTCACCGCTTTAAGCCGCCGAGGTCAATGTTGTGCAGTGCGATGAGCCGCCGCCGGATCAATAAAAGTGCTCATCCCAGCCTTCGAGAACGTCTTTGAGCTCGGAGAGCTGGTCGAGGATCATACCGGTGCCGCGTGCAACGCAGGTGAGGGGGTCGTCGGCCACGCGGACGGGCAGGCCGGTTTTCTCCTCGATGGATTTATCCAGCCCGCGAAGCAGGCTGCCGCCGCCAACGAGGACGATGCCGCGGTCGACCAGGTCGGCCGCGAGTTCGGGGTTGGTTTGCTCCAGTGTGGTGCGAATTGCGAGGATGATGGAATCGATAGGCTCTTTGAGGGCTTCGCGCACTTCCTGCGAGGTGAAGGTGATGCGAGTGGGCAGGCCGGTGAGGTGGTGGCGGCCGCGCACTTCCATCGAGAGCTCTTCTTGCAGGGGAAAAGCGGAGCCGATCTGCATCTTGATTCGTTCGGCGGTGGGCAAGCCGATTTCAACGTTGTAGGAGCGTTTCACGTAGGTTACGATTGCCTCGTCGAAGTCGTCGCCAGCCACGCGAAGGCTTTGCTTGGTGGCGATGTTGCCCAGGGTGATCACGGCTACTTCGGTAGTGCCGCCGCCGATGTCGACGATCATGTTGCCGATTGGTTCGGTGATTGGCAGGCCGGCGCCGATGCCGGCGGCGAGCGGCTCGGGCACGGTGTATGTTTTGCGTGCGCCTGCTTGCTCGGCGGCGTTGTGAACGGCTTTTTTTTCTACCATCGTGATACCGCTGGGCACGGCGATGACAACCCGCGGGCGCGACAGCCACCGGCGGTGGTGAACCTTCTTGATGAAGTAGCGGAGCATCGCCTGAGTAACGTCGAAGTCGGCGATCACACCGTTTTTGAGCGGGCGAATGGCTACGATGTTGCCCGGCGTTTTGCCGAGCATCTCCTTGGCCATGTGCCCCACGGCCTCGCCGTTGCGCAGCACCTTGTTGGTGCGTTTGGAGATGGCGACAACCGAAGGCTCCATGAGGATGATGCCCTGGCGCGGCACACAGATGAGTGTGTTGGCCGTTCCGAGGTCAATGCCCATATCGGTGGAGAAGAGGCCGATGAAGCTCTTGAGCAGTGAGAACATTTATCCCCGCCGTCCCCTTGTTCAGTTGCCCCGCGAGTATCCTTGTTTTACAACCTTTGCAGGGCTGTTTGGAATGTGAGCTAGTGCCTGCCTGCAACTTGAGCCGAACATGCAACAATGCGCGTGGCCGGCGGCTTTGGAATCAAGCTTGTGTCGGCCCTCGCGCATAGAGAAATGTTGCTGAAATCTATTCGGAGCCCTGCGGGCTTTATCGGCCGCCGGCGCTGCCGCCGGTACTGTCGGGCCGGAGTTAGTCGTCAGCCTCGACGTCATCGTCGTCCGCATCGGCGTCATCGTCATCCGCAGGAGCGTCGTCGTCTGCAGGCTCAGGCTCGTTGTCATCGTCGTCATCAATCACCGGCACGTCGACGTCCGCTTCGGGAATGCGTGCTCCGACAGGTGCGGAGCTGATCGCCGGCACACCTTCGGCACCGATGATAGTGGGCTCGATCACCGACGGAATCTCGGTTTTCACCTTGTATTTGCCCAGCTCGGAAGCGTGAAGGGCTATGCCTACAATGAACACGAGAGCGGTAACGATTGCCATTACCGTGTAAACGTTATTTTTGGGCGGTACGAGTACTTTGGCCATTCTATCTTTTGCTCCCTGGTCTCAGAACGCGCCGATGCGGGTGGTGGCGCTGTCGCCCGATTGAATTCTGCTCTTGCTCATTTCCTGGTTGATGGTTGCGATGCTTTTCTGTGCGTGCACCTTCGTAACCTCAACGAGGGCAATATAATCGGAATCGCGGTAGACGTAGAACGTGAATCCGTTTTCAACCTTCTGCTCGGCGCCTACGCTGAGCACTACGATGCCGATGTTATCGTCGACGTCTTCAACCTTGGCATCGATGGGCGGCGGCACGGTGGCGCCGTCTTTGATCTTCAGTTGTGCGAGCGAGGGATAGGCCTTGAGGTATGCGTCGATGATCCGCTCGTTGGAGGTGATCTGAACGGTCTGCTCCTGGATCTTGTGTGCGAGGTTGTCGATCTGGCGCTTGAGGTCGGAATTCTGCTCGCCGAGCTTGAGCAGTTCGTCTTGGGCGGCGGTCTTGCCTTTTTCCGCGATTTCGAGTGCGCCCTGGGCCCTGTCGAGCTGGGCCTTCACTTCCTTCAGTTCGTCCTGCCGGGCGGTGTCGGTAAGCTGCATTTTCTTGTAGCTGTCGGTGAGTTCTCTAAGGTTGCTGCTCAGGGTTGCCTGGTCGGCTTTGAGGCGGGCGATCTCGCGCTGGCTGGCTTCGAAGGCCACGTTCTGGTTGCCGATGGCGGCCTGGAGAGTGGCAATCTTCTCCGTGCGGTCGGTTACAATGGTGTGCAACTGCTTGTTTACGCTTTCTGCCGCTTGGAGCAGATCGTTGCCCTTTTTCACGTTTTCGTCATGCCTTGCCCTCCAATCCTGCTGCTGAGCGAAATTCACGGAGCTCACAGCCAGGAAGGCAACGCCCAACAGAAGATTGACCACAACGAACGCTTTGGATAGGGTGCTCATTGAACCTGTCCCTCGTGTGCCTCTTGTGCGCCTGAGAAACAAAAATTGTGCAAAGGAAATAGTACCGGCAATACCGGTCAACCGATGTATTATATCGCCTTAGATGAGCATGTCAAGTGGAAAAGTTTCAAAAATTTCGCTGAACACCATGGACCGATGCAGCCTGCATTGCGGAAGGTGTTAGCGTTTTCGGCGGCTGGAGCCGCCGCGGCCCTGAATATTCCTGGGCTTTGGCAGGGCGGCCAGTTCGCGTCGTGCGGTCACAACGGCCGCAATGCCGGCGGCAATGGTGGCGGCGATGCACACTAATGCGAAGGTGTCGCCGATCCTTGTATACACGGCGCCGCCCTCGCCCAGCGTTACACGGCCGGTGAGCCAGCCTTCAACCAGCTTGCGCTCGCCGTCGCGCTCGATCACCTTTTCGATGCGCCCGGCCGGATCGATGAGGCAACTGATGCCGGAGTTTGTGCCGCGCACCAGCCCCACGCGGTTCTCGATTGCACGGCATCGGGCGATGGCCAGGTGCTGGTCGGCTTCTGCACTCTTGAAGAACCAGCCTTCGTTCGAGATATTCACGATGAACACTGCGCCCTTGGCCACGAATTTTCTGACCAGCCCCGGAAAAACATCCTCGTAGCAGATGACTACGCCAAACTTGTGGCCTTCGTGTTCAAACAGCTTGTATTCGCTGCCGCTGGAAAACGGCACATCGATTGGCACCACGGTTTTCATAAACGGCAGCAGCCCGCGCAGCGGAATGTACTCGCCGAACGGCACCAGGTGCATTTTGTCGTAGCGCTCGGGCTCGCTGGCCTGGCCGTGCAGCAGCAGGGCCGAATTGCGGATGTCCCGCTGCTCGCCGTCGCCGTCCTTCATTATTGCGCCCAGCAGCATTTTGCGCACACCCAGCTTGCCCATCATTTGGCTGTCGAGGCTGGCTCGATATTCTATCACCCAATTGTCGGGGTGGTTGTAAATGCCGGGCAGGGCGGTTTCGGGCCAGATGACGAGCGGCGGAGGCAGCTCGGGGTTCAACCGGTTTTCGGCGTGCCGCATGCATTCGCTGGTAAGATTCTGGTGCTTCACCAGCGCCTTGCGGGCCTCGTCGAGTGTGTACTCGTTCTTGATCTCCTGCGGGATATTGGCCTGAACGATGGCCACCTCGGGGCCGGGCTGCGTGTTGAGCCACTTGATGCGCAGATGGCCATACAAGACTGCCCCGCCGATCAGCACGGCCACCACGCCCGCGGAAATCATGGCCTGCCTTGGCACGCGGCCTTTGGGCACGAAAAAGAAGTCGGCGATCAGGCCGTTTACGCACATCACGATGAACGACACCCCGTAGACGCCCGTGACGTCGATGATCTGCATCAGGCGCAGGTTGCCGATCTGGCTGTGGCCGAGCAGCAGGTAAGGGAAGCCGGTCATGAAGTTCGACCGGATGGCTTCGAGCGTTACCCAGGCAAGCGGTGCTGCAATCGCCAACGGCATGCGCAGCCGCTGCTTGATGGCGCCGGCCGCCCAGGCGAATGACATCACGTAGAGGCCGAGGAACAGCCCGAGTAAAATGGCCCCGGCCGCTGTGGCGTGGCCCACCCATGCGAGGCCGCCGAGGAAGAAGACGGCGCCGGCGATATAGCCGGCCCACAGCGCCTTCACGGGGTGCTGCGCCGCCAGCCACAGCAGGGGCACAGCCGCCACCCAGGCCAGCGGCGCAATTGCGGCGGGATCAAACGCCAGAAAAAGCATCAGGCCCGATACCAGGCCTACGGCCATCTGCGGCAATTCCGGCTTGCGCAAGCGGATTTTCATCAGGTCCTCCCGGCAAATCTCGATCTTTCGGAAACAGAATCGCGCTTCCTCGCTGCGGCCCGCCCTGATGCGGTGATTTTCGTCAGCAATTCCGCCAGGATCATTCTTTCGGTTTTTCCGTGTCGCTTTTTTTTCGGGGCACCCGAATGACGAGCGTGCCGGCAAACACGTCGCCGATGCGCTGGGCCGTCTTGAGGTTCAAGGCTACCACCAGGCCCACGATTGCCGGCTCGATCAGCCGCACGAGGTTGCGTATCAGCACGTGCTTGAGGCGTGGCGGCTTCAGATCGGTGGTTACAACGGCGATGCCGAGCATCCACTTGCCGAAAGTTTGCCCGGCCTGCTTTTCCAGCAGCACAAAATAAAGCACCCACAACAGCCACAGTAGCGCAGCCGTAAGCGAATCGGCCCCCACCACTACGGTCATCAGTTGCGAAAGTATATCGGCGTTTGTGTTGAAAAGGGCCACAAACGCCACGAGGCCCACAAGCGCGGAATCGAGCATGAAAGCGCCTACTCGCAGCTTCCACCCGGCCAGCGCCGCCTGCCGCCCCTCAACCTCGACCTTGTGCGGCCATTTGCGCGACCTGCGAATGGAAAGCCCGAGTATGACGAAATACGCGGCGACCATCAGCGCGAGCGTGAGCGGGGCTTCGAGCCGCTGGAACAGCGGCAGATCGATAAGCGAGCCGCGTGCGACGGCACGGTGGCCGGCGATCTCGGCCATGTTCAGCCCTCCGCTGTGAAGCATGAAGAGCATAGTTTTTCCTGCTGAGTGCGCCGCGGCGATCCTGTTTGTGTGCGCCAGGAAACCGTCGGCGAGATTCTCGATCGGCGCAAACTGAACGGCGGCTGTATCGGCGGCCGTGGCACCGTCGGGTATGCGGGCGGCAAGTACGGGATTCTTCGTGGTGATGGAAGACTCGCCGTTGTGAACGAACACGAGCAGCGCAGAGCCGTCGTGGGCGGCGGCAAGCCGCGCGCCGGCCGCGCGCAAGGGCAGCGCGGGCAGCTTCTGCCAATTTGCGCCGTCAAATGCAGCCCGCGCCACGGCCGGAGCCTGATCGGACGACAGCCATGCCAGTTGAAGGGCGGCATTGCCGGGGGTGTCGAGCACTAGAACGTCGGACGTGGCCAGCGAAACGCCGGTGAGGGCCAGGTCGCGGCGATCTACCCAGGCGTTATCCTGCAGCACGGCCACGTTGATTACGCGCGGCCGCCATTCGGGGGTGTTGTCGGGCGGGGCATCGAGGCCGAAGACCCACAGGTTCTCGCCGAGCGACGCCGCGGCTATTGGTTTCCAGCGGTGGTCCCATTTTATGTGCCGGATGAAATTACCTTCGAGGTCGTAAACGTCCGAAGTGGTTTTCTCGGCGGCTTGCTCGGGCCCAAGGCCAAAAAGCTCTTGCTGATGCAGGGCGAGTGCGCGCATTCCGCCGGTGAAGCTGGGGCCTTCTTTCCAATCGCCCGAATCCGTTTTGAAATAGAAGCCCGCCGACACAACACCGGCTAGCGAATGGCTTTCCAGCGAGACGACACGCCCCTCGGTGCCGTGTGCTACCACGCAGCTTGTGAGCGCCTGCGTGCTGGTATCGGCCGAGCAACCCGCAAGCAACAGCAGAAGAAGAACAACCGGGAATATCCGCAAGACGCATCTCCAGAAAAGCAATGCCGGGAAAAGAACTATTATATTGGATGCCCGGCCAACAGGAAAGGGAATTCGGAGGATTTGCCGGGCGCAGGTACATCGCGCACCCGCCTCGCCCGCCACGCGGCTTCGCTCGCGTTGGTTTCCCCCGCGTTAACATCGCTCATACTGCAAACGGCCCCGGCATGCAATTTGCATAAGTCATCTATCGACTGCTGTGGAATGGCTTTGCACAGCCGGCTGAACCAGGAGACTACCAGTGAATGCTCGCACCATGAACCTCAGGCGAAAGAAGCTCACCTGCCTGCGCTGCGGCAGGCGTTTCTGGACGGATCGCTGCCATCGGGTGTGCAGCAGATGCACATCAGATACGAAAGAACCTTTTGTACGGCATATGTTTGCGGCGGAAGGTCTTTCGTTTCCCGGCGAATACAGGCTGGCAGAGGAATTGGGTTTCACCGACGACGACACCGAGACCACCACCTTCGACGAGAGCACGTGTGAGGAGCTTTGAGATGAAAGAAAAGATCCCGGCTGCAATGCTTCAACTCGCGGTTGCTACCAAAGCTGTAGAGGCGCCATCACAAAATGTAGAAAGCATCTTAAATGCTTGCTGTGTAAGGGCTTGCGGTGAGGCGGCGGCTGCATGCGGCGGTTTTGCTACTCGCGGCGTTCTTTCGCCGGGTGCCGCGCGCGGCGGCTCACGCGATTGCATCCGGCCTTTTCGCGTGCGCACGGTGGAATCCGCCGCTTCTGCGCATCAGCCTCTGCTTTGGGCACGCCGGTTGCTCTGGAAATACGACAGAGAGGACGGTTCGAGATGACTACCAAGATAAGCCGGAAACCTGCCGCTACGCTGCGGTTCGTGATGAACGCCACACCGGATGCCGTTCTCGCGGCTGAGGCCCGCATATTCCGGGTTGCCCGCGAGCTGGGGTTTTGCCCGAAGACGTGCAACGAGCTTGCACGGGCGGTGGGCGAGCTGGTGCTGAATGCCTGCACCTATGCCTACGGCAACGATGACGGGCAGGTGGCGATGGAGATTTCCAGCCGCGACGATCTGCTGGAGATCATAGTGCTGGACAATGGGCGCGGCTTCAACTGCCGCGAGTATTTCCTGCCCGACGGCTCGCTGGGGCCAAGGGCGCAGCCAACGATGGGCCTCATTCGCGCCGCCAGGCTGGTGGATCGCTTTACGATAGCATCGGGCAGCCAAGGCACAACGGTGAGAATGCTGAAGAAGGTGCAACAAAATGAATGACAGGCCAAAGCTCTCGGGCGCACTTGAGGATGGCAACCCGCGGCATCTGCGCGATGCTCTGGCCGCGGCGGCGGGCAGCCGCGGAAAACACGTGCTGGACTTCACCGGCGTGGAGACGATCGACCTCGACGGCTTTGCGGCACTCGAAGCGGCATCCGCCGAGCTGCACAAGCAGGGGGCGAGCCTGATGGTGATGCTCAGCAGGTTCCCGCTGAGGCGAACGGTTGATCTGGAAACGATCCGCGAAAGCCTGAAAGAAAGCAAGGACGCGGAAGAAGAGGATGCAGGCTTCGAGCAGTGCCCCCGCGCGGTTTGCACCGCGGGCGAGCCAACGTGAGCGGATCCGGGAAAACGAACAGAAAGACGGCGTGGCGAAGAAACCTGAAGCTTCCGGCCCGGCCGGATCAAAGGCGTGGAAAGCAAGCTATGGTAATAAGCAAGACGGCAATCATACAGAACAATAACGCAGACCGGCAAGCCCTGACGGAAGCCCTGAGGGCATCGGGCTGCGAGGTGATGGCGGCATACGACGGCGCAGAGCTGCTGGAATGCGTGTCTGATGGCTGCGAGGCGGCAATCGTAGACAGCGGCACGCTGGACATGTGGGAGCGCGGCTTCCTGCACAAGCTTCGCGCGCAGGCGTCGGCCCTGCCTCTCGTGCTCACCATCGAGTCGGGCAGCGCCCAGAGTTACATGGCCATGCTCTCAACGAGTGCGTGGGATTTCCTCACCAAGCCGTTTTCCACCGAATCCGTGAGCTTGCTGCTGCACCGGCTTGGCGAGCAGAAGCTGCTCTTGGAGCAGAACAGATACCTGTGGGGCGAGCTTGAGGCAATTCTAGGGCCGGCGGCCGTTGCCACGCGCGATTCGCGGATGATGGAAATACTGAGGCAGGTGGGCAAGGTGGCCCAAACCGACGCACCCGTAATGATACTCGGCGAGCTCGGCACGGAAACCGACCGCGTGGCGCGGCTGCTGCACAAGGCCAGCGGCCGAAAGAACCTGCCGTTTATCCGCGTGGATTGCCGGCTGCCCGAGAACCAACTGGCCGAGAAGCTGTGCGGGCCCGTGAGTCTGTGCAGGCTGGCCGGCGGCGGCACGGTTTTTCTCGACGAGGTGACCGAGATCGGCTCGGCGATACAGGCCAAGCTGCTGCGGATACTGGAGGACCACTTCGACGCGCGGCTGATCTGCGCGACGAGCAAAGACCCATACGAGCAGATCGAGAAGGGGAGCTTCAGGCGCGATCTGTTCTTCCGGATAAACTCGGCGCAGGTGTTTTTGCCGCCGCTGCGCGAGCGCAGCACGGATATTCCGCTGCTGGCGGGCGCGATGATGGACGAGCTGGGCATGCACAGGCCGGACGGCGGCTGGGATGAGCTGGCCCAGTACGACTGGCCCGGCAACACTCGCGAGCTGGAGATGGCCGTGCGGCTGGCGGCCATTCGCGGCGATTGCCCGGCAAGCGCGGCTGAGCAGCTCTTGCCGATGAAGATTATGCGAAAGATAAACCGGCGGCGATAGCCCGGTTCGCAGGATGATGTTACCATGCGTATGACGATGAAGATTCGCAAGGCGTGGAGTTCCGGCCGTGCTCGTAATAAGAACAGTCCCGAGCCTCGGGCACTGCCGGCATTCGCTTCAGGAGAGAGGAAGCAGGCGACAAAATGCAAGAAACAAGAACGCTTAAAACAGTATGGGAGCACTACCACGAGCACCGCAGCCCCCTGTTGATGGAGGAGCTGATCCTGGGCTGCATGCCGCTGGTGCGCCACGTGGTGAACCGCCTGGCCGCGCAGCTTCCATCGCATGTTGACCGCGAAGACCTGATGGAGGCGGGCATATTCGGCATGGTGGACGCGATCGAGCGGTATAACCCGCGCGAAGACGCGAAGTTTGAGACGTATGCGGTGCTGCGTATCCGCGGTGCGGTGATAGACGAGCTTCGCTCGCGTGATTTCGTACCGCGATCGCTGCGCAAGAAGGCGCGCGAAATCCGCGAGGCGCGGGCCGCCCTTTGCGCCGAGCACGATGCAATGCCCACCACCGCCGAGCTCGCCGGCGCGCTGAACCTCGACGAGCGCGAGCTTGAAGACGCGCTGATGAAGGTGGAAAACATGGCTACCGTTACTTCGCTGTACGACCGCAAGGCATCGGCCGGGGAAGACGAGGGATTCCGCATGGTCGATCTCATTGCCGATCCGCGCAGCAACAGCCCCACCGGCCTGATGGAGCTGGAAGAGAAGAAGAAAATGCTGGCCGACGCCATCATGCAGCTTCCCGAGCAGGAGCGGCTGGTAGTAACGCTGTATTATTTTGAAGGCATGCTCCTGAAACAGATCGGCGAGCTGTTCAACATCACGGAATCGCGGGTCTGCCAGATCCGCCGCCACGCGCTGATCCTCCTCAAGATGAAAATGCGGCAGTTGGTCTGAATCCGGCAAAGCCGGAGGGGCCCTGAACCAAACACCATTGAAAAACGCGCCCCGGATAGCTAAACTATATGCACTCTCTCACCGTGTCTCAATGGCTTCCCGGGGAAACGCCACATGCAAAAGTGCTATCGCTTGACCAACGGCAAACTTGTCGAGGTGCCCGAAGGCGATGGCGCGGTTACGGTTTTCATCAACCCCACCGAAGCGGAAAAACGATACTGCGTCGATAATCTGAAAATCGACGAGCACACCTTCACTTCAGCGCTCGACCCCGACGAGCTGTCGCGCGTTGAATTCGAGCCGGAGCACGTGGCGATCATTTACAGCCGCCCCCGCATCCGCACCTCGCAAGACCAATTCGTATTCCGGGGCGGATCGGTGGGCGCGTTCGCGTTCAAAGAACGCCTCGTGCTCGTCGCGGCCGACGACGTGCCGCTGTTCGACAGCGTGCCGCTCACGCGCGTAAACAGCAACCTCACACTGCTGCTGAAGCTGATCCTGGGCGCGGTGGTGCATTTTCGCGATCACCTCAAAAGCATCAGCATGATCTCCGACGACCTCCAGAGGGAGATCAACACCGCGATGGAAAACCGCCACCTCATCTACCTGTTCACCCTCGAAAAAAGCCTCGTGTACTATCTCAACTTCATCCACTCCAACAGCACGCTGCTGGAGCGAATGCGCAACAGCGCCGCACGCATCGGCTTCACCAAGGATGAGCTTGAGATTCTCGACGACATTGTCATTGAAAACTCTCAGTGCATGAAGCAGGCCGAGATTTTCTCGAACATCATCGCCAGCCTGATGGACGCCCGAGCATCGATTGTGGGCAACAACCTCAACGTGATCATGCGAAAGCTAATGCTCATCACCATCGCGATCATGACGCCCTCGCTCGTGGTAGCGCTTTTCTCGATGAACGTAGCCCTGCCCTTCCAGTCGGAATGGGGGCCCGCGTTCTTCCTCATCGTCGGCCTTGCCGCCATCTCCGCCACCGCCACCCTGCTGCTCTGGGGCCGGCGGAAGACGTAAACTGAAGCCGGGTGTGCACTTAATCCTGCCGCGCCTTGGCTTTGGCGGATTCGATGAAGGCGATGTATTCCTTGGGCGCCGCAAAGCCAATCAGCTTCGCGATCTCCTTGCCGTTTTTAGTGTCTTTGCGTTTGTCATTTCACATCTCCGTGTAATGGATTTCGATGCCCTCGCTATTCCTATTATATCGGCGCGAACTGCCGGTTCATTCTCATTTCGATTGCCGATTCCGCCGGCGTGCAGGGCGAGCGGCGGAAAAGTTGAAAACAATATTGAACCGAAAGGTTAATGACGATAACATAGTTTACAGAGCGGATATTTCAGAGCAGCGGCCAAGGCTTTCGGGATGAGATATTTTGTCGTCGGTTTCATAGCATCGCTGATTGCGGCCGGAGCCGCATCGGCACAGGAGCCCGCGCCGGAACGGGAGGCCGGCTCGCAGAGCGCGGCGGAGCCGCGGCCGGCCGAGCCGCGGCCGGCTCTCGTGATCGGCGGCGGGGGCCTGCCCGGGCCCGATGCCGTTATCGAATCGCGCTCGCCAAACATATCCATTTCACTCGCCGATGGTAATCTAAGCTTCGACAACGGCAGCGTCAGAGTCGTGATCCGCTCTACTCCGGGCGGTTTCCGGCCCCAGTTTTACGCACGCGACGCCGGAGGCTTGTGGCGGATGATCCTGCGCGCCGGGCGGCAGGGCGAGGAAATCGCAACCGCGTGGGCGTGGGGCGGGGCGCCGTCGCCGCTGGGATACGCATCGGCCCAGATCGTCCGTAACACCGCCGATGGCGTGGACGTTACCCTTGGCGCAAGCTGGAACCAGCAGCAAGTCACCACCACAATTTCGCTGCCCGCCGCGTCGCCGCACGTTCACATCACGGTGGAAAACGCCCTGAAGGGCAGGCGGTTTGTGCAGCAGATGCTCAGCAGCCTGGCGTTCGACCCCGGCGAGGCCGACCCGCCCGTGGAGGGCGAGAAGCCGCCGGAAGACAAGCGGCCCGATTTCACCTGGGCGCCGCGCCTCCGGCCGCAGAAGCACGACGTGATCGGCGATACGGCCTTCGGCTCGCCTGCTCTGATCGTGCAGAAAGGCCCATGCCTCGCGGCCCTCGTAGCCGACGTGTCGATGCTGCGCACCAACCGCCGGATGAAAGCTTCTCTCAGCCTCGATGCCTCATCTGCGCTCACGTGGCTGTGCTACGGCTTTCTGGATTACGCGCCGCGCGGCGAGATCGCCCACCATCATCAGCCCACAATGGCCCAGGAGCTGGCCAATACCACGCTGCGCTATGGCTTTTACCTGCTGCTGGATGCCCAGGCGCCGCCGCGCGCCGGCTATCGAGCCGTTGCCGATTTCCTGTGGAAGAATCTGCCGAAGCCCGATCACGTGGCGCAGGTGGCTCTGCAGCAGAAAACGCTTTCGGACTGGTGCGCGAACCTCTGCGACGGAGTTGCGCGGCTGGTGGAGGCACCCGAACTGCAGTTCAACGACAGCGGCCAGCACGTGGCCCTTGCATACGCGCTGGCGCTGCGCGGCCGCGAAGACGACCGCCTGATGCAGAACGCCGCGGAACTCGTGAAGCTTTTAACGGATGGGCAGGGCGCATCCAGGCCGGTTTTCCCCGCCGCGATCAATCCGGCCGACCCCGCTCAGCCGCCGCCAACACCGCCCGGCACGCCTGAGAATTGCTTCTCCACCAGCCTCTCGTCAAACACCGGCCGCTGGCTGCTCCGCTGGCATGAGGCGTTTGCCGGCGACGACGATGCGATCTTGCAGAGGTGCAAGGCCTACGCCGACCTCCTGCTGCACGTGCAGTTGCCGTCGGGCTGCGTGCCCGCGTGGCTGAGCGCCGACGACCTGCTGCCGCTCGAGGGGCCGCTTTACGACCGCGGCTCCGCGTCGGCCGAGTCGGCGGCGTTTTTCGCGGCCCTTTATGGCGCAACAAACGAGGAGTGCTATGCCGTCGGCGCGATGGCCGCTTTGCAGTTCATCCAGTACGAGGTGCTGCCCGCGGGCCGATGGGTGGACCACCGCAGCAGGCGTGCGCCGGACGATCCGTTCAGCGGGCAGTATCCGCAAAGCATCTCGAGCATGATCAGCGCGGCGCAGGGCTGCGCCGCGATCTACCGCCACACCGGCAAGAAAAGGTATCTTGCGCTGGGCGAGGAGGTCGTTGGCTACCTGGCGCTCTACCAGGATGCCTGGGGCTGCCAATGGGCCGGCACGCCGTTCGGCTCGCTGCCGTCGCTGAACTTCGGCGAGAGCATCAGCCCGGCGCTTCAGGCCGAGGCCGCCGCTGCTTTCTGCGAGTATTTCGCGCTCACCGGCAGCATCATCTCTCTCGAACGCGGCGTTGCCGCCCTGCGCGCGGCGCTCGCCGGCCTGGCCGGCGACCACGACGACCGCCTTGCCTCGGCAGCGGTGCTGTCGCTGGCGCGGAGAATCCGTTCTTCGTTGGGCGATGCCGTGATCGATGCCGCGTCAGGGCAGGGCCGCGGGATCAACGCGTGCACCATCAGCAATCTGATCGCCGACGAGCGAAGCGTGAACTTCGACCTCATCAGCCCGATGACGTGGGCGCAGCCCGCACTCGTGCGCTTCTTGCGGTGCGACCGCACGAAGGAGGTGATCGTAAACGGCAAGTGGCTGGGCGTGCTCACGCCGGCCGAGCTGACCGAGGGCGTTCAGTGCGCGCCGCGTCTTCCGCTGACGATCGATTTCACGCCGGTGATCCGCTCGCTGGCGGGCGTGGAGCCCGAGATAGCCGTCCGCGTGCATGGCGGTACGGTGAAGCCGGAGGTTTTTCTGCTATGCCGCCGGCAAGGCGCCGCTGAATTCGCGAAGGTGCCGATGACCGCAGGCGGCGAAAACGAATACGCCGCCCGCATACCGGCGGCGCTCGTGGCCGAAAAGGGCGTGGTGGAATACTCCATCGCCGCCGCATCCGGCACCGAGACGGCAGTGCGGCCCACGGCCGAGCACCCCGTAGACGCCTACAGCCTCAGCCTCACGCCGGACCTCACGCTGAACTGCGGC
>DATLAR010000158.1:0-5219 GCA_035527355.1 Planctomycetota bacterium
GAATGATTGTTGCGGCGGGAATGATCTTGGCTGCTATCGCCGGCTGCGGGAAAAAGAGCGATGAACTGACGCTCAAAGGCTCGGACACTATGCTTCACGTGGGCGAGGCGTGGACGGAGCAGTTTAAGAAGGATCATCCGGAGATCAGGATGTCGGTGACCGGCGGCGGCTCGGGCACGGGGATATCGGCGATCATAAACGGCCACACGCAGATAGCGATGTCGTCGCGCTACGCCGAGCCGAACGAAATCCAGGCGGCCGTGAAGCTCGGCAAGGCGCTGAAGGAATTCGAGGTGGGCAAAGACGGCATAGCGGTGATCGTGAGCCGGAATAATCCGGTGTCCGAACTGACGCTCGACCAACTCCGGAAGATATTTACCGGCGCGGTGACCAATTGGAAACAGGTGGGCGGGCAAGACAGGGAGATCATCATCTACTCGCGCGACACCAGCTCGGGCAGCTACGTGTTCTTTCGCGAGCACGTGCTGGCCAAGAAGGAATTTGCGAAGGCCGCCCTGCGAATGGCGTCGACCGCCGTGCTGGTTGAAAGCGTGGCCGGCAACGAGGCCGCCATAGGCTACAGCGGCCTGGCCTACGCCCAGGATGCAAACGTGAGGATACTCGCCGTGAAGGCTGTGCCCGAGGCCGAGGCTGTCACTCCCACCTTTGAAACGATCCGCGACGGCAGCTACGCGATCGGCAGGCCGCTGCTGCTCTACACGCTGGGCGAGCCGCAGGGCCGCGCGAAAACGTTCATTGATTTCACCCTGAGCGACAAAGGTCAGAGAATCCTGAAGGAGATCGGCTACGTGCCGGTGCGCTGAAATAGAAACCACCAATCACACGAAGGCTTCCGGCTGATGGCTGACCATACTGCACAACCTGCCGCAAGCCCCGCTCGCCTGCTTCGGCGGCACCGCCGCGTGCAACTGAAGGAGCAGGCGATGCGGCTGCTGTTCCTCGTATCGGGCGTCAGCTCGATAGTGATAGTGTGCCTGATACTGCTTTTCCTGCTGAAGGACGGCCTGCCGTTCCTGGCGAGATACAGCTTCTGGTCTTTCGTCACGGGCACCACGTGGGCGCCCATCGCCATAGCGGCTGAGTTTGGCCTGCTGCCGATCCTCGCCGGCACGCTGACGGTGACCGCCATCGCGATAGCGATCGGCCTGCCGGTGGGCGTGGGGGCGGCGCTGTATCTTTCGGAGGCGGCCGCAAGCTGGGAGCGCGAGCTTGTCAAGCCGTTTATCGAGGTGCTCGCGGGGATACCGTCGGTGGTGATGGGCTTCTTCGGTTACGTGGTGCTGGGGCAGGTGGTTCGGAGCATCTTTGGCGCGCCTGTGGAGCACAACGCTCTGACGGGCGGGATAATCCTGGCGCTGATGGCGATCCCGACGATCGTAACGATTTCTGAAGACGCGATGCGCAGCGTGCCGAAAACCTTTCGCGAGGGTTCGCTGGCCCTTGGCGCCAGCCGGTGGGAAACCGCGTGGCGCGTGACGCTGCCGGCGTCGGCGTCGGGCGTGACGGCGGCCACGATGCTGGGGCTGGGCCGCGCGGTGGGCGAGACGATGGCCGTGCTGATGTGCACCGGCAACGCCCCCGTGATCCCCACCGGCGTGCTGCAGCCGATCCGCACGATGACGGCCACCATCGCGTCGGAGATGGGCGAGGTGCCCTACGGCAGCACGCATTACCACGCGCTGTTCATGGTGGGTGCGGTGCTGTTTGTGCTGACGCTGGCAATCAACACGGCCGCTCGCAAATTGATCGGCCGATTCCATTTCCGAGGTCGGTGATGAGCCGCAAGTCCGCCACACAATTCATTGCTTTCTGGCTGCTGCGGCTGGTGTGCTATACCGTGGTGGCGGCCACGGGTTACATTATTCTGGATATCGCGGCAAAGGGCTGGCCGCACCTCTCGTGGGAGTTCCTGACGGCGATGCCGCGCAACCGGATGTCGGCGGGCGGGATATGGCCGGCGATCGTGGGCACGCTCTACCTGGTGCTGCTCACTATCGCGCTCGCGTTTCCACTGGGCGTAGGCGCGGCGATATACCTGGGCGAGTACGCCCGCGCCGGCCGCCTCACGCGCACGATCCGCCTGGCGATCGCAAATCTCGCCGGCGTGCCGTCTGTCGTGTTCGGGCTGTTTGGCCTGGGAGTATTCGTCATCTTCTTCAACTTCGGCACGTCGCTGCTTGCGTCGGCATTTACGCTGGCGATGATGATTCTGCCGGTGATAATCACGGCGTCGGAAGAGGCGCTGCGCGCGGTTCCGCAGGGCTTCCGCGAGGGCAGCTTTGCGCTGGGCGCCACCAAGTGGCCCACCGTGCGAAGAAGCGTGCTGCCGTATGCGCTGCCGGGGATGCTCACCGGCTCGATACTGTCGGTGTCGCGCGTGGCCGGCGAGACGGCCCCGGTGCTGCTTACGGGCGCCGCGCTGTCCGCCGCGATGCCGGAATCGGTGTTCGACCAGATCATGATACTGCCGTATCACCTGTTCATCCTTGCGACCAACATGTATCCGCCACAGGTTTATGTGCCGCTTGCATATTCGACGGCGCTCGTGCTGCTGCTGGTGGTGCTCGGCCTCAATGGCGTGGCCATCGCGATCAGGTACGTGGTGCGCAGGAAACACTCCTTCTGAGGTGCCGCATGGCGAATGCCGGAGCAACCCAAGACACTGGAGCCAGCCGCTTTGACCTGATCGGGCGGGCCGGCCGCAATGCCAATAAGCCCGAGCAGCACAAGGCGGGCCGGGTGAAGATCCGTGTGGAGAATCTCAGCTTCCATTACGGCAAGAACACGGCGCTCAGGAATATCTCGCTCGATATTTTCGAGCACCGCGTGACCGCGCTCATCGGGCCGTCGGGCTGCGGCAAGTCGACCTTCCTGCGCTGCCTCAACCGGATGAACGACATCATCGAAGACACGAGGATGGAGGGCAGGATTCTGCTCGACGGGCAGGATGTGGCGTCGCCGGCGGCAGACGTGGTGGAACTGCGGCGCAAGGTGGGAATGGTTTTCCAGAAGCCGAATCCCTTTCCAAAGAGCATCTTCGAAAACGTCGCATACGGCCCGCGCATCAACGGCATTCGCAACAGGACCGAACTGGCCGGCATCGTGGAGCACAGCCTGCGGCAGGCCGCCCTGTGGGATGAAGTGCACCATGACATGAAGAAGCCCGGCACTTCGCTGTCGGGCGGCCAACAGCAGCGGCTGTGCATTGCACGCGCACTGGCCGTACGGCCCGATGTGCTGCTGATGGACGAGCCGACCTCCGCACTCGATCCCATCGCCACCGCCAAAATCGAGGAACTCATTGACAGGCTTGAGGAAGAATATACGATTGTGATCGTCACGCACAACATGCAGCAGGCCGCGCGTGTTTCAGATTTCACCGGATTCTTTTACCTCGGAGAACTCATCGAGGAAGGACCGACGGAGAAGCTTTTCACGGCGCCCGACAGGAAACAAACCGAAGACTACATTACCGGCAGGTTTGGCTAGGAGAGAAGCAGTTGACGCACCTGTTGCATGATGAGCTTCAGCACCTGAAGCATATATTGTTGCGGATGAGCGGAATGGTGGAGCACGCCATCAACATGTCCGTCCATTCGCTTCTCGACAACGACGAATCGCTCGCGCGCAAGGTGATCGAATCCGACCACGCGATCGACATGCTGGAGATGGAGATCGACGAGATGTGCCTGCGGCTGCTCGCCCTGCACCAGCCGGTGGCGATCGACCTGCGGTTCATCATTGCGTCAACGAAGATCAACACCGATCTCGAGCGCATGGGCGACCTCGCCGTCAACATCGCGGAGCGCGCGCTATACCTCATCCACAAACCGCAGATCGACGCGGGAATCGACCTGAAGCGGATGTCGGATTTCGCCCAGAAGATGGCGCGCGAAAGCCTGGATGCCCTGGTGCAATCCGACTCGATGAAGGCTCGCGAAATCTGCCGCAGTGATGATCTGCTCGACGACATGAATCGCCAGGCTTTAACCTTGCTGGCGGCCTACATGGAGAATCATCCCGAGGCCGTAAAGAGCGCCGTGCACCTCCTGCTGATCACCCGCCACCTGGAACGCATCGGCGACATGGCCACCAACATCTGCGAGAGCATCGTCTTCATGACCGAAGGCCGCAGCATAAAGCATCACGCCGAGGAATACGGATAGCGCTCTGCACCGCGCAGCCGCACTCACGCTTCCGGGCGCTCTGATTGCTCGAATCCGGCTTCCGGCTTGCTGCCGCGATCCCGCAGCGGAATGTATTCTCGCTGCGGAAAGACGCTCTTGTAAGCCGGCCGGATGATCTTGCCGCCGTTTGCGAGTTCTTCAATTCTGTGCGCGCACCATCCGACGATTCTGGACACGGCAAACAGCGGCGTGAAGAGCTCCTGTGGAATATCGAGCAGGCGATACAGGAAGCCCGAATAGAAGTCTACGTTCGCACTCACTCCCTTGTACATCTTTCGTTGCAGGCCGATGATCCGTGGTGCAAGCTCTTCCACTTTCCGGTAAAGGCGCATCTCGGCATCGAGGCCGCGCTCGGCCGCCAATTTGTCTAGCTGCTCGCGCAGGATCATCGTGCGCGGGTCGGAGACGGAGTAAACGGCGTGGCCGATGCCATAGATAAGGCCCGAGCGGTCAAACGCCTCCTTGTTGAGCAGTTTGAAAAGGTAGGCTTCGATCTGGCTGTCATCGTCCCAGTCGGAAACGTGCTGCTTCATATCCTCAAACATCCGCGCGACTTTGACGTTGGCGCCGCCGTGGCGCGGGCCCTTGAGCGAACCAAGTGCGGCGGCGATGGCCGAGTAGGTGTCGGTGCCGCTGGATGTAACAACGTGCGTTGTGAACGACGAGTTGTTGCCGCCGCCGTGCTCGGCGTGCAGCACGAGCGAAAGGTCCAGCAACTGCGCCTCCAGCGCGGTGTATTGGCTGTCGTGCCTGAGCATGTGCAGGAAATTGGCCGCGGTGGAAAGCTCGGCGCGCGGGCTGTGAATAACCAGGCTCTTGCTTGCATAGCGATAAGCGTGGGCTTGGTAGCAATAGACTGCCAGCAGCGGAAAGGTGGCGATAAGCAGAAGGCTCTGCCGCATGACATTCGGGATGTCGATGGCGTCTGCGTTGTCGTCTATCACGTAAAGTGACAGCACGGTTTGAGCCATGGCGTTCATGATATCGCGGCTGCAAAGCTTCAGAATCGAG
>DATLAR010000159.1:0-5118 GCA_035527355.1 Planctomycetota bacterium
AAAGGAATGGGAAGATGAAGGTCATGGATATTGCCCGCGTGATGGAAGAGCTGGCACCGGCCCGGCTGGCTGAGGATGGCGACAAGATCGGTTTGCAGGTGGGCGACCCCGCCGCCGAGGTTCGCACGCTCACGCTCACGCTCAGCCCGTCGGCGGCAGCGCTGGCCCACGCGATAAAGCACCGCGCGCAGATGGTCATCTCGCATCACCCGCTCATCTTCAGGCCGCTGGCCGGCCTCACGAACTCCACCCCCACCGAGCGCATCGTCTCGGGCCTGGTTCGCGCGGGCATCTCGCTTTTTGCCGCACACACCAATTACGACAGCGCCCCGGGCGGCGTCAACGACGTGCTGGCCGGGCTGCTGGGCATCCGAAACGTTCAGCCGCTGATGCAAGCCGCCACAAGGCTGCGCAAGGTCGTCGTCTTCGTGCCAAACGACCACCTGGAGAAGGTGTCGGCCGCGATCTGCAACGCGGGCGCCGGCCGGCTGGGCGCGTATCGCGATTGCACGTTCCGCTCGGAAGGCGTCGGCACGTTCACGCCGCTCGAAGGCGCACGCCCATTCATCGGCAAACGCGGAAAAACCGAGCGCGTGGCCGAGGTGCGGCTGGAATCGATCGTGCCCGAAGAATGCGTGGATGGCGTCGTCTCCGCGATCCGGCGGGCGCACCCGTACGAGGAGCCGGCGTTCGATGTTTTCGCGCTCGAGACGCCGCGCGGCGAGCACGGCCTGGGCAGATGGGGCGAGCTGGCAAAGCCCGTGCCGCTGCGCCGATTCGCGTCCACCGTAAGACGCAAGCTCGGCGCACCGGGCGTGCGATATGTTGGCGACGGCGACAGGTCGATCCGCAAGGTAGCCGTGTGCGGCGGAGCGGGCGGCGATTTTTACATGCACGCCTTGCGCCACGGTTGCGACCTCTTCGTAACGGGCGACGTGAAATATCACGTTTTCATCGAAGCCCAGCAGCTTGGGCTGGCGGTGATCGACGCCGGCCACGGGCACACCGAGTTGCCCGGCGTGAGGGCGCTCCAGCCGCGGCTAGCCGGCCTGCTGCCCGGCGTAAAGGTGCTGCTGGGCGAGGCCGAAGACAAGATGATAAGAACCGCCTGATGCAGTGTGTTATTACCGAAAGGACACGGAATGAAGATTCACGATATTTCGATCGCTTTCCGTCCGTCAATGGCGGTGTGGCCGGGTGACGATCCATTCCAGGCGGCGCAGGTGCAGAGCATCGCGAAGGGCGATCACTGCAACGTGAGCAAATTGCAGATGGGCAGCCACAACGGCACGCATGTAGACGCGCCGCTGCATTTCATCGATGGGGCCGGCAGCGTTGACGCAATCGACCTGCACAGCCTTGCGGGGCCCGCCGAAGTGCTGGACTGCACGGGGATGAAGCAGATAGACGCCAGCGCATTGCGGGGCCGCCTGCGGCCGGGCGTGATTCCGCTGCTGAAAACCGACTCGTCGTTTATGCCCGATGCCGCGCCGTTTCGCCAGGATTATGTTTACGTTACCACCGATGCGGCCGAGCTGCTGGCGGCGTCGGGGGTGCCGTCGGTTGGTATCGACTATCTCTCGATAGCGGGCGCGGGCGAGGCAGGCGCCGCCACGCACCGCACGCTGCTGGGCGCCGGCCTGGCGGTGATCGAGGGGCTGCGGCTCGCACACGTGCAGCCGGGCCGCTACATGCTTGCGTGCCTGCCGCTGAAGATTGAAGGCTGCGACGGCGCCCCGGCGCGGGCGATACTTATTGAGGAATGAGGAAAGGACGACCGGCGATGAGGATGTCTATTTCATTACGGCTGGCGGTGCCGGCGTTGATCGCCGCCGCCGCGGCAACCTTCGCCGAAGACTGGCCGCAGTGGCGCGGGCCGGCCGGCAGCGGCGTGAGCAACGAAAGCTCCGGCTGGCCGGAAGGCTGGCCCCCCACGCGGCTGTGGAGCCGCAACGTGGGCAAGGGCTGCACCTCGCCGATCATTGCCGACGGGCAGGTGTTTGTAATGGGCTGGGCCGGGCCGAAAGCCGCCGGCAACCCGCAAGGCACCGATACCGTTTTCTGCATCGACGCCCGCACCGGAAAGGAGCTCTGGAAGCAGCAATACACATGCCGTTACCAGGGCCGCCTACGTATCGGCGACAAAGATGCTTACGGCGGGCCGTCGGCCACGCCATCGTTTGACAAAGATACAGGCTACCTCTACACGCTGAGCATCGACGGCGACCTCTGCTGCTGGAACGCACGCGAGCAGGGGCGGCCGGTGTGGAAGCGCAACCTGCACAAGCATTACGAGGTGGCACGCCGGCCAGACTCGGGGGGCGGGCAGCGCGATTTCGGCTTTACCGCTGCACCCTTGATTCTCGGCAATCTGGTGATAGTGGAAGTCGGCGCGCAGGAGGGAACCCTTATCGCTTTCCACAAGGAAACCGGCGCACAGCAGTGGGCATCCGAGTATACGCTGCCGGCCGGACATACGGGCGGGCTGGTGCCGCTGACGCTTGACGGAAAGCAGTGCCTCGCGTTCCTGAGCCTGTTTGAGCTGGTGATTGTAAGCCTCGAAAAGGGCTATGAGGGCAAGGTGCTGCAGACGCACAAGTGGCAGACCGATTTTGCCTGCAACATCCCCACGCCCGCCGTGTGCAACGGGGCAATAGTGCTCACCTCCGGCTACAACCGCCACAGCACGGCGCGGCTTTCAATTGAAGCGGATGGCCCCGGGGAAAAAGCCGCCGCAGCCGTGTGGTCTGCACGCCAGTACGCCACGGTGTCGAGCCCTGTGATTCATGACGGCCGTGTGTATGTGATCGGCGGGGCGCTGAATTGCCTGGACGTCGAGACAGGCGCGCGGCTGTGGAGCGGTGGCAGCTTCGGCCACGGCTCTTGCATCTTGACGGCGGGCGACGGCAAGATTATCGCGTTTGGCGAGCGGCGGCTGGCGCTGATCGATGCAAAGCCGCAAGACGGCCAATACCATGAATTGGCCCGCATAGACGGAGTGGTAGGCGGCATCTGCTACCCGCACATCGCATTGTCCGCCGGCATCATCTGCTGCAAGGATCGCGATGGAAATATCGTAACGTACTCTATACATCACTGACACACCATATTATTCCGGCCACCTTTCTGCCCAGCCAGCGGCAAGTTCCGCTGCTCTGGAAAAAGCTAAAAAACTCCTCCATATTTACTTGACGTGGCGGTTTTTTGGATGTATACTTCTCATACAGAGGACGTTTTCTTCACACGATCCTATCAATCTCCAAAACCAGGAGTTTTCTGCCTTTTCGCCCGCGTCCGAGTTGAGAAGCACAAGTGCTAGTATCATTTTGTTCAAGGAGTATTCTATGGACGGCATGAAGAGTTTGCGAGTGAGAATATGTGTGGCATTTGCAGTGCTGATTGCCGCTGCGATGGTTTTCGACGGCCGCGTGGCGGCTGAAGAGACTGGCTCGATCCAAGGCCAGGTGCTCAATGCAGTAACCGGTGATCCGGTTGCCGGTGCCTGGATAGACCTGTACATGGGCGACGATCCCGGCAGTGCCGATGAAGAAGCGTGGAACTGGGTGGAAAATACCACATCTGCAGAAGCAGGAGCCTATCAATTCACCGGGCTGGCACCGCGCTATTACCGCATTGCGATCTGGAGCGGACACTGGGACGGCACATACACCTACGCCTCGGCCCAGTGCTACAACGTGCCGGTAACGGCCGGCGAGGTAACGCTCTTGGACATAGGCATGGTGCCTTGCGGCTCCATCGCGGGCAACGTTTATGCACCCGACAGCTCGCCTCTGGCCGGCGCACAGGTGAGGACGTATTGGTACTGGGACGAGACCGATGAAAACGGCGAATATGTGCTCCAGCCTCCCGCCACGCCCCACAGATTCTTCCCGGTGCAGGTTCTCTCGGCCTCGATACCCGGCGGCGCCTATGAAGTGTGGGGCACAAACGAACCCTTTTGCTGGCCGCCATACAGCGACACCGATCCAGTGCAGCAAGGCTTCACCTATCTTGGCGGCGCCACCGGCGAGGCCACATTTGACGGCGGCTACACCTACTATATGATCTGGGCACAGGCCGATTACCAGGCACTCGTCGATGCGGTGGAAAGCGCCCCCGGGCAGTACTACCACTCATCCTGGGGCTGCAACGCGTACGACCTGAGCAATCTCTATGGCGGGCCCGACCAGCAATATGCGCTCATAGGCGACTCGCCCGGCTGGCCTTCGTATGCGGCGTTTCAGTTTGCCGGCGCGACCGAGTATTTCAAAGTGTACGCAGCGACGATGAACCTGCCTGAGGCGCCTGTCTATTTCGCGCCGCAAACGGCACCCGGCCTCTACAGCAGCGAGCTGGGCGGCACGATCGGGCCAGATTTCACCCTCGAGATCGGCGGCACGATCCGCGGCAGAATGGTCGACGAGTTCGGCAATCCCCTTGTGTATGCGCCCTGCCCGAAGCTCTTGGGGGGGAGCGGCGAAAGCCACCATCACAGCGGGGCCGACGAGAACGGCGAATTCACCTTGAGAGGCTTGCAACCTGGCGTGGACCTTTACCTCGAGACGCCCTCTTCCTGGCAGTGGTATTTGAGCGACAGCGGCATGCGCGCCATCGGGAAGCGGTGGCTGGGGCCTTTCCGCGTCAATCCCGGGCAGACCACCGAAATACCCCCGATCATGGTGCCTCCCGCTGGTACGGTTTGCGGATATGTGACTGATGACGGGCTGCCTCTGGATGATGTCGAGATCGAGATCAGGGGCGTCGACATCTTCGGCGGCCTGATCGAATCGGACTATTATTACTACTATAGCGAGCCAATATGGGCTTTCGAGGGCTACTACGAAGGAAGTGATCTGCCCGGCGGCGTGATCGTGATTTTCGCGTTCAAGGACGGTTACCTGAAGTTTCAGTCTGAACCGCTCTACCTGATCCCCGGAATGGAAATCGAATTCGATTTCGAGATGACACCGCATGCCGAAACGTACGCCATTGTGAACGGGCAGATCGCCGATTTTGATGCGGCTGCGCCAAAGAACGACGACGGCGTGCGCCTGCCGTTCGAGTCGGATATCGAATACACCGACTTCGGCTATGCGGGCGATGTAGACGTTATTGCCA
>DATLAR010000160.1:0-6870 GCA_035527355.1 Planctomycetota bacterium
TACAATAGTTTCCTATGAAATATGTGGTTGCGCTGGCATTTATTGTGGTGGCAGCAGGTTGCGGCGGCGCTCAGGTGCGCGGAAAAGCAGCCGGCACATGGGCAAATCCGCCCGCCGAAGAGCCACGCGAGCCCGCACCGCCGCGCGATGCCCAGCCGCCGCTGAACAAGGATTACGTGGACCTGTTGATCGACGAGCCGCTGGGCGTGGACTGGCCGCCGCAGTTGGTAACTCTGCCTGCTCGCTTTGAAAAACCCTGCCGCACCGGCTCGCTGGATCTTCGCGATTCATGGAATCGCGCCCTGCCGTTCCAAGTGGTGGACCCCAAAATCCACAAGAAGAGCCTTACCGCTTGCTCCATAGCGCTGATCACCGGCCTCGCCGCCGGCGAGAGCCGCTCGTTCAGGCTCTATTACGGCGAATCCGAGCCGGAGCCGCCGAAGCCCGGCCGCAAGCAGCCATTGCGCTCGCCGCTGCTCACGCCCGACTCGCTGCTGAAGTCGGTGCTGTCCACCGGCAAGGTTTCGCTGCGTGTATCGACTAGCTCGGGCAAGCCCGGCACGCCGATACCGGCCGACGCTGCCCCTGCGCCAATCGAGGCGGTGATGGGCGCAGACAACGTGTGGCGCGGGCACGGCGGGTTGAGGTCGCCTTATCGCCTGGAAAAGTGGGAAGCAAAGGTGCTCGCTCACGGGCCGGTGTTTGCCCAGGTGTGGATCCGGTACGATTTTGCCGGAAAGAGATGGTACGAGGTGACTTTGAATGCGGTGGCCGGCACCGAATGGATCACTGTGAGCGAGCGGTTCGACGTGGGCGGAGGCAGTTGCCTGATCCTGCGCGGCATCAACCGCAGCAGCGCGGCGATAGCACAGCATACCCGACCCGAAACGGAGGGCTCGCTGGTAACGCGGCTGCCGGCGCACGCGCAGCCTGCAACGATAAACGGCCTGCCTGCCAAGCGGTTTGAGTCTGTGGCGGTGGCCGATGGTGCCGACCTTTGGGCGGTTTTCACGGTAGAGCCGGGCCGCTGGCAGAACCCCATCGGCTCCGAGATAAACTTCATCAGCCTCAACGACAGCCTTGCGTTTCATTTTCCGCTGGGCAGGGGCGTTCGGCGCTGGGGCATATACGCCAGCACACTCGAGGAAGGCTCGTCGGCCGCCATCTGCCGCCGGATCGCCCAAGCCGCCGACGCCAGCCTCGATGCCGTGCTGCGAATGGAGCTTCTGCACGAGAAAACTGAACTGGTGCTTCTGAAGGAGGAGCCGGAGGTGCCCGATGAGCTTCGGCGCCTGGCCGATGACCTGGCGGCGCCCACGTGCGCCCTGGTGGAGCAGGGCTACAGCGGCGCGGCTGCGCAGGCGCTGGATTTCGACAAGATCGCCGGCGCCGCACGCGCCTGGGCCGGCATGCGGATGGAAGCCGTGGCCAAGGCCGAAGACGACAGCTCGCCAACGGCCCGCCTGGCTTACGCCCGGCTGGCTTTCCTGGGCTACGCGCTGGCCGATGCTTCGTTTTTCAACTACGACCTGTTGCTCGCGCAGGATGCGCCGCCCGCGGCGAATCTCGACCCATACTCGATCGGCTGGCTCTGGAACCTCCGCCGAATTGCCGCGCTAGCCGAGATCGCCGGTGCACTGGCCGGCCACCCGCGCGCGTTCGACTGGCAGTGCCACGCGCGTTCGCAGGCCGTGCTTACACTGAAGCACCTGGTAACGCCCGAAGGAGCCTGGCTGGCCGCCCGCAGCCGCGAAGACGCCGACGACGCGCGAAAACTGCTCGCCCGACTTGCCGATACTCTGAATATGCCCGGAAAACCGGACCTGAGAACCGAGCCGCACTATAAGGAATTGATGCAGAATTGACGCGCACGCACTTTCGCGTCAATAACAGAATGTGGGACTGTAAATCAGAGCAGCCTCTTATTTGACGACTGGAGAACTCATGGCGGAATATTCAATCAGCCCTTCCGGCGAAAGATTTCCAATACCGGCAAAAGATGACTATGCCGGCGAATACCAGCGGCTGGAGTCTCTTGTGCAGGCAGCACGCGCCGACGGCAAGGAGATCGTGGTGGTCATGGGCGTGGGCTTTGTGGGCGCCGTGATGGGAGCCATAGTGGCCGACACGGCAGACAAAGCAACCGGCAAGCCCAGCAAGTTTGTGATCGGCTGCCAACGGCCCAGCACCCGCAGCTACTGGAAAATCCCGATGCTCTGCCGGGGGCAGTCGCCCATCAAGGCCGAAGACCCCGAGGTTGACCAGATGATCTCGAGGTGCGTGCTGGAGAAGAAAACCTACACCGCCACCTACAACAGCGATTGCCTGAAGCTGGCCGACTGCGTGGTGGTAGACGTGCAGTGCGACTATGCCAAGAAAGACCTGGGCAACCTCTGCACGGGCGAGGTGGAAATGGAGGCGCTGGAAAACACTATGCGCACCGTGGCCGAGCGGATTCCGCCGCAGTGCCTCGTGCTGATCGAGACCACCGTGGCGCCCGGCACCACCGAATACGTGGCCTACCCGATAATGCGCAAGGCCTTCCGCGCGCGCGGCATTGCAGCGGCGCCTCTTCTGGCTCACAGCTTCGAGCGCGTGATGCCCGGCCGGCAATACGTTGCCTCGATCCGCGATTTCTGGCGCGTGTGCTCCGGCTGCAACGACGAATCGCGCAGCCGAGTCGTCAAATTCCTCAACGAGGTGCTGAATACCAAGGACTACCCGCTCACCGTGATGGACCGGCCGATCGAGTCGGAAACCACGAAAATCGTCGAGAATTCATACCGCGCCGCAATACTCGCATTCCTCAACGAATGGAGCCTTTTCGCCGAGCGAAACGGCGTAGACCTCATCAAGGTGATAAACGCGATCAAGATGCGGCCCACGCACAACAACATAATCTTCCCCGGCCCGGGCATCGGCGGCTATTGCCTGCCCAAAGACGGCGGCCTGGGCCAATGGGCGTACAAGCACATCCTTGGCTTCGAAGATGCGCTCTTCAAAATCACGCCGATGGCGATAGACATCAACGACACGCGCGCGCTGCACGTGCCGGAGCTTACGCGCGACGCAATGCGCAACATGGGCAAAACCGTGGCGCACTCGTCGGTGCTGCTGTGCGGCGCCAGCTATCGCGAAGACGTAGGCGACACCCGCTACAGCGGCTCCGAGATGGTCGTTCGCAAGCTTACCGAAATGGGCGCCGAAATGAGCGTGCACGATCCTTACGTGGAGCACTGGTACGAGCTGGAGAGCCAGGAGAGCTACCCCGCGCCCGGACACTCGTGGGCACGCTTCTTCCGCAACCAGGAAGACCTGACCAAGCTGCGCGTTCAGCACGATCTGCCGGCCGCCCTGCAAGGCGCCGAGGCGTTGATCCTGGCCGTGAGGCATTCCGAATACCTCAAGCTCAACCCCGACGACGTGGTGAAATGGGCAGGCGCACCCTTGGCAGTGATCGATTGCTTCGGCATACTAGACGACGATCGCATCCGGCGCTTCTTCGAGCTTGGCTGCGAGGTGAAGGCCCTCGGCCGCGGGCACATCCAGCGCATCAAAGAAGAAGTACGCTCGAAACGGAAGCAGTAACAGACCATACAGGGGGGCGGCCCGTCGCGCGGCCGCCCCTTCCCGAGCCGGCGATGCCGGAAATACCGCCCCGAACCGCACGCGACGCTCCATTTCATTGCCGCATTTACATTTGCTTACAACGCCCCCCGCACCGCAGTGTCTATTTCGCTTGATTTTCCAGCGTGCTTCTGTTAACCTTGGGCAGGATTTTACTCTGCGAGCGGGGGAAGAGTAACGCGCTTGAAATCGAAGCAGTCAACGAGGCAATGGACCCAGATCGGCTGGCAGGGAATAAGAATTCCCATGCCTGAAAGCTGGCATCTTGCACGCGTTCAGGGCACCCGCGATCAGGGCTATCTTCGGTTGGACGACGACGAGCAGGTGCGCATGGAGCTTCGGTGGGAAAAGCCCGCGAAGCGCCCCGAGAAGTTTCAGAAAATGGCCGACAGGATGCTGGCCAGGATGGAGAAGCTGTCGCAACGGCGAAAAGCCGGCTACACCGTGAAGCGCGGCGTGCGCGTGGCTGCTCCCGAAGGCAAGGAATTTGAGTGCTTCGAGACTGTCGGGCAGGGCATCTCATACGGCTGCCTTATGCGCTGCGGCACCTGCGGCCGCACGCTGCTTTGCCGCGTGCTCGGCTCGGCCCGCGAAGACCTGAAGTCCATCGCCGGCAGAATCTTTGAATCCTTGACCGATCATCCCGGCGACGATAAACTGGACCACTGGGATGTGTACGGATTGGCCTTTTCGCTGCCGCCGGATTTCACGCTGCTGCAAACGAAGATGCGGACCGGCGCCCTCGAACTGTTGTTCTTTCGCAAGAGAACCGAGATCGACATCCGCCGCCTGAGCCTTGCCGGTGTGCTGCTGAAGGATTGCACGCTCAAGAATTTCTTCACGAACTACATCTACAAGGACATCAAAGACTTCAAGTACGAGGCCGAGGAAATACCGGTGAAGGGGCACGCGGGCGTGGGGCTCACCGGCCCGAAAAGCCTTCGCGGGAGGCTCATCTCCCGGACGCTCGGCAAACGGTTCGTTTATGCATTCGCGTGGTTGTGCGACGACAAGATATTCATTTTCCGGATGACAACGCCGCAGGCGGAGGACCCGCAGTTTTTCGATCTGGCCGATCGCGTGCAGTGTCATTCCGAGTGAGGCCCACGTGGCGTTCCTGAAGAAGCGTCCTCCGCTCACGCGCGAGCAATCCCTTAAAAGCGTGCCGGTGAAAAACCCGCACCTTGTGGAAACGCGCACCGAAACCGGCGAGGTAATCCTCTATCTGCCCCGCCGCGAAGTGTGGTGGGTGAAGGCTCTGTCAAAGATTCTGTATATACCGAAGGGCCGCAAGCTGGCCCTCGACGAGCTCGGCACAAACGTGTGGGACCTGATCGACGGCAAATCGAACGTAGGCCAATTGATATCCCGCTTTGCCGAGAAGTATCGCCTAAGCAAACGCGAGGCCGAGCTGTCGATCGTGGCCTACCTGCGTATGCTCGCGAAGCGAGGCATCATCGGCATCGCGGTTTTCGGCGGCCCCCGCACCAGGCAGGGCAAACGCTCGAAGGCCAAGGCCAAAAAGAAATAGCTGGCTAATAATGGACGGGTGAGGTGTCATGTCCAAAGAAATGTTCGACCGCGACTCGACCGGCAAGATGGGCAAGCAGATCGTCCTTCCGTTCAGCCGGGCGGTAGAGATCAGCATCAAGAGCCTGAAGATGAGGTTCTGGCGCTCGATCATCACCGTGATGAGCATTGTTCTTGCTATCGCGTTCTTCTCGTCAATACTCGTAAACACCACTATTGTGCGGGCGCTGAAGTACGGCCCAACGCAAGACGTGGTGCAGCTCGAGCACAAGTATGACGACCTGGAAACGCTGAAGACCGCCCACGTCAAATCGCTGAATGCGTCGGCCGATAGCCAGGAGCTGCGCAACCAGATCGCTACGCTCGAGCTCAAAACCGGCGTAGTCGCAGCCGACGCCGCGAAGGAATACAAAATCCTGGAGGAACTATTGGCCGGCAAGCGAATGGTTCGCGATACGGTGAACCTGAAGCTGCAAGGCGATGCCGGCGACGATCCCGGGGCTGACGAGCAGATACTGAACTGGCTGAAAGACGCATCATTCCCGGCCACGAAAGGCGAGCTGACCGCACATGCAAAGCTTGCGGGCGCACCCGAAAACGTCCTCCGCACTTGCGACAGCCTCCCCGAAGGCAGCTACCAGTCGGATCGCGATATAACGGAAGCGGTTGCCGCAGTCGAGCTTGACAAATCCTACTTCAACCAATTCGTGAGCCAACTGAAGGCAAAAGATTACTGGCTGATCTCGCTGGCGCTGCTGGTGTGCTTCGTGGGCATCGTAAACGCGATGCTGATGTCGGTTACCGAGCGATTCCGCGAGATCGGAACGATGAAATGCCTTGGCGCGCTCGATTCGTTCATCGTGAAGCTCTTCCTTCTGGAATCGGTTTTCCAGGGTGCGGCGGGCACGGCCATAGGCATCGTTTTGGGCACGCTGCTCTCGGTGCTGAGGGCGTGGTGGCTGTATGGCGGCCTGGTGTTTTACCACATGCCGATAGGGGGCATACTGCTGTGCATGGTGCTGTCGCAGGCGGTGGGCACGCTGCTGTCGGTTGTGGCGTCGGTGTTTCCCGCGCGAGCCGCCGCGCGAATGCAGCCCGTTGACGCGCTACGGGCCGAGCAGTGAGCGACAGCGGGCATCAAACAGGCAAAATATCTCCCGTACGTGCTCGTAAATCTTTCAGGAGACGGCCGTGAAGCAAAGCATAGTGAGGACCAAAGGGGTCACCAAAGTTTACCGGATGGGCAACAACGAGGTGCATGCTCTTCGCGGCATCGACCTCGAGATCAGCGCCGGCGAGTATGTCTCGATCATGGGGCCGTCCGGCTCCGGCAAGTCCACCTTGTTCAATATGATCGGCGGGCTCGACAAGCCTTCGGCCGGAAAGGTGTACATCGAGGAGGTAGACGTAGCCCAGCTAGACGCCTACGAGCTTGCCTGGCTTCGCTGCCGCAAGATCGGTTACATCTTCCAGACGTTCAACATCATCCCGGTGATGACCGCATTGGAGAACGTGATGCTGCCGATGACCTTCGCGGGACTGACGACCGACGAGGCCCGCGATAAGGGGGCCGACCTGCTGTCGCTGGTGGGCCTGGGCGACCGCCTCAACCACAAGCCGTTCGAGCTGTCGGGCGGCCAGCAGCAGCGCGTCGCCGTCGCTCGCGCACTGGCCAACGACCCCACGCTCATCCTCGCCGACGAGCCCACCGGC
>DATLAR010000161.1:0-8782 GCA_035527355.1 Planctomycetota bacterium
TCGGTCACCAGTTCGGTTATCGTGCCGGTAGCGGATTCCGAGGTGCCGCCGCAAGAAACGAGGTTGGCTATCGCCAGGGAAACCACCATGCAGATTGGCAAAACGTGTGCTCTCATCTCGTCTCCTGTCGATGTTCTTAGGTCATCACATCATTGGATATTCGGGGATTCGATTATAACTTCGTCATGACCTCGTATCAAGGATGATCGGGCAAACTGGCGGCCCCGCTGCTGTTACGCTCATGCCCGCATCCTATCTGAGCGCGGCAAGATACCTTCGCAGATCCTGCGCGGCATCTTGGAATTCCTTTTCCGTCAGCAGCTTCATGCTCATGTCCAGGCTCACCACCCACCGCCGGCCGCTATGGCGCGGGGCGTTGTCCCACAGGATCATCGTATCCGCGCTAAGGTCAACGCCGGAAAGCCTCCTGCTCGTGAGATCGCCGATGTAGCCGTAGCTGCAATGCCAACCCGGGCCTGGCATGTCGACGGGGCAGATCATGTCGCCGGTGCTCAAGCGGCTCTCGTCTACCAGCATCTTAAGGCTGGGCGGCAAGCAGCGGTTGTCGAGGTTGTAGATGCCGATTGCGGCGGTGGCGCACATCAGCCTGTTCTTGCACAGTTCCTCGCCGAGGTACTGGTCGATTTCCACGCGCGAGCGAACGTACCTCTCGGCTCGATCAAAGGTTACGTTCATATCGAGGGTCACGGTGTTGCCCGTCAGCGTCACCTTTGCTTCCCGGGCCACATCAGGCTCGCGGGCCGTTCTCAATAGCATTTGCAGGCCATTCTGCATCAGGTTTGCGGAATCGGAATCGGCAAGCGTGAACCGGGTGATGATGTTCAACACGCCCGCCCTGAAATTTCCGCTGAGCGTAACCGCCTTCAGCTTGCCGGCGTCAAACGGCTGCTCGTCAAACGGCCCGGAGTTGTAGAAATCCGGCGGCATCGCGTGATTTCTGATGAAGATACGAATGGCGGAACCCTGCAGCTCTCTGAGGTGTATGATGGGCGCCGAGCTTTTCGCCAGCGGCGGGCCATCGCCTCTATACACTTCCACGGCCTTTTTCACAAGACTGCTGCTGCCCAGCACCAGCACCTTGTTGTCCAGTATGCCGAAAAGCGCGGCGGGCTCCTCCGCATCGGGGCCCGCTCTGCCCATCAGTTTATAGCCCGCGTGCGGCACGCTCACCTGCATCCTGCGGCTCACCCGCTCGTAAAATGCGTCTGCGTGAAACTTGCCGCTCACCACCACCAGGAAGTCGGGCCTGGGCTGGCCATCGGGCATCATCACTGCAAAACCCGCCTGGTACAGATCGTGCCTCGGATCGAGCTTCACCTCCTCGAGTATGTGCTCCACGTCTTCCCGGCTTTCCCTCGTGGCCGAAATGCACCTCAGTATCGCCTCGATGCCGCCTTCGCGGGCGATCTGGTTGATGTTTACAGAGCCCAGGAACCCTGCCCCCTCGGTTTCATGCGGAAGCAGCGCAAGCACGTCTATTCGGTCGGCGGGTGTCGATTCGGCCGATTGGCCGTTGCGTTGCCCGCCCGTTCGAGTGAGCGCCAGCGTGCCAACGAGCACAAGCAAGAACACGGCGAAAAAAAGAGCTTTGAAGCTCTGCCATTCGCCGGCTGTGTGTGGCCTGATAGTGATCATGTTATCTCCGTCGAGGCGTGGCGGTGCGCCCGAAAGTCAATGCACTGATTTTAGCACAATAGTACCGCTGAGTCAAACTTATTGGCGATGCATGACGGCGGCATGGGAGGGAGCGCTTCCGGAAGAGTATTGCCCCTGAACGGCGCAATGATTATAATTGGACGCGCAAACGGCAGGGAATCAATGATTCGGAGAACTAAACTTGCGGCTTTTCTCGGGCATCCAGCGCAAAATCGTCCTCACCTTCAGTTGCGTGTTCCTGGCGGTCTTTGCCGTCACCGCGCTCCTGGCCGCACAAGTCGTCATGCGCTTGCAGGAAAACGCCGTCCGAAAGCAATCCGAAGACATCGCACGGTTCATCAGCGGCGACCGCCTCCCGCTCAGCCGCGGCCTGATGGAGCGCATAAAAGCCGTATACGGCAAGGAAGTGGCGTTTTACGACGCCAACACCAAGGCGGTGGCAACCACGCTGGGCGGCGTGCCCGAAAGCCGTTTTGCCGAGCTTGCCGCCGGCACCGGCCATTTCTCGGTGAGCCGCGCCGCCAGGAACAAATCGGTGGTGCAATACAGCGTGTTCAGCGCGCCCGTGGGGGCCGACGGCTCGCGGCTGTGCCTGATGCTGCCCGAAGAGGAGCTGAAAGCCGCATCCGTCGCCGCCGCGCGGCCCGTTGTCGCCGTTGCCGCCGCCGGCGCCGCCATCACGCTGGTGCTGGGCATTCTGCTTGCGCGCACGATCACCCAGCCGCTTCGCGCGCTGGCGGCTAAAGCCGACGACGTTGCCCGCACCGGAAACCTGGCGATGGGCGACCTCAAACCCGGAACCGACGAGGTGGCCAACCTCGCCGCCGCATTCCAGCGCATGCTCGCACGCCTCGAGGAATCGCGCCGAAAACTACTCGAAGCCGAAAAACTCGCGGCCGTCGGCCGCGTGGCCACGGGCATCGCTCACGAAATCCGAAACCCCCTGGCATCGATGAAAATGAACGCACAAATCCTCCAGGAAGCCGCCCGCGAAAACGAACTCGCCGGGCTCATCGTGAAGGAAATAGAAAGAATCCAACTGCTCATCGACGAGCTTCTTTACTACAGCAGGCCCGTGCCGCTTCGCACCCAGCCGGAAAGCCTCAACGACCTGCTCGACGAATCGCTCGCCGCTATGGCCGCCAGGCTGCAGCACGCACGCGTTAGCGTCCGGCGCCAATACGATGCGCACCTGCCGCCGGTAAAGCTCGACCGCGAGCGATTCAAACAGGTGGCCATCAACCTCATCCTCAACGCGATGCAGGCAATGCCCGGCGGCGGCGTTCTCACAGTTCGCACCTCCGCCGGCAATGCCACCGCAACGGCCGAGTTCGACGATACCGGCTGCGGCGTGCCCGACGGCGCCGACGCCCAGATTTTCGCGCCGTTTTTCTCCACCAGGCAGGGCGGCATCGGCATCGGCCTCGCCGTCAGCAAACGCGTGGTCGAAGCGCACGGCGGCCAAATCGGATTCCAACGCAAACAGCAGGGCACGATTTTCCAGGTGCACATACCCGTATGAAGCGAGCGGACACATGGCAAACATCCTGATTGTCGACGATGAAGTTTCCATCTGCGCGGCGTTCAGCAGCTTCCTGAAAACCGACGGCCACCTCCCCCGTGTCGCGTCGTCCGGCGAGGACGCCCTGCGGCAGGTGGCCGAGAACCCGCCCGATCTCGTGATCCTTGACATCCGCCTGCCCGGCATTACCGGCCTGCAGGCGCTGGCCCGGATGAGAAAGATGCAGCCCGCACTGCCGGTGGTCATCATCACCGCGCACGGCACAATGGACAATGCCGTGGAGGCGATGCAGCAGGGCGCTTACGAATACCTGGTGAAGCCGGTAGACCTCGCACACGCCCGCGAAGTAGTGGCCCGGGCGCTCAGCGTCTCCGACCGCAGCCGCGAAGTTGAAAGCCACCGCAGCAACGGCTCGGCCGGCCATCTGCTCGTCGGCGCAAGCCCCGCAATGCAGGCTGTTTACAAGAAAATCGGCATGGCCGGCCTCAGCGATGCAGGCGTGCTCATCCAAGGCGAAAGCGGCACCGGCAAGGAACTGGCGGCGATAGCGATCCATCAAAACAGCCTCCGCCGCCGAGGCGCCTTCGTGCCGATCAACTGCGGCTCTCTGCCCGATACATTGCTCGAGAGCGAGCTGTTTGGTTACGAGGAGGGCGCATTCACCGGCGCGTCAAAACGAAAAGCCGGGCGGATCGAGGAAGCCGACGGCGGCACGCTGTTCCTCGACGAGATCGCCGAGATGTCGCCCGCGGCACAGGTGAAACTGCTGCGATTCCTGGAAGATAAAAAGCTCACGCGGCTGGGGGCGGTGCAGGCCATTGCCGTGGATGCCCGCGTGATCGCGGCCACAAACCAGCCCGTGGCCGAGTGCGTGGCCGACGGCTCATTTCGCGAAGACCTCTACTACCGGCTGAACGTGCTTTCGATCTACCTGCCGCCGCTGCGCGAACGCCTGGCCGACCTTCCTGCGCTCGTGGCGCATTTCCTCGATCGCTTCTCGGGCGCCGCTCGCACCGACATCAGCCCGCAGGCGCTCGATGCCCTGCGCGGATATGCGTGGCCGGGCAACGTGCGCGAGCTTCGCAACGCAATCGAGCACGCCGCCGTGGCCGCTCGCGGGCGCGTGATCGGCATCGAGCATCTGCCCGAGCACATCTTTGTCACCCAGGCCGATTCCGAAATAACGGGAAAACTGGAAGCTGCAATCAGGGAGTTTGTGCGCGAGAGGCTCGCCCGCGCCGAAAACGAGGGAAATGTAACCTACGATGCTATCATGGCCGAGCTGGAAAAGCCCGTGCTGCGCGAGCTGATGAAACACACCTCAAGCAACCAGGCCTACGCGTCGCGGCTGCTTTCGATCCACCGCACCACGCTGCGCAAGAAGCTCGAGGAACTGCTGCAGGCGTGAACGCAATGGCAGGATCATGATCTCCCGCCGGCGTAGCTTTCGATCATCTTCTCGATCGTACCTTTCAGGGCCTGCTCTCCGTTCACCAGCATCATCGAAAGCATTCTATCGGCTGCTATCTCTTCAAACAGCTCCGCGCGCTTCCGCTGGTCCGGCACCGACGCGATGATCCTCTCGCGAAAGCTGCCTACGATCTCGATGAAGTCCCCATAGATATCGGAGTATTCCTCCTCGAGCTGTTTGCGGATTATCTTGGCCATGGCAGGCGACGCGCCGGAGGTCGACACGCTGATGACGAGCGGGCCGCGCCGCACCACGGCGGGCATGAAAAAGCTGCACAGGCCGGGCTGGTCGGCCACGTTTACCGGCACGTTTAGGAGCTGCGCCGCGGCGGCCACGCGCGCATTCACGTCTGCGTCGTCGGTTGCTGCGATCACCAGCGCCGCCGAGTCCACGTCCGATTCGCAAAACGGCCGCTCAAACACCTTCACCGGCAGGCGTTTTATCTCGTCCAGAATCTTCGGGCTCACCACGTGCACGCCGGCACCGGCCTCCAGCAGGCCATTGATCTTCCGCAACGCCACCCCGCCCCCGCCCACCATCAGGCAGCGGCGGCCCTGGATGTTGATGTTGATCGGATATAATTTCTGCATACTGATTCCCTACGATAGCATCCGTCGCTTGCGAATCGTCCATTCCACCGTCACCAGCAGCAGGAACGCAAAGAACACGCCTTGCGGATCCTTCGCCAGGAACGTGAGGAACCGGTGCAGGAAGCCGATCGGCCGCGTAACGTCCACCGCGGGCATCACCACTGCATCCCACAGCGAAACCTGGCGGTGCATCCTCTTCTCCTTCTCGCTGCCCTGCAGGCTCCGTATCATGTCGTCCAGCATTATCAGCGAATAATACCGCCCGCCCGTCTCGGCGGCGATCTTCTTCAGCAGAGGCTCGTTCAGATCGAGCTGATCGAATTCGAGGTTCGGGTTGCCCACGCGAAAATCAAGCTCCGCCTTCTCACCCAGCGGTTGCTGGTTCAGCGATGCGTTCACCTCCACGTCATACTTGCCGGGCGTGGGCGGCTCGAAGGTGGCCTCATATTCGCCGGTGGTGCCCGGCACGTAAACGAGCTGCACGGGCGTTTTGCTTTCGGTGGGCGTTTGTATTATCGCGTGAAGCACTGCATCGTTTGTGGCCAGGCCGCCTTCTGCACGGGCGCGTGCAAACAGCCTCACCGGCTCGGCCGGCTCGTAGCTGCGCTTGTCGGTGAAAACGGTAATCCCCGGCTTCTGCTCGCGCTCCTTCACCTCCTGGTTTGCCAGCCAGCGTATCGTCTGCCCCCAGAATTTCGTATAAGGCGTTTCGCGGCCGATGCCGCGAAGCTGCATATACCACCGCCACGTCGTATCTATGGTCAGGGCCATCGTGCGGCCGTTGCCATACTGCTGAACGGCCGCCACCACCATCTTCTTGCCGTCGTGGGCCGTCTTGTCGGGATTCACCGCCAGCACCATCGCGGCGGGCTTTGCGCCCAGCACCTCGTTATTTCCGCCCAGCTCCGGCAGCACGGCCTTGTCGCGTCCCTCGAAAAACATCAGCGTGCCCTGGAAAATCGGGTGCACCTTGCCCTCGGCGGTGAGCTGCAAGGGGAATGCTTCCTTGAACGACTTATCGCCGCGGCCGCCCATTTCCACCGGCAGCAGCTTTGCCACCGGTGTGCCGGCATAGCCGCCGCGGCCGAATGCCGCCTCGCCGCCGATCATCAGCAGGCCCGCACCGTCCTTCACCGCATCCTCGATCATCTCGAGCTGCCTGCCCGAAAACAGCGAACTGTCCAGGTCGCCCAGGATCATCACGTCAAACTTCTTCAGCGTCTCGATGTCGGTAGGGAAGATTTCGATCTCGGCCGCGCCGCTGCCGCCCTGCTTCATAAACACGTCGCGGCGTGTCTGCACCAGCGCCAGAAGCTCCACGTTCGGGTCCATGTCGAAGTTGCGTTTCAGCCAGCGATACTCCCAGCGCAACGTGCCCTCAACATACAGCACCTTGATCTTCGGGTCGGTTACGATCAGCGAAAACGGATACACGTTGTTCTGCTGGATACGCTCCTCGGGGTCCATCGGCACCGATACCTCAAACTCGAAATGCCCCACCGTATCGGGCGTGAACCGCAGCGTCACTTCCTGCGTTTGCCTCGCGCTTTCCAGCAGCAGCGGCGCCTGCGCCAGCTCCTTGCCGTCGCGCGTCAGCGACACGTTCACCTTGCGCACGATGCCGGTGGACTCCACAAACGCCTTGATCTCCGTCACGTTGTTAACCGTGGCGTAGCGCGGGCTCTCCACGTACTTGATCGCCACGTCCTTGATCTGCTCCCGCTCGTCCGACACCGCCCCCACGCCCACGCAGTTCACGATCAACCCCTGCTCGATGATCGGCTTCAGCGAATCGCTCCCGCTGTTGTCGATGCCGTCGCTCACCAGCACCACCGACGCGATATCGGCGCCGGGGAATGCGGATTTGGCCCGCGCCACCGGCTCAAAAAGGCTCGTAACCTTGCCGTCCGGCTTCAGCTCGGCCACACCGTCCTCGTCCACCTCCACCGCCGCACCCGAAAACGACAGGAAGGCCACGTCGAAATCCTTCTTCAGCTTCTCGATGTAACGCGGCCCAAGGTTCTGCTTCACCCGATCCAGCCGCGTAGGCACGTTCGCGCCATCGCGCGCGCTCATACTCGCCGACGTGTCTATCGCAAAAACCAGCTTGCGTTTCTCGATCTGCTGTTGCGTAATGCTCAGCACCGGATGCGCAAGGAACATCACCAGCCCCGCCACGATCACCAGCCGCAGGGCGAACAGCACCCCATACGTCCGCATCGAAACGTATCGAGCCGCCCTGATGCCCGCGGCCGCCGCCAGCGGAAAGGCCGTCATCGGAATCACCGCCACCTTCGGCAACCGGTCGGGCACGCCCACGGCAAACAGCACAATCGCAGCCAGCAGCGAAACGCCCGCCCCGCCCGCCACTGCGGCAAGAACCTGAAGCACGCGCGGCCTCGCGCCCAGCGTCTTCGCTGCCAGCGTCCTCGCTGCCAGCGTCCTCGCTGCCAACAGCCTTGCTACCACCGGCCAGGCACCCACGCCCAGCGTTATTCCCGCCGGCAGCACTATCCCCAGCAGGCAGATCATCGGCTCCTTATACGTTACCCACTGCATCAGGCCCAGCATAAGCGCCATCGACAGCAGGAACACGCCGACGCCCACGAGCGCCGATGCGATTGCGGCCGCCGCGGCCAGCGGATCACGCCGCCCGGTCCGCAGCGACAGCTCCGCCACCAGCGCCACCGCCAGCAGCAGGCCGCCCGCCACCGTCAGATAGGGGCCCAGCGCCGCCGACACTGCCGCAAGCCGCAGCGCGATCAGCAAAACGCCTGGCAGACCCGCCGCCGGCAACGCCGCCATCGAAGCTTTTTTCAGTGTGGAAGGGGGTACTTTCGAGAGGAATGCTCTTACGAACTGATATGCCGCCATTGCTGCCAAAAGGCCCGCAATGGCCGGAAATAGGCGGTACGCGTAGACTTCAGCGTCGACGGTTTCCGAGTATAATACTTTTACATCGGGCATTGCGCGGGGATATCCGGCGGAGCAGCTTCAAACTTCTCCTCCAGATCCTTCAGTTTGTTGGCTATGGCCGCCTTGCCGGCACGAGTAAGCTTGGTAATGAACAGTTTTCCGTCCAGGTGATCATTCTCGTGCTGAATCACGATCGCCAGAAGCCCGTCGGCCTCCAGCTCGAAAACGCTGCCCTCGATGTCAAACGCCTGCACGCGCACCCGCTCTGCTCGCGGCACGCACGCATTCACCCCCGGCACGCTCAGGCAGCCCTCCTCCTCGTTCACCGTGCCCGTAGATTCCAGAATCCGCGGGTTGATGAAAACCATCTCGTCGTCGCCCGATACGTTGGTGATAAACAGCCGGGCGTCCCAGCCCACCTGCGCCGCGGCCAGGCCCACGCCCCGGGCCTTGTACATCGTGTCAAACATCTCCGCCACGCGCTCCACCAGCGCCGGGTCTATCGTCTTCACCTGCCTGCATCTCTTCTTCAGGCAGGGATGGGGGTATTTCAAAATATTCATAGCCAAACATTTGCCCATTGCGCCGGGCACAGCGGCAAAATTG
>DATLAR010000162.1:0-2233 GCA_035527355.1 Planctomycetota bacterium
ACTCCAAGGTCGCGGCCATCGGAATCGGCCTGACGCGCTGGATCACCTTCCACGGCTTCGCCCTCAACGTGAACACCGACCTCGACGCCTTCAGCATCATCACGCCGTGCGGCATCAGCGGCAAGGGCGTGACCTCCATGCAAAAGCTGCTCGGCCGCGAAATCCCGCTCGCCGAGATTCACGGGAAACTGGTGGAGGCATTCCGAGATGAATTCGGATTCCAGGAAATGAGGGAGAGCGCTGATTAGCCTCTGATGCCCTTCCATCGTCCACTTGGTCCACTTCGTCCATTTCGTCCACTCCAGCGCAAACCTCGTGAAGTGCGTGTCGCGAATGGTGCCCGTGGTAAGCTTCGGAGTGATGCCGCCGGGGCCGACGCCACAGACGACTCCAAGCATCGGTTCGTCGGTGTTATTTCGGACGGCGAGGTTGATCGTGTAGATGGGCCAGTTTCGCCATTAGATGGGCTTGCCGACGCCGCGCGCGTAGTCGCCCCAGAAGTTCTCGCCTTCCACGTGCATGATCTTGCCGCCGTGCGCGAGCGTGCAGGCGGGGAAGAAGCCGGCGGCGCGGACTGTGCCGTGGAACGTCCGCAGGCCGAATTTCGCATCCTTCACCGAAGCGTCCAGCACGCCGGCCTCGCCGCTGATCGGCGGGAAATGAGCGTCGGTGATCGCCTGCGCGTACTGCCGCCGCATGCCGAGCACAAGCATCGTGCCTCCGCCACGGAGCGCGGTCGACGAGCCGTCGCCGGCAAGCGTGACGTTCGGATATTCCACGAACACCGGGCGCCCGATCGACCACGGCCGTGCCACCCCCGGGATGTGAACGACGCCGCCGCCGGCCGTGCCCACCTCCTCCACCGCCCGCTGAATGACGGCCGAGGCGTCAGCCGCCGGATCCGCGCCGTAGTCGGCCACCAGGTCACGGTCGAGTGCCGGGCACCGCACGCCCGCCGCCGCAATCGCGACAACCGCCGGCAATACGACCCGCGCCAGATGGCGATACCACATTCCCAGGTCTCCTTGTGCATGAACAATCGCAGATCACTCAATACCGACGGCCGGTCACTATACCAGAATGACGGCTCCATGGCAAGGTGAAACCCGCGGCGGAACACGAGCGGGTGCGTAAAGGCTTTGTGGGCGCCCCCGGCAGAGGATTGACTAGCAAGCATTGGCAGGGTTCGCCACCGCCGGCCTTGCGTCGGTGGGATGCGGCTGCCGCAGCCGCCGTGATCCCCGCCACAAGGGCGGGGGCGATCATGGGGGCGATGGGCCGCGTCCTGGCAGGGATCGCGTGAACCCCCGCCGCAAGGGCGGGAGCGGCCACGGATGAGAATAGCCATCGGCGTCTGTGGCCCTTTATTCGCGGTCACCCACAAGTCTCTTACGCACCCACACGAGCGCGGAGTGCCATGGAGCCTACGCCCGGTCCGCGGAGCCCCATTGAGTCTGCGCCGACCTCGGGAGCGAAGGTGGGTGTGGAGCGTTCCAAAAACCACCGAGCCGGTTCCATCGCAAGACCTGGTCCGATCGCACACACGGAGGCGCCGCAATCGCTCGGTCAACCGAAGTGCCAATCCTACGACCAAAGTGCCAGGCATCTCCATGCGAGGCCTTCTACAGGTTTGAAACAGCAGTTTCGACGATATGAGCTAAGTGCCTGACACTTTGCTTCATGTATCGGAGCGTCGAAGGCGGTGCCACCTGGACCGATTCCTGACCTGCCAATGATCCCGGCGTTATCCCCTTTCTGGTGCTCGATCAGCCCGATCAGCCGGATTTCGCATCGCGGAGAGCTGCGTTTTCCTGGCCGACAAGGGAGCTAACTGTACGAGCAAAGTGCCAGGCACCTCTGATGGATGCCTTGTACGGGCTTGAAATGGCACTTCTGACCAGGGGAGCTAAGTGCCTGACACTTTGCTCCTGTGTCTCCAGGCCGCAAATATCACTGATTCGGCGGACTCAGGGGACGTACAGAAGATCCAAGCCGACCCCCTCTTCTGAGTTCCACCGCCCAGATTCCCTCCCCCAGATCAACCAATGTGGTACGGTGTCCCTTGATCGCCCGGAGAGCAAAACGTTCCTCCAGCCTGCGGACGAAAGGACGGTCGCCCATGAACAGCGCGTTGGCGAGCGAATAGGCCTCTCTCGCGGCTTCCTGCTTCAGGAAATCGAGATACAGTTTCCGCCGTGCTGCGGGATCCGCCGCACAGGCGAGGTAGTATGGA
>DATLAR010000163.1:0-5507 GCA_035527355.1 Planctomycetota bacterium
CCGCCCGCGTTGATGATTTCCTGCATCTCCGGCGGGAAGGGGAGGGCCTTATATTTCCGCTGCTTCGTCACGTTCTCGATCGACCCGGCCGTGAGGTCCACGCGGATGTGATCGCCGTCGGCTATGTCGTCGGCCGCGGCCTGGCTCTCGATTATCACCAGCCCGGTGTTGATTGCGTTGCGGTAGAAAATGCGTGCGTAGCTCTTTGCAATAACGGCGGCGATCTTCGCCCCCTTGATCGCGATAGGCGCGTGCTCGCGCGACGACCCGCAGCCGAAGTTCTCGCCCGCTACGATGAAGTCGCCCGGCTTGGCCTTCTGCATGAATTGCGGATCGGCGTCTTCCATGCAATGCCTGGCAAGCTCGTCCGGATCGGTGGTGTTCAGATAGCGCGCCGGGATGATCTCGTCGGTGTTAACGTCGTCGCCGAATTTTCTCGCGGTGCCTTCCATCATGATACGTTCACTCCTGCTTTCTTGTGCGATTCCTGAGCCGGCCGGGCCACGAGCTGCCGTGCCTGGTACATGAAAGCCTCGAGGCGCGTCTCTTCGCTGGACTGCTGCAGCCCGTCGTACGACAGCTTCAGGATCGGGATATCCGGATGAATGTCCGAGAATTTCTTGAGCAGCGCATTCACGATGTTGCCCGGCAGGCAGTTGAACGGCACGAGGTTCATGATGCCGTGGTAGCCTTTCTCCACGTATTCCTCGGCGCGGCCCATGCTCAGCACCGCCTCGCCGCGTATCGCGTGGTGGATGTAAGGCGCCGCCTTCTCCACCACGTGCGCGGTTGGCTGCTCGTAGAGGAAATCGCCGATTGCCCCCTCAAAGATGCCCGTCATCTTCTTGAGATCGCGCTCCTGCACAAACGTCTTGAGGTGCTCTTTCAGCAGGCGGCCGTAGTTGCCATCCGCCTGGTAATCGTGCTTGCGCTCCCAATCGATGTAATCAAGCCACTCCTCGAACGGCGGCATGCTGGCCTCGCCGCCAAGCTGCTCCACCCGGCGCACCGCGAAATTGTTGCTGAACGCATTGCAGCGCACGAATATCTCGCCTATTACGCCGATCTTCGGCTTCGGCACCGAGCGGTCCTGCGTAATGGCGAGAAAGGCATTGCGTGCGCCGCGAGCCACCTGGGCCACCTCGCCGCCCGTCTCCACGCAAGCCGTCAGCTTGTCCAGCCATTCCTGGTAAATGCGATCCGTCTGCCCCGGCGTCACCTCGTATGGCCTGATCTGGCGCGAAATCTTCTGCATCAGGTCCACCACGATCATCGCCTGCCACGTGCGGCGCCTGAAACCCGCACCCAGCGCGTCCAGGTGCTTGCCGTAGTCCTTGGTCTGATCGAGAATGAAAATCTCGGCCTGGTTGAAGCCGCAGTCGTCGAGGACCATCCGGTGAAACTTGTTGTATTGCCCGAAGCGGCACGGCCCGAGCGCCGACGGCATGAAGAATGCCGCCCGCTCCGGCTCGAAGCCCTTTGACATGCACGCCTTCAAAATATCGCCGGTGGTGATGATGCACGGGTAGCATTCCTTGCCGGTGGTGTGATTGCGGCCGATCTTGAGGCTCAGCGCATCGGCTATAGGCAAGGCCTCGGCCTTGAGCCCGGCATTTCGCATCGCGGCGGCGAGGACGATACCGTGGTCGTCCATGTACGGGATGTAGATGGTGCGTTCGAGGTCGCGGCGCACCTCCTGCCGGTCCAGCCGGAAAGGCTTGCTTTCGCACTCGCGCACGTGCTTGAGGCTGTCGAGGAAAGCCTCGCACCGCGTGATGGCGCCAACGTCCGCGCTGTGCTCGTCCACCTCGATCGTGAGGTATGGCTTGCCCTTCATCTCCTTCGTGAAAAATTTCATGATGAACGAGTCGGGGCCGCATCCGAAGTTTGTTACGTAAACGGCGTGCAGCCGCTTGTCGTTTGCCACGCGTCGTGCGGTAGCGAGGATGCGCTGGCCGTAGCGCCAGTACATGTCCGGAAAATCCTTCCCGAGCGCGATGCCTTCTATCGGCACGAAATCCATCGGAATGGCCAGCACGCCGAGGTCGCGGAGTTTCTCGGGGATGTTGAGGTTCAGCGCATTGTCGCAGCCGTTGTAGGGCCGGCTCACGATCACGATCGACGGCGAGTCGTGTGGCAGGTCTGCCAGAATCTCGCGGCCGCGTTTCAGCGTCATCTGGTAGAACCGGTGCTGAGCTGCATAGGCCTCGTGTATCGCCTTCTCGGTCTGAGCGGCCGGCACCTTCAGGTCCGAGGCAAGCTGCCGCAGTATCTTCTTTACGTGCGCCTGCCCGCGCTCCATGTGGATCACCGGCTGCAGTATCGTGGTGCCGGGCACGTCGAGGTTCATCGCCGCCCGAACGAGATACGGCACCGCTTGCACGTAGGGGCACGCGTATGCCTTGTGCATCCCGGGGAAAATGTGTTCTAGGTTTATGATGGCCGGCAGGAAGATGTAATCGAGCTCGCGGCGCAGCAGGTTCATCACGTGGCCGTGCGCCACCTTGATCGGAAAACACGGCTCGCTCACCACGCTCTCCACGCCGTCGTGTATGATGTCGCGGTTGGTCGGCTCCGACAGCACCACGCGCAGGCCCAGCTCCGTAAAGAACGCTTTGAAGAACGGATGCAGCTCGAAGAACGTCGTAATGCGCGGAATGCCAATGGTCGGCGCGTCCGAGTCCCTGGGCAGCTCCTTGTCGTAGGCCGTCAGAAGCATCTTCTCGCGCTCCTTGAACAGCCTGGGAAGGTGTTTGCCAGCCGATGTGCGCTTCTCCTCGTCAAACTTCCCGCAGCGGCTGCCGTAATGCAGCGGCCGCTCGCCCTGCACCGACACCCGGTGCACCTCGCAGTTGTTCGAGCAGTCCTTGCACTCGAACGTGTCGATCGTGTAGCTGCGCTTGCTGAGGTCGAAGCCCTTGAACTTCGTGCTGCCGGAATCCTCCTCCATAGCAATCAGCGCCACGCCGATCGCTCCCATCACGTCGTGGTGGGGCGGCACGATGATCTTGCGGCCGGTCACCTTCTCGAAGGCCGCCGTCACGCCGCGATTGTACGCCGTGCCCCCCTGGAAGAAGATCGTCTTGCCGATCTTGCGGTCCTCCACCACGCGGTTGAGATAGTTCAGCACTATGGAATAGCTCAGCCCGGCAACGAGGTCGCCCTTCTGCTCGCCGCGCTGCTGGTGGTGGTTGAGGTCTGATTCCATGAACACCGTGCAGCGCTCGCCCAGGTGGCAGGGTGTTTTCGAATCGAGCGCACGCTGGCCGAATTCCTCCTTGATCGCGATGCCCAGCTTCTCGGCCTGCTCCTCCAGAAACGATCCCGTGCCAGCCGCGCAAACCTTGTTCATCGTGAAATCGACAACCGCACCATTCTCGAGGCTCACGAACTTCGAGTCCTGTCCGCCGATCTCGAAAATCGTGTCGACGTTCGGATCGAAATGCGCGGCCGCGCGCGCGTGCGCCGTGATCTCGTTCTTCACCACGTCGGCGCCCACGAAATCGCCCGTGAGATATCGGCCGGAGCCGGTCGTGCCTACGCCGCGTATCCTCACCTTTCCGGCCACCTCGCCCGCCACCTCTTCGATGCCCTGCCGCACGGCCTCGATCGGCCGGCCGGCCGTCATCAGGTAGCGGCGCGATAGCACCCGCTTTTCGCGGTCCACGACTACCACGTTCGTGCTGATCGACCCGACGTCGATTCCCAGGTAGGCGTCTACCGGGCCGTCGCCCTGCGGGAAAGGATCAGGCTCGATGGTAATCTTGTAGTTGCTGTCTTCCAGCGGGTCGTGTCGCTGGGCATCGGAGTGGCGCGAGTTCATGTACTGCCGCAGCGGCTCGGTTCCGGCAAAGGGGCTGGCCGAAGCCGCATCGGGCTTCTCCATCAGCGCCAGCGCAGCGCCGATCGCGCCCATCGTGGCATAATGCCTGGGGATCAGCAGCTCGCCATCGCCCATGTCCAGCACCGTCTGAAAGGCCCGCACCATTCCCACGTTCGCGGCCACGCCGCCCTGAAACGAAATGGGCTTCTCAAAATCCTTGCCCTTGCCGATGGTGCTCTTGAAGTTGCGCGCGAGCGCGTGGCACAGCCCCGCCACGATGTCGAAGTCGGGCGTGGCTAGCTGCTGCAGGTGGATCATATCGGTTTTTGCAAAAACGCTGCAGCGGCCCGCTATGCGCGGGGGGTTCTTCGATTTCAGCGCCGCCCGGCCAAACTGCTCGATCGACATTCCCAGGCGGTTTGCCTGCTGGTCGAGAAACGAGCCGGTGCCGGCCGCGCACACGGCATTCATCGAAAAATCGCGCACCTGCACCGTGTCCGTTCGCGGGTCGCGGTGCATCAGGATCAGCTTCGAATCCTCGCCGCCTATCTCTATTATGGTGCGAATCTCAGGATGAAGATAGGCGGTGGCCGTGCTCTGGGCTATGATCTCGTTTACAAAAAACGCTCCCAGAATCCTTGCAACCAGCTTGCCGGCCGATCCCGTAAACGCGATGCCCTTGATCTTCTTCAGCGGCGTGCGCGACAGGATATCGTCGAGCACCGCCAGCGAAGTTTCGATCGGCTGGCCTTTCGTGCGCACGTAATGCTCTTCCAGCACCTCTTTGGCATCGTTGACAACGACCGCATCGACGCTAACAGAGCCAATATCGACACCAACGTACATTTATCGTTCCTCCGTGAAACGCGTATGCAGGGGCAAAAACGTCTCCCTTGATACCGGCGGATGAGACGTGCCGATCGGCGCGTCTCCACATGGCACAGCACGGACAGCCGTTCATGCTTCGATTGCGGCACCTTGCAGTCTGCTCGGCGTTGGGCATTCGGATTGCCGCTTGGCTCGGGGCGAAACACGCTGGGTTGATGCTGAAACGGGTTTCCGGCAGCCTGGGAGAAAAACCAGCCTCATCGCGAGACCGCACGCCGCCGTGCGCCCGCGCCGAGGCCCTCCCGGAAACTAACACTATATCACATGGAGGGGGAATTTTCAAATGAAGTTCAAATCTGATTTGCCGGGCAGCTCGCCCAGCAGCGGGAATCGGAGGCGGCCGGTGGTGTGGCCGACAGGACCAAGCCCATGGTAAGACCGGCGGACGCGGTGCCTGTGCAACCTGCCCTTCACCTTGCACCCTCTTGGCCGGGTTCACGTCCGCCGCGTTTCCTCCGCCGCCGGCACGCACTGCCGGATGATCTTGCGGATGGCCAGGTAATCGCGATCACCAAGGCGCCGGCCGAACAAGCCAACGGTATTGGGATAGCTGCGATAGAGTTCCTCGTCAAACTCGCTGATCGGCAGCGGAGAAATAACGCACACCTTCGTCTGCCGCCCCGTGTCGAGCAGGAACTGCAGCAGCCGCAGCAATCCGGCCTGCAGGACAAGCTCACGGAGATCGACCGGATAATCCACATCGGGGATGAACTCAGTGGAGAGAATCAGCCGGTAATCGGTTTGCCTCAATGCCTCGATGGCTCTGTCGATATTGCTGACAGTTCTGAAGGCAAAT
>DATLAR010000164.1:0-3435 GCA_035527355.1 Planctomycetota bacterium
ACGAGGTGATCTACCACGACCCCGCCCTCGACGCCGGCGAATACCTGAAGATGAAGCGGCCGCTTTTCCTGAAGCTCTGGCCGCTGAAATACGGCGACAAGAAGCGAAGCGTGATCCGCATGCGGCTGCAGCCGGGCAATATCGCCGATGGCCCGCCCGAGCACGGCTTCTCACCGGCCGATTTCGCCCAGCACGTGCTGGCGCTCAAGGAAAAAACTCCTCTGAAGGGCTTCGTTATCGTCGTTCAGCCGCCGTTCGTGGTGCTCGGCGACGAGGCCCCCGAAACCGTGCGCCGGCGCGCCTCCAGCACCGTGCAGTGGGCTGTCGATGCCCTGAAGCGGGACTTCTTCGACGTGGATCCGGACGAGATCCTTAATATCTGGCTCTTCAAAGACGACAAGAGCTACAAGCAGCACGCGAAGGAGCTTTTCGACGACACCCCAACCACGCCCTACGGGTACTACTCCCAGGAAAACGGCGCCCTCGTCATGAACATCTCCACCGGCGGCGGCACGCTCGTGCACGAGATTGTCCACCCTTTCATGCGGGCAAACTTCCCCCAGTGTCCCGCGTGGCTCAACGAAGGCATGGGCTCGCTCTACGAGCAGGCCGGCGAACGCAACGGCCGCATCATCGGCCTCACAAACTGGCGGCTGGCCGGGCTGCAGAAGGCGATCAACGCCGGCGACGTGCCGCCATTCGAAAAGCTCACCGGCACCACCGACCGCGAATTCTACAACTCCGACAAAGGCACGAACTATGCCCAGGCTCGTTACCTCTGCTATTGCCTGCAGGAGAAGGGCCTGCTGGTGAAATACTACCGCGACTTCTTGGCCAACAGCAAAGACGACCCCACCGGCTACGAAACCCTCAAGAAGGTTCTCGGCGAGAAGGATATGCAAGCTTTCCAGAAGAAATGGGAAGCTTTTGTGCTGAAACTCAGGTTTCCGTAATATCAAATCTGGCGAGATGCAAGAGGATGTGCCACGTTCAAACCGTGTGCCGCCTCAAGATTAGAGGTCACAATGGCAGACTCACAGTTGAAGAAATTGGAGCGCCACATGACTCAGTTGCTTCAGGAATATGAGTCCCGGCCTCCTGAGTACTGGCACGCAGCAGAATTTCCTCTTGTCTATGACCGCTGCTTTGACGGGGAGGTCTATAGGATCGAGGTTGGCTATATAGATGAGACTGATTCTGAATTGTTGCTTCTGCTCGCTCTTGATGGCGAAGATGCGCGCTATAGCTCCACTCAACAGCTTACGGTTCGTAAGCACCCCGAGCCACTTCAGATCAGGCAATTCCACGGTGGCGCGCTCCTAACGAAGGTGTTCAACGATGCCGTAAGGAAGCTGGAGAAGGAATTGGGCGAGAAAGGTGCTGATTACTGGAGCAAGAATCCCATGCCCGAAGGGCAGGATATAACTCCTGAAGATGAAGTACTTAGCTTGGTTGTGGACAGCAAGGTAGAGAGTGACACGCATGTGCTGATTCGCCTGCGTGGGACTCTCCGCTGTGGAGAGCCGGCGTTGGTGACGGCCTCAGTCTTTGCGAGGAAATCAGGTGCAGAGGCTGGTTCTGCGTAGGCAGTTACCGTGCATCAGGGAAACTTGGGGACGTCCCGAATGGGGTGAGGATAAGAAGGAAGAGGGCGGACGGATTCCGTTCGGCTCAGAAGCCGCGCGGCGAAGACTCCGTGCTTGCAGACGCTACGTCCGCCGTCCGCCCCCTAGCGACACATGTTTCGCGTTTTTCGCGCTCTTGCCCCCGTGCGTCTTTGGGGTAATCTGCCACGCCCCCCACTGCGCCCTTCGGCGCAAGTCCCTTGAACAACTCCCCGGTTTCCTATATAATTCATGCATCAAGCTGAAGTGCCGCAAGAGGCTTTCGGAAAAAGATTCGATGATTCTGAAAACCACGGCTTACGCACGCGCCGGGCTGATCGGCAACCCGTCCGACGGATACAACGGGAAGACCATCTCGATCATCGTCCGCAATTTCACTGCACACGTGGTGCTGCACGAGTCGGACGAGCTCGAGATTCAGCCCGGCCCCGACGAGCAGCGCCGCTATTCCGGAATCGACGACCTGCTGCGCGAGCTGCAGCTTGGCGGCTACTATGGCGGGGTGCGGCTGGTGAAGGCCATTATCAAGCGGTTTGCGCTCTATTGCTCGCAAAACGGCATCCAGTTGGCTCCGAAAAATTTCACGTTGAGCTACGAGAGCAGCATCCCCCGCCGCGTGGGGCTCGCGGGCTCGAGCGCGATCGTTACCGCCACGCTGCGCGCGCTGATGCAGTTTTACGGCGTGAGCATCCCGCTGCCCGTTCAGCCGGCGTTGATCCTGAGCGCCGAAAAGGACGAGCTGGGCATCGGGGCCGGCCTGCAAGACCGCGTGATCCAAACGTATGAGGGCGTGGTTTACATGGATTTCGCGAAGGAGCTGATGGCCAGGCGGGGCCACGGCGATTACGTTTGCCTCGATCCTGCGCTCTTGCCGCCGCTGTTCCTGGCTTACGACACCAGCCTCAGCGAGGGGTCGGAGGTGTTTCACAACAACATTCGCGAGCGGTTTGACCGCGGCGAGGAAGCGGTGGTGCGGGCGATGCGGAAATTTGCCGCTCTGGCCGACCGTGCCCGCGAGGCGCTGCTGGCCGGCCGGCCGCACGAGCTCGGCCCGCTGATGTCCGAAAACTTCGACACCCGCCGAAGTCTTTATCAGCTCGGCCGCCGCAACATCGAGATGATAGAAATTGCCCGGCGGCACGGCGCCCACGCCAAGTTTGCCGGCTCGGGCGGCGCCGCCATCGGCACCTGCGCCGACGATAGCACTTTTGAGAAGCTGAGAAATGCCTATCGCGAGGCCGGCTTCGAGATCATCAGGCCCGCCATAAGCCCGGCCTGATCGCGTGTTTCTTTTCGTTTTGCACCGAGGTAAAAAGATGAAACTGATTTTCCCGCACAGAATCGTGTTGATGGCAGGCCTGCTGGCACTGCCGCTCGTCTTCACCGCCGGATGCGGTTCCAATGCGCTGCAGCGGTACAAGGACGATGCCCTCCGGCACGAGCAGGGGCGCGTTGCGTTTTCGAATGGCCTGGCGTTCAGCCTTCATCCGCGGCAGGAGGTCTTCAAGCAGGGCGAGCCGGCGGTCATCGATTTCCGCATCACAAACGTCACTAATGTCACCCCTCCGATGGCTGCCATCAATGTATACGGCGAGCTGCAGCACGATGGCTTCCTGATCTCGTTTGAGCTTTACAAGGTGGACGGCGAGAGGAGGCTCTTCCACGCATCCGAAGGGCTGAATATAAACACCGACGACGCCCTTCCGGCCTACTCGAATTACGTGAGGCTTCTGCCGGGGTTCTTCTTCGGCCGGCCGATCCAACTGCCCAGCAAGCTGCCCGCCGGCATCTACCAGATGACGGCAATCTA
>DATLAR010000165.1:0-22543 GCA_035527355.1 Planctomycetota bacterium
AGGGGCAAGGCACCGCCCTTGCCCTGGGCGGGGCAGCCCCCGCCCCTACAGCGGCTTCGCATTTGACGCGCTTCTGTGTAAGATACTTACTATAAGAGCCCATCTCGTTCATGGCTGGCCCTCGCCGTTATTGAACGCTTGTTCGATGGGGAGTATAAAAAACTTTCATGTCGGACAGCATGCTATGCCCGGGCTGATGTGCAGTGAGGCCGGAATCAGTGGATGCATGGCGGAGGTCGTCGACGACGGTGCAGGTGAGGCGAAACGCGATCAGTGTCTGGATGGTGTTTACTGCCTCTTCTTCGGTATCGGCCTGGCAGAAGAGGCCGAGTTCGGGGCAGCTAGCGGCAAACGTTCCCGCTTGCATCGCCCTCACGCGTATTTCGAGGTTCTCCAAGGGGACGCCTTTCTTTATGGACCGCACGACGGTCCTCGTTCGGTGTGCGTGGCTTGTTGGGCCGTCCGTGGCAGAACTGCTCCTTTCCTACCGCGTATAATATCACTTTCGACGGGATTCTGCAAGTGGGAAAATTCGGAAAGACAAAAAAAAACAGCCTCGATGGCTGGTGCGGCCTCTTACATATCTTTACATCGAGCGCAGCCGTTTTACACTTTAAGGCTTGCAAGAAGAAAGATGTATGTGTAAAATTTGGCGAGAGTCTCGAGCCACAAGGCTGGACACCATACTTTCCAACTGGACACCTACTTTCCAAGTGGAGGCCAACAAATCATGGCTGAAGAGAAGACCGTAGTGCGCGAGGAGCAGGACGTGAACGCGGTTGCCGAGTGTAAGGAAGCTTTCGAGCGCATTAGCAAAGAGATTTCGAAAACGATCATCGGACAGAATGACGTGATCGAGCAGGTGCTGATAGCGTTGTTTGCAAACGGCCACATCCTTCTGATCGGCGTGCCGGGCCTGGCCAAGACGCTTATGGTGTCTACCCTCGCAAACACGCTTTCCGTGAAGTTCAAACGGTTGCAGTTCACCCCCGACATGATGCCCTCCGATATCACGGGCACCGAAATCATCGAGGAGGACCACACGACCGGCCGGCGCGCTTTCAGGTTTGTTGAGGGGCCGATCTTTTCAAACATGATCCTTGCCGACGAGATCAACCGAACGCCCCCGAAGACGCAGGCCGCATTGCTGGAGGCAATGCAGGAACGCCACGTGACCGTGGGAAAGAAAACCTATCCGCTGGAAGAGCCTTTCATCGTGCTTGCCACGCAGAACCCGATCGAGCAGGAGGGCACGTATCCGCTGCCCGAGGCCCAGCTCGACCGGTTCATGTTCAACACCTGGGTGGATTACCCCAAGGACGACGAGTATCACCAGATCATCAAGGTGACGACGGGCAAGGGCCTGGCGGTGGCCCAGCCTGTGCTCGCGGCCGAAGATGTGATTCGCTACCGGCAGGTGGTTCGCCGGATTCCGATCGCGGACCACGTGATCGATTACATCAGGCGCCTCACGGTTGCCACTCAGCCGCAGCGCAGCGACGCGCCCGAGATCACCAAGAAGTACGTGGCGTGGGGCTCGGGGCCTCGGTCGGGGCAGTATCTGGCGCTGGGCGCGAAGGCACGCGCTATGCTGCTTGGCAAGTATCAGGCCACTTGCGAAGACGTGCGGCACGTGGCGCACAGCGTGCTGCGTCACCGCATCTTCACGAACTTCGTGGCCCAGGCCGAGGGCATCGACACGGTGAACATAATCGACCAACTGCTGGCGATGACAAAGGAGTAATGCTCCCGCGTTCGGTTCGGCGTGTTCTGCAAGGCACCTTCGTACCCCGACTAATACTGAGAAGCCATGGGTTTCCTGTTCCCTGCAATGCTTGCCGGGTTGGCGGCGCTTGCGGTGCCGCTGATACTTCACCTGATAGCACGCCAGCGTTTCCCTGAGCAGCCGGTGCCTACTTTGCGCTTGCTGCAAACCGAGCGTCGCACCAATGCCTATGCGGTGAGGCCGGTAGACCTTTACCAGCTTTTGCTGCGGCTGCTGGTGGTGGCGGCGGTGGTGTTTGCGGTGAGCAGGCCGCTGGTGCGCACGGCGGCGATCGGGCGGCCTGCGCGCAATATAGTGGTAGTGCTGGATTGCTCGCCAAGCATGCTTACGGACTCCGGCGAGAAGCCCGACGAGAAGCTGTTTGACCGGGCGCGCATTCTTGCGGCAAAGCTGCTGACGGGCGCCGGCCCGCATGATGAGGTGGCCTTCATCGAGGCGGGCGCAACCGCGCGCGTGGCGGCGCCGCTGTCGGGCGATGCCGCCGGTGCCGCGAAGCTGGCCAGCGAGGCGTCGATCCAGTATCGCGGCGGCAGCAGCATAGGCGCGGCCATCTCGCAAGCCGGCCTGATGCTGGCGCCACGCCGCGAAGTCCTCAGCGAAATATACGTGCTGTCCGACATGCGCCGCAACCTGCTCGACGGATGGAACGAACGCAGCCGGCGCAGTTTTGCGCAAACGGCCGCCAAGCTGGGCAGCAGGCTGAAAGTCCGGTTTGTCGATTTCGCATCCAGCGAGATGGACAACATCGGCTTCGTAGACGTGAACCTCACGCCCGGGCGCCTCAGCACCGGCGCAGATGCACACCTCATCGCCACAGTACGGAATGTAACCGAAAAAGATCAGGACGTAACGGTAAGCCTGGCCGTGCGGCAGAGCGTGAAATCGCGCCGCAGCGTGCACGTGCCTGCAAACTCCGAAGCGGTGGTCGACATGGCGGCCAATTTCGATGCGCCGGTCAACACCTTCTGCAGGCTCGAGCTGTCGCCGTCGGACACGTTGGACGTGGACAACAGCCTGACGGTTCCGATAAGGCTGGACCGGCGGTTTGAGGTGATGATCATCGACGGCACCGAGCCGAAGCAGATGGACGCGACGCGGCCGGGGCAGGCGGCCGCACCGCAGCGGATATCGGGCGCGAAGATGCTGGAGTTTGCACTCAACCCCGCGCAGTTTGCCGCGTCGGAGGGCCGCAGCCGCTCGCGAAACGTTGTTGTGAAAAGCGTTTCGCTCAGCACCGTTACCACCGCCATCCTCGGCACCAGCGACCTCTTCATCCTCTATAATGTCTCAAAGCTTCCTCAACGCACCCTCGAAGACTTGCAGGAGCTCGTGGCCAACGGGCGAAGCGTGCTGCTGGTGCCGGGCGAGGAAGTGAACATGATCGAATTCAGGCAGACGTTCATTCATACGAACAACGGGCTGGTGCTTTGCCCTGCGATGGTGGACAACGCGGCGGCGGTCGCACCCGGCACGCGCGTGAACACGGGCGACGTGGTGCACCCGATAATGGAGCCGTTTACCGATCTGAACAAGGGCGACCTGGGCAGCATTCATTTCAAGCAGTTGCGCGGGCTGCAGCCGGCGGCCGGCGCAACGGTGCCGTTTTACGTGGGCACAAGGCCGGCGGCGGTGGAGATGCGGGTGGCGCTGCCAAACGACACGCCGGAGCAGCGGACAGCCGCGCGCCGGGGCCGCATCTGCGTGCTGGGCTTCGGGCTGGAACCGGAATGGTCCAATCTTTCGCTGACGAGGGTTTTTGTGCCGATCGTGTGGCGGCTGGTGGATCACATAACGGGGCGGCTGGGCTCGCTGCCGGTCGACCTTGCGCGGTCGGGCGAGCGCTTTGCGCTGGATTGTTCGGACTTTGCTCCCTCGGCCAGCGTGGCGCTGCTGTGCCCCGACGGCAAGCCGCTGAAGCGTGAAAACGGCTGGCCGCTGGAGCTGCCGCTTGGCGAGAACGGCAGCGCGGTGGTGAGCGGCCTTTCGCTAGTGGGCGCATACGAGATCACCGCGCAGGGCCAAGTGGAAGTAGACGTGAAGCTCGCGGACGGCAGGTTGGTGGGCGGCGCGGCGTACACCTCGGCCGTGATGAACGCTGTGCAGGGGCGATCTGAATCGCTGGCGGTTCGCGGGCGCAGCTCGCCGATCCCGCGTTCCGAGGTTGCGGGCGCGGATTTCGGCCGTGCGGTGATAATCAAGGGCGTGACGGTGGCGCTTGCAAACGGCACTACTCTTTCGTGCGAAGCGGCGGGTGCGTCGCTGGATGCAGCGCTTGCGGGCAGGGCGGGCGAGCTGGAGATAGCTCAAGGGCACGCGAGCCGCAAGGTGTCGGCCGGCGAGGTGATCCGCGGGCGGTTTGCGGATGCCGTTCAGTTTGGCCTGCCGCCGACCGGTGGGCGGAAGTCGCGGTTCATCTGCGTGAATCCGCCGGCCGGCGAGAGCGACACTACGCCGGTGAGCGATGAGACGATCGCGTCGGCGCTGGGCGAGTCGCGTTGGGAGATCGTGCCGGCTGCGAAGGCTAGCCTCACTGAGCTGCGTGCGGGCGAGCTGTGGTGGCTGATAACGCTGCTGCTGGTGCTGGCGTATTTTGCAGAGGGTGCGATCGGTCATTGGCTGAGTTTCAGGCGGGAGTCTACGCGCGTGGGCGCGTAGGTCGGATGAAAAGTCCAAGGTCCAAGGTCCAAAGTCCAAGGTCAAGATGGGGTCCAAGGCGAGGTCGAGGGTCTAAAGTTAACGGATAAGGATTAAGAGTCCGAGGTCAGGAGTCCAGGGTCAGACTTTGGGCCTTTGAAGGAATATGTTTTGTCGCTGATATATTGGCTTCTTCAAATTCGTGATTCATCGACGGTGGAGCACGTGAGCTCGTGGGGCCTGGCCGCGCGGTCGGCGGTGTCGGTGCCGGTGATCGTGCTGATCGTTGCGGCTGGGCTGGTGCTGGCGGGCTTGAATTTTGCGCCGCACATCGTGCTGCGCCGAAATCGTAGATTGCTGCTGTTTGTGCTGCGGCTGGCGGGGCTGGCGATAGTGCTGGTGATGCTGCTGCAGCTTGAGGCGACGATGGTGCTGCAGCGCACGCGCAAGCCAACCGTGGCGGTGCTGGTGGATACGTCTGAGAGCATGTCGCTGAAGGATTGCCCGCAGGGCACGCGGCTGGATGCGGCAGTGGATATTATCGAGAAGAAACTCGAGCCGGCTTTGAGCGCGAAAGCCGAGGTGTCGTGGTATCAGGCCAATTGGCGGATTACGGCCGGGCGGCCGGAGAAGTCGACCGAGCCAGGCGGCCCGACCGATCTGGGCAAGGCGGTGAGCCAGTGCATCGAGGAGGCAGGCTCGCCGCGCGCGATTGTGCTGCTGAGCGACGGCAAGACCGCGCATCCCGACCGTGTGGCCGATGCCGCGCGCATCGCGAAGCAGTCGGGCGTGCAGGTATTCGGCATCAACCTGGGCAAGGCGGGCCGCGCAAAGGCCGTTTCGGTGCGCGTGACCGAGGCCGATTCATACGTGCGGCTGGGCGACGAATTCTCGGTTACCGCCGACGTGCGGGCCGAGGGCCTGGGCGGGCAGACCGTGGACGTGCGGCTGTACGAGAATAAAGACAAGAACCCTAAGATGCAGAAGACGATCCAGCTTGGCGACAAGCCGGTGCCGGTAACGTTCCGCTACCGGCCGACGAGAGCCGGGCGGCACCGATACCGCGTGCAGGTGGGCAAGGTGAGCGGCGCGGCCACCGATATCACAAACGTGGTGAATACCGTGGTGGAGGTGATCGACGAGCCGATCCGCGTGCTATACGTGGAAGGCACGCCGCGATTCGAGCTGAAGTTCATCAACGTGTGGCTGGCGCGCGACCCGGTGATCGACCTGACGACCGTGACGCGAATGCCCAAGGGGGGCTGGTATACGCAGGGCAAACGCCGGCACGAGCGGATCGACGAGGGCTTTCCGGTAAGCGATGCCGAGCTGTTTGATTACGACGTGGTGATCTTCGGCGACATACCGCGGGCGGTCTTCCGGCAGGGCGGCGATGCCGCCGAAACGAAGCTCGCGCAGATCGTCGAGTTTGTTGTGCGGCGCGGCGGCGGGCTTGTTACGCTGGGCGGGCAATCAGTTTACGGCGCCGGCCTCTACCAGGGTTCGATCCTCGAGGCGATTCTGCCGTTCCAGATCGAGGGCTTCAAGAATTACCAGCTCGAAGGTTATTTCGCGATCGAGCCGGCGGAGAATTCGCTCACGCATCCCGTGCTGGCGTTGGGCGACGATCCGAGTTCGAGCCGCGACGCGTGGTTCGACATGCCCCGGCTCGACGGCTGCAACGTGGTGGGCGAGCTGAAGCCGGCCGCGATGCTGCTGGCTTACCGCACGCTCGATGACCAGAAGTATCCGGTGATCGTGGCGCATTCGGCGGGCCGCGGCCGCGTGCTGAGCCTCACGTGCGATACCACGTGGCACTGGGAAATGCAGCGGATTGACGACGACGTGGACAACTACCGGAAGTTCTGGGGGCGAGCCGTGAGGTTTGTGGCCGCCGATCCGCGCACGCGGCCGGGCCGCCCGAGCATCCTGGCACAGAGCAGCCGGCCGGTTGTGGGCACCGAGTTCCCGTTTGCCACCACGCTGCTCGATGGAAATTATGCGCCGGTGCGCAACGCGGACCTCGTGGTGGAGGTAACCGAGCCGTCGGGCCGGCAATACCTGATTTACCCGAGCGATTCGAGCGACGCGCCGGGCGTTTATCGCTATTCGGTGCTGCTGCGCGAGAAGGGGCTTTTTGTTGTGAAAGCCAATTACGAGAGCACTGAAACCGTGCGCGAGATCATAGCGGGCGACGCGGCGGCCGAAATGGACGACGCGGGCGCCGACCCGTCCGGCATGCGTCTGATGGCGCGCGAGACCGGCGGAAAAGCGGGCATGGCCGACGAGGCCGATGCCGTGCTTGCGGCAATTCCGCTGGATGCCGAGTATTACCGCGAGGATTACAGCGTGAAGTTCTGGAACCTTCCCGTGCTGGCGTTTATGCTGATTGCGGTAGTGTGCGCGGATTGCTACATTCGCAAGCGGAATGGCTTGGTGTAGGCTTGGAAAGCCAGCCGCGGTCGATGTGTGAGAAGTATTGTCATGGCGCAAGATTCTGCGAAATTTGAAGGCTATGGTGCGGTGTGCAACGCCGTTGCCGGTTTTTCACGCTGCCGGCGCGCTTGGCGTTTTCTGCGCGAGTTCAGCCTGTGGCTGGCGTTGTCGCTGGGGGCCGTGCTCGCGTGGTCGCTGGGCGATTGGCTGCTGCCGCTGTCGCCGTTTGTGGTGCTGGGCGGCCTTGCGGCGGCCGGCATCGTGTGCGTGGCGGCTCTTGCCGGCTGGGTGGTGAAACTCGTCCGGCGGGCGGAGTCGAAATACACGGAAGCGGTAGTAATCGAGCGGCTGCACGGCGGGCTGGACAACCGCCTGATCGGCACGCTGCAACTGGTTGAGGACGTGGCGCGCTCGCCGGAGATGCATTCAGTTTCGCTGGTGAAAGCGTTGGCCGTGCAGACGTCGGATACGCTGAGAGGCGAGTCGCTGACGCGCCTGATCGATCGCCGGCCGGCGTTGAGAGCGGCCACGACGGCAGGTGCGGTGCTGGCGGGCGCGTTGCTGCCGGTGCTGCTGGTGGGCGGCTTTGTGAGCGCGAGGGTTGCATCGGTGCAGACGTCTTATCACCTGGCGCAGGAGCTGGTCTGGCCGGTGTATCTTTCGGTGAATCCGGGCGACGTGACGCTGCTGCGCGGCGAGGACACGGTGACGCTGGAGCTGGTGGTGCGCGGCGGGGCGTACAGTGCGGTAAGGCTCACGGCGGTGGAGGGCGACGCCGAAATCCTCGACGCCGAAATCCCGCTTTCAGGCGGCGCGGCGGCTGGCCGCAGAGCAGAGAAGATTCTAAGCGCAGACGCTATGGCCCGTGTGGAAAAATCGTTCACCTACAGGTTCTCCGTGGGCAAGCACGTTACGCGGTGGCACACGGTGCGCGTGGTAGACCGGCCGCATATAGAAAACATGGCCGCCGAGCTGCAGTTCCCCCCGTACACTCAGATGATGCCGCAAACGCTTTCGGGCATGTTCAGCAGCATTCGCGCACTGCGCGAAACGGCGGTGTCGCTTTCGCTGGCCTCGAGCAAGCCGCTGCTGCGTGCGTCGCTCACGTTTGGCGGGGACCGCGAAAACGCGCAGCCGCTGGACATAAGCGGTCGGTTTGCCGCTACGCAGTTCAACGTGAAGGCCAACGTCGAGGCCGAGCTGCAGTTGTGGTGCGAAGACGGCTACGAGATGAAGACGCCGGTTCGGTTTCGGATCGAGACGCAGGAAGACGATCCGCCGCAGATTCAGATATCGGGCAAGGACGAGCAGCCGCTGCTGCGCGACGAGGCCAGAAGCTTCAGCTTTGCGTATACGGCCACCGACGACTTCGGCGTTTCGCAGGTGCAGGTGTTTTACGAGGTGGAGCCGGTGGATACGGCGCTGGGCCGCGAGAAGCGAACGGGCGAGTTCAACGCGATCACGTTCGTTCGGCCCGAGACGAAGGTGCGCGACGTGATATTGAAGCCGTTTTGGGATATCGAGCTGAAGCCGGGCGACCGCGTGCGGTATTGGATGACGGCCACCGACAACAACACGATGACGGGGCCGTCGACCGCGCAGTCGGCGCGGCATAGTTTCGTGGTGGTGCTGCCGAGCCTGGGCGGGTATACGCAGCCGGAATTCGACTGGGCGGCGAGGCGGTCGGAGCTGCTTGGCTCGCTTACGAAGGTGCAGCGCAAGACCGACTTCCTGCGGCTGCCCGAGAAGACGGTGGCCGCCGAGAAGACGGTGCCTCCGCCCAAGCACAAGCTGGCCGCGCACGTGCCGTCGGAAAATTGGCCGGCCGGCGTGGAGCAGGCGGTAACGGACTACCTGAGGCTGCTGAGCACGCATAGCTACGGCGAATCCGCGGGAGACTGAAGATGCACAGAATCATACTTGATGCGGGCAGGTGTGTAATGGCCGCGTGCGCGGCTGCGGGGGCATTGTGCGCGGCTGCGGCGCAAGGCGGCGAATGGACAGAGCGGGCGGCGTCGGGCAATCGCGAGGTGCTGCGCGCGGAAGACCTGGCGAAGGTGTCGCTGGGCGAGCCGGTGAATCGCCGGGGCAAGATTTTCATGCGGCGGATCAAGCCGGCTGATCCGACCATCGACTGGAACACCGATCCGACGGCGATTCCGTATGTAACGTATCAGTTCGAGCAGCGCACGGGCCTGCCCACCTACACAAACAACGACGGCCTGGACGTTGCCACCAGCGAATTGTTCGAGTGCCCGATTGTGTACCTCACGGGCCACTCGAGCTGGCATTTCAACGAGGCCGAAACCGAGAACCTCACGAAGTTCATCGCGCGCGGCGGATCGCTTTTTCTCGACGACTGCTACATCCGGCGCAGCACGTTCACCGATTCGGTGGGGCCCGAGAGCAGCAAGATTGTCCCCGGGGCCGAACTCGCCGCGCAATCAAAGGAAGACCCATACACCGGCAGCCTTTTCTCGCTGTGTTACTCGTTTCCGCCCGAGAGCGCGCCGGGCCGTGCGAAGTTTGCCGGCAACATCACGAACGTGTGGCAGTACGTGCTGGCCGACGGCCGGCCCGCCATAATTTTCACGCCAAACGACGATGGCTGCGGATGGGAGGTTTCCAGCCCGCCCACGGCATCGAATCCCATCGGCGAAGGCATCGGCCACGGCGGCAGCAACGAGGAACGCGAGCAGGTTTACCAGTGGGCTGCCAACGCGATCCTTTTTATGATTACGCACTGAAACAGAGAACATGGATATGAAGCTTGCTTACTCAGCCATTCTGCTTGTTCTGTTTGCCGCCGCTGCCGCAGACGCCGAAGAGAAGCAGTTTGACGTGACCCTGCAATTGGTGAAGGCCGACGCACCGCACGAAACGGTGGACGCAGGCTCGCTTGACGAGACGGCCGGGCACTGGCCGGGCAACGCGGCAATTGTGTGGCCCAAGAATATCAAGCTCGACGGCCAGCCGATGTTCGAGCGATATTTCCAGGGCAGGCTGGCCGCGCGCCAGGCGTCGGTGAAGCCGCCGCTGAAGCCGGGCAGGCACACATTCTGGCCCGGCGATCACAGTTTCGAGGTCGACGAGAACGGAAAGGTATCGAGCAATGATCCCGAGATCATAGCGGCCGACGGCGTGGTGAAGCTGAAATGCTACGCGGTGATGCTGGCGGCTTACCAGGTGAACTCGCCGGAGTCGTCGATGAACGTGGACCTGAGGCTGGTGCCCACGAAGCAACTGAGCATCGGCATAGACGTGCCGGCCGAGCGGAAGCCGGATGATAAGGAAGGCGCGCCGCTGCGAATGGTGTTCGTGGATTTCCTGCCGATATACAGCGAGTTCAAACCTGTAACAATTTACCTGCCGGCCAGCGCCGATGGCAAGCCATACAGCGTGCGGCCCGGCAAGTTCAACCTGGACATCAAGCCGGAGGGGCTGTCGGTGGGCGGCCAGAAGCTGGGCGACTTGCTGATCCGCAAGCACAGGCTTTACGTGCCGTTTCGCAGCTACCCGGTGGTGGGGCGCACGCTGGCCGGGCGGGTGTGCCAGGCGGTTTTCCCTTCGGGCGGATCATTCGGCGTGGGCGCCGGCGGCGGCGACGGCAGAAGCCCGGTGATCGAAGATGAGACGATCCGCGGGGGCGTGCTCAGCCGCACGCAGCACGTGAGCCTCACGGCGTCGACCGAGGCGCACCAGTTTGGCGCGGGCAACAAGCTCAGCCCCGAGGGGCGTTATGTAGACGTCGAGGGCAGCCTGGGCGAATGGCCGGAGAAGGCTTTCTGCTACGACAACACCGCCGCCGAGAGCGAGGAGCCGCGGCTGCTGCTGGTGGAGCGCAAGGCCGAGCCGCTGAAGGTGGGCGAGCCGGTGCCCGTTCGCGTACGGTGGGTGGATGCGCCCGATGCCGCCACGCTGAAGGAATCGGAGGCGGTGTTTTTCCTGCAACCGATGAACCTGCAAGGGCAGCCGGGCAACAAGTGGCGGCAGCTCAGCTCGGCGGCCTCTGGCGACTACGTGGTGAACGTGACGGTGCCGGCGGATGTGAAGCCGGGCGTTTTCATCCTGCGCACGTCGGTGTGCGAAAAGGGCCACGCCGACCCGATGTCAACGCTCTCGGCGGATGCAATCGTGGGCGTGGTGGACCCCGAAGCCGGCGGCTCGGTTTCCATTTTCACGCAGAAGGCGCGCGACGCTTTCGTTTGCGGTGAAGACTTCTACCTCGGCGTCGCCATCAAGACCGTAAAGGCCATCCCGGCCGGCTCAACTGTTGAACTCGAGGTGAGCGATCCGTTCGGGCAGAAATGGACCCTGGGCCGCGAGAAGACGCCAAACGAGATCAAATCGGCCGATTCGATGCATTTCTGGCTGAAGGGCGACCTGACGTCGCGCCTCGCGCCGGGCCGATATACGGTAACCGCCCGCCTGGCGAAGCTCACGCCCGGCGAGCTGGCATTCGACCTCGTGACGCGCGAGAAGTCGACGAATTTCATCAACCTGCTGCACGGCAAATACAGCTCGATCGAGACCTGGCTTGGCCGCCTCGAGACGTCGCGCGATGGGCAATGGACATCGGAGCTGCTCGCGAGCGAGCTGGCCGACCTTGGCATAAACCGGGTGATCCTCACGCAGATGGGCTCGCCCATCGGCCGCTATTACCGGCACGAACCCGAGCGCCGGCTCGAAGACCTCTACCGCAACAGCCCCACGCTGCCGCACTGGCAGAGCATTTACTTTCCAACGGGCCGCGAGCGCCTGCTGAACAGCTTCCTGCGGCACGGCATAGATTTCGTGCTCGATCTGTTTTCATATGAAGACGACGGCCAGCCCACGCACCTGCCGCACATAATCGGCTCACAGCGCTACACGGCGCTTCAGATGCAGGCGATGCGGCACAACCCGGCGAATCTGGGCTTCTGCGCTTTCAACGAACGCTACAGCTCACCCGGTTCAAACTGGCCGCAGGGCATGCTCGAGGTGCACATGCAGGCGCTGCAGGAGCGGTTCCTGCAGGAATACGGCATTTCCACCGGCGAGGCGCTGCGCGTAAAAGAGCGCTTCCTCAACCGCCCGCCCAACCTTCGCAAGCCGGCCGACCTCGACAAGTTCCGTCCGGCAGGTACGTGGTCGGATTTCCAGTACGATCACTTCGTGCGCCGCACGTCCGACGCCGCAAACAAGACAACCGATGGCCTGGTGAATACCACCATCCTCCGGTCGTTCGCGGGCATCGGCGGCTACGTGGTCGCCTGCGGTTATCCGGCAACGATGTACGAATCGCTGCAATGGTCTACCACGCTGCAATACAAAGACGGCTTCGGCTTCGGCAGCGCGGTGCTGTTTACCGCGCAGATGGCCGACATCCTGAAGGTGCGCGACGATATCGAGAACGTGCCGGCGATCTGCGTGTGGGGCAGCGGCCTACAGAACGTGCAGATATACACAAAGCATCTTTTCAGCGGCCTTAGCCAGTGCGTCGACGGCATGGCAACGTTCTGCTTCAATCATGATTTCCAGTCCGGCGGCGGCGATGCACGCTCCGACCGCGACACCTTGCAGGACGTCTACCGCGACATCCTGACGCCGTACGGCGACTGGCTGAAATCGCTGGACCGCGGCTACCGGCAGATCGCGGTCTACTATAGCCGGCAGGCCGAAATGCTATCGAGCGCCAAGACCATCGCGCCAGACAAGCAGGCCGAGGGCACATGGATCGCCTGCCTGCGCGCCGGTTTCCCGGCCGATTACGTGATGGACGAGCAACTGCTTTCGGGCGCCGGCGAGCGCTACAAGGTTATTGTGGTGCCGGGCTTTTCGGTGGAAAACGAAACGCCCGAGAACATCCGCGCCGAGCTCGAACGACTCGTTCGCAAGGGCGTGGTGGTGCTGGTGGATCGCCGCAGCAAGCTCGATCTCGTGATCGACGGGATAAAGAAGCTGGACCACAACCTCGACCGCTTCTCGCTCTACACGCACGCCGCGTTCTGGTTCCCGAACCATTGGGACGCCGACTGGATCCTGGTGGAGAAGATGACGCGCGACCTTGCGGCGCTCTTGCGCAAGGAGCTGCCGAAATACATCCAGCCGGCGGCCGAAGCCGACCTGATCATCAGCCCGGACTGGTTGCAGCGCGGCGAGATGTCGCTGATGGTGGTGCCGAATTTCGAGCATCCCGATTTCAGCTACGAGCACATCGAGCAGTTTCACAAGCCGTTTGTAAAGAAGATCACCTTCCCGACGAACACGACTCCGCGGCGCGGCAAGGTCTGCTACGACGTGCTGGAAAACAAGCTGGTGCCGGTGGAGGAATTGGGTGACAAGGCCGCGATAGTGGCCGACGTGCGGCACTACGGCGGCAAGATGTATGCCTTCCTGCCCGCGCAGATCGGGGGGGTGTCGATCAAGGCAAACAGCGCGGCAGCCGCGGGCGAGAGCGTCGGCTACCGGGTGGAGGTGCTCGATGCCGCCGGCCGCGCGTTCGATGCGTCGCTCCCTTTGCGGATCGACGTGATCGATGCGTCGGGCAAGACGCTGAAAACGCAGTATCGCGCGGCCGCGCCGCAATACAAGGGCGTTTGGGTGCCGGGGCTGAACGCACCATCGGGCGTATGGAAGATACGCGCCACCGAGCTGGTGAGCGGCACCTGCGCCGAGGCGGCGGTGCGCGTGGGCGAGCCGGGATTTCCGGAGCCGCTGAAGGCCGACACGACGGCGGTGTGGACGGCCGACGTGAAGCACATCCGCGAGTTTATGAAATCGCGCAAGGAGATTCTGATCCCGCTGGAAAGCGGCCAGCAATGGGCGCGGCCCGAGGCCGAGCGCCTGGCAAAAGGCCTGAACGCCAAGGGTGTGAGGGCACGCGTAGTGGAAGCCGACGACGCGATCAGGCCCGTAGGTAACAACGTGCTCGACTGCTATCACTCGTGGCGGGCGGAAACCTATCCGCCTCCGATGGTGGTGGCCGCGTACGACGGACGCGATCCCGACGAGCCGCAGAAGGAGCGGCCGGTTATCGCCATCGGCAAGCGCTGGGAAAGCCGCCTCATCGAGGCGCTCTTGAGCTATAGCGTGCTGGCAGACGTGCCGTCGGAGCTGCACCCAGGGCCGGGGAAGGCGTTGGTGCAGTACGTTTGGAATGCATATTCGGTGTATGACGACCTCGTGTGCGTGTCGGTGTCGGACGATGCCGGCCTGAAGCGAGCGGTCGATTGGCTGCTGAACATTCCGGAGAACGAAACCGGCCGCACGTATAAGCCGAAGATCGCGCAGCCGCCGGCGCCCAAAGCCGAGCTGGCTGCCGGCACGGCGGCCGAGCCGCAAAAGCGCTCATTCCGCGCGATTTACAGCCGCGAAGACGAGATACGCGCGATGGCGCACGATCCCGCAACGGGCAGAATACTGGTGGGCACGAAGGGATGGGGGCACAATCTGTTTTGCCTCGATTCGGCCGGCAAGAAGCTGTGGAGCGTTTACCTGCCCGAGCACAACGTGCACCGCGTGAGCTTCTCGCCCGACGGCAAGCGCGTGATCGCGGGCGTGGGCATGCCGGCGCGAATTTACGTGCTGGACGACTCGGGCAACGTGCAGTTCTGTTTTCACGCCAGCGAGTATCCAAACTTCCGTTTCAGAAATACAGACGAGATGTATGGCTTCGAGTTCATCGTCAATCATCAAAACGGCGACATCTACGCTTTCGGCAAAACCGGCGTGATGGCCGTTTCGCTCGATGGCCGCCGGCGCTGGTTCCTCGACCGCTGGGAGGCCAGCCAGTTGATCGAGCGCGAGGTGATTCAGCAGGGCAGCATGGGCATCGAATTCGGCCGCGAGCTGAAGTCGGTGCGGCTCAGCCCCGACGGCCGCTTCATCGCCACCACCGAGGAGATCAAGGAAGCCACCACCGAGGTGGAGCGCGGCGGCGGGCCTGTGCTGCTGCCCATCTCGCGAAACGAAGTGGTGATATACAGCACGGAAGATTTGAAGCAGGTGGCTTCATACGAAGACAAGCGGCTGTGCATCATGCCGGAGATATTCCCGCGGCTTTTCTGGAGCAAAGACAGCAGCACGGTTACCCTGCGGCGTCTCGTTCCGTACGTCGTTCTCTCGGTTACGGGCGAGATGAAAAGCGTGAACGTGGCGCCCGTGGTGCGGCAGCCGCTGGAGCTTCACGGCGAGAACCGCAGTGTGCGGGCGTTTGACGGCGCCGGCAGAAGGCTGTGGACGCGCGAGGCGCTGCCGATGATCGGCTCGTGCGCCTCGCCCGACCTGAAGCAGGCATACGTGCTGGACTCTTACGGCATCATACATTGCGTGAACGCAGCGACGGGCGCAGACCTCTGGGCACGCGAAACGGGCAACAAGGGCATACTGCAAACGCTGCCGGACGGCGACGTGCTATTCGGCGGGTTGAACGGCATGGTTGCGCGCTTTGCGCCCAACGGCGATCGCCGGTGGACGTCGATGCTGCGCGATATGCACGAGATAGCGGGCGATTACGACAAGTTTGCGGCCGACGCGAAGGTGGGCCTGAAAGATATAAGCACCGAGCTTTATCCGTCGATGGTAGACAAGGAAGGCGACCTGGATTCGCTGCTGCGATTCGGCAACGACGTAGTGGTGAACGGCTCGTTTGAAGACGACAGCCGCTGGCAGATGCCGTCAGAGAGGGGCGGCTTCACCGAGGGCCGCACCGGCAAGCGCGCCGCACAGACGGCCGGCGGCACCATAACGCAGCCGCTCGAATGCACGGTTGTGCCGCTTGCCACTTACCTGCTGGAATTCTACTACAAGCCGCGGGATTGGTCCGACTCGTTGACGGCGGGCGTGCTGGTGCAGGGCCCGCGCGAGGTGCTCACCGGCCGCCAGTTTTCCGGCACGCCGGGGCAATGGAACTTCGCACGCATGGCGGTGAAGGTTTTCAGCGACACCACGGGCCTCACCGTTGGCTTCGAGGCTGTGAGCGGCACGGTGGCGATAGACGACGTGCGGCTGCGGCCGGTGCGGTTCCCGTCCAAGAATTTCCTGTTCAGCGCGCAGGCGCACGCGCTGAAGCCGCGGTTCGTCGACGACCTCAGCTCTACGCAGCGCGGCGTGCCGCGAAGCGTCGAGGCAAACCTCATCAAGCAGGACCACGTGTCGTGGTATGTGCCCGGCGGTATGATCGGGAGCCGAGGCGAGTCGCTGGAATCGATGGCGCTGCTGCAAAACGGCCAGCTAGACGACGTGGGCAAGATGTGGCACACGCAGCCCGACCCGCTGGGTCTGAACATCGGCATGAGGCAGGCGCGGTACGTTTCGCACGTAGTAGTTTATTTCTCGCACCTGTATCCAGGCGAGGTTTGGCCGCGTTTCCAGATCAAGGTCAACGATGTCAGCATCAAGAATTATGTGAACGTGGCGTCGGTGCGGGGCAACTGCCGCACGTTTTGCGTGGTGAAGTTTGAGCCGGTGCTTACCGATCTGATCTTCATTTTGCCGGTGGGCGGCATTACGCAGTGGGATGCCACGATCACCGAGATCGAGGTGTACGGGCCTCTTGGCGGGCCTGAGGCGGTGCACGGCTGGCCCGGCGATGCCGATGCCGTGCCTATGTACATGTCTACGCCGTCGCACGTGAGGCCCGTGGCCAAGCTGGACATCGAGAACGCGCAGGTGTTGCAGTTTGACGCGTGGAACACGGCGCATGATACCGGCGCGGGCGCGGTGGTGGCCGATGGCAAGCTGTATCTCGCCTCGTCGGACGGACAGGTGAGCTCGTGTACTCTGGGCGAGAACAACAAGCTGAACGTGGCCGAGCGCGGCGGCACGGGCTCGCTGGCGATCACGGGCACGCCCGCGCTATACAGCGCCCGGTTGTTTGCACCCTCGGCCGATGGCAGCCTCTACTGTCTGGCGAGCGGCGATTGCTCGCTGCAATGGAAATTCCAGAGCGGCGGCCGAATGCTCTCGTCCCCTGTGGCCGACGGCGACGACGTCTACGCCGGCTCCGACGACGGAATGCTGCACAAGCTCGACGTGGAGTCGGGCATGCTGCTATGGTCGTTCGACGCGAAAGCCCGCATCCGCACGTCGCCCGCGCTGGACGACGGGCGCATATTCTTCGTAAGCTGGGACGGCCAATGCCACGCGGTGTCGAAAGAAGACGCCAAGCCGCTGTGGAAGAGCGCGGTGGCCCCTTACACGACATCGAGCCCGGTGGCAGCCGCGGGCAAGGTATTCGTAGGCGACGAGAGCGGCTTCGGGCACTGTTTCGACGCCGGCAGCGGCCAGCCCGTGTGGAAGGTGCAGGCGGGCAATCGGATTTCAACGCCGCCCACGTTCATCGGGCAATCGATAGTCTTTGCGGCCGACGACGGCAGCGTGGTGTGCGTTGCTTTGAGCGACGGCAGTGAACTGTGGCGATACAAGGCGCCCGGCGGCGTGAAGGTGGCGCCCGTGCCTACCACCGCCGGCCTGATCGTTGCCGGCCGATCGGGCATCGACGTGGTCGACCCGGCAACCGGCGCAAAAATCAGGGGCTTCGATATCAGGAATGCGTTCGACGTGCTTCCGTACAAGGGCATGCTGTTCGTGATTACGGAAGGCAAAGTGGCTGTGATCGCAGCGAAGAAGTGAACGGTAGCAGTATGAGAAGACTTCCAGTATTCGCGTTGACGGCGATGATCGCGTGGGCAGCCGGCACGGCCGCGGCAGGCGTGTATCTGCTGGACAACTTCACGGAGGCCAAGCACACGGGCGTGCAAGGCTCGGCGCGGGTTTACGTCGAACGCAAGGAAGCGAAATCCGGGCGGGGTTGTCTTGGCATCGAGTATGACATCTCGAACTCCAACCTGACCGTGAGCTTCGACACGCGCGGCCGCACAACCGGCAAGGTAACCTTTTGGGTGAAGGGCGACGGCTCATCTAGCGTGCTGCGGCTGGTGTGGCGGCATTTTCATTACGACGACAAGGGTTCGTTTCGCGATGCGGGCGGCGAGTTTGCCGCCGATGTGAAACTGGATTTCATCGACTGGAAAATGGTGACCGCCAGCCCGCCCGTCAACGCCGATGCCTCTGCGATGGTGCGTTTCGTGAATCTTTCAATCACAAAGCCGGCCGAAGCGAAGCAAACCGCCGGCCGCGTGTTCATCGACGAGATGATGGTGGACTCGCCGAGGCTGACTCGCACGGGCGATGCGGTGCTCTCGGTGCCGCGGCGCCTGGCAGGGCCGGGCTCGAAGGCCATTTTCTACCTCGACGTGCGCAACCACACTAAATCGGAGCGCGCGTCTTGCATGCTCAGCGCGAAGCTGACAGACGCGAAAGGCAATGCCATAAGCAACATCCGCCTGCGATGGGAGGCCGCACCCGGCAGCAGCGAGGAAAAGCGGCTCGTGTTTGACGCGAAGCTGCAGGACTTCATTCCGCCGTTCCAGATCAGTTGCCAGTTCATCTCGGCCGCGCTCAATTGCGACATCAGCGTGAACCGCAGCCTGCCGATGCCGAGCCATCGCGACGTCTTCGCGGACTTCTCGGTCGTTGCCGATCTGTGGCGCGGCGGCGAGGCCATGCTCGAGGAGTATCTCGAACGGTTCGAGCAGACCGTGGTGAAGAACGACCCGCGAACGGTGCTGAAGCGCGTGCCCAGCGAGCAGCCATTCGGCCGCTACGCGATGGAGTGGCGCTACAACCTCGCAACCGGGCGCGATGATATCTTTCACGCGCAGTTCATGCCCGGCGCGCCCATCAGCATGCGCGTATGGCTGAAAGGCGACGGCTCGGGCAATCAGTTGTTCGCCGGCGTGCGCGACTGGGGGCGGCGCGTGCGCGGCGGCTCCAATCTCTCGCGATACCACCAATTGTTCCTCTGCACGCTCGATTTCACCGACTGGCGGGAGTTTGTGGTGGACCTGCCGGGCGGGGGGCTGGGCGTATCGAACGACGCGATGGGCGGCGGCTACACCGATTATCCGTTCGAGCTATCGGGCTTTTCGGTTCGCACGGGCGGAAAGGACTTGCCGGCGGCCGGCACGATCAGAGTAGGTGCGATCACCCTCGACAACCAGGGCAAGAGCAGCGATGCCATCCAGGTGCGCATCGCCGGCAAGACCGATGACGGGCTGTACCGCAGCGGACAAGATGCCGCGCTGATCACGGCATACAACACGCACCTTGTGCACGCGCGCAAGGCGAGGATCACTTGGTCGCTTCGCGATCGCAACGGCAAGGAATGCGCGAAGGGCCAGGCCGATGCGAGCATCGGGCCGGTGTCGCACCACGAGCTGCTCGCGGCACTGCCCGAAGTGCCCGCCGCGAGCGCACCCTACACGCTGAAGGCTACGGTGATCGACGCGGCCGACGCCGCGGCCGCCGCTTCGGCCGATGCGGTTTTCAGCATTCCAAACGCGGTGAAAACGTGGAGCTTCGACAGGCGCAAGGAATACATCACGGGCTTCCTCATGAGCATGCCGGTCGACCGGCTGGCGCCGATGCCGCCGAAGGTGGCCGGGCCGGTGGTGGAGCCGGCGAGCGGCCGCAAGACGCTGCCTCTGCCGTGGGGCCGCGGCAAGGACGCAAGCAAGCCCTCGCTCTCGGCGGTGGTGATCGATCCGGCGCTGCCCGGGCATCCTACGAAGATATCAGTCGACGTTTTCGGCGATGCCAGCGGCGTAATCCTTTACCCGATTTTCATGGACAGGGGCGGCGATACGCACGACAGCTATCAGAACCGGATTCTGACGATGACCGGCGAGGCGCGCATCGATTTCGCGGGCTGGCGGCGGCTCGAATTCCGCGCGCCGCTGCTGCACGATGCCTGGGATCGCGTGGAAAACGTGCGCCGGCACCGGCCAACATACCCGCTGAACCTCCTGCTTGCCACAGCCGCCGACAGCCAGACGAAAGGCGACAGCGGCCGGCTGCTGGTAGACGACCTGCGCGTGGAAACGCAGCTTCCGCCGTCGGAATGCTTGCACCTTGCGGTTGACGCCGACGACGAGGCGGGCTTCCTGCCGCCCGGCTCGCCCGTGCGTTTGAGGCTCACAAACCTCAGCCTGGTGTCGCCACGCAAGGTGAAGCTCGAGGCAACGATCACGCCGCCCGACGGCCCGCCGCTGGCGGATGTGCGCCAGAGCGTTGACCTGGCCGCTGCGTCCGACCGAAATTCGAGCGAAAAAACAGTCGAGCTGCACAAGAGCCTGCCGCACGGCGCTTACTGGCTGGCGGTGGAGGCCGACGGATCGACGGAAACCGAACCGGGCATCGCGTGCAAGCTGCACCGCCCGCTGGTGCTGATGGCTGCCGGCGACCTCGGCCAAGGCACCGCGTGGCCCAGCAGCTTCATCGCACGGCGGCTTTCGCGCTGGCCCGAGGTGATCGTAGAGGCAAACAGGATGCTGGCGGCCGTCGGCGAGTTGCGCGAGCTTGTGAATCTGGACTGGGACCTGATCGAGCCGCGGCCGGAGTATTTCGACATCGGCCCCGTTGCCGCCAGGCTCAGGTCCATCCGCCAGGCGGGCGGCACCACCAGGATGTTCCTGGGCTTTTCCGCACACTGGGCCGCCGGCGAGGGCAACGAATCGCGCAAGCGGAATGCATACTACCGCCCGGGCCGCCACATCGGCTACACGCCCGATTACTGGCACGTGCCCGAAAACATCGCCGATTGGGACAATTACATCCACCGGCTGGCCCGCGAGGTGGGCGACCTTGTAGACGTCTGGAGCTTCTGGGATAATCCGGACGTTCCGGGGCTGATACAGTTGAAGCCCGACCGCGCGATCCCGATGCTGAAAAGCGTGCGCGAGTGGACCCGCCGCTATTCGCCAAACAGCAAGGTGCTGCTGTCCGGGCTGAACGTCGGCTCGGCCGTAGGCTATCTCAAGAGCATCCACGAGGCGGGCGGCGCCGATCTCTACGACATCGTAAACATCAAGGTCAACCCCGGAGTGCAGGCGCCCGAGGTGTGGCGGTTCCGCGAGTATATCCAGGGCATCCAGGCCGTGGCGCCGGGCAAAGACATATTGATCTCGGAGATGGATTGGCCGGTGGAGCCGGAGCAGAGCGGCCCCGACGCATTCAACGCTATCGGGCAGGCGCAAAACCTCTCGCGCATGTGCCTGCTCTGCCACTGGCAGGGCATTCAGCAGCCGATCGTCAGGCTCTCAAACGCCGACGACTACGCCACGGGCACGGGCCTGGCCTACCGAACCGATCTCGAGCTTTCGGGCGTCAGGCTTTCCAGCGAATACATGGTGCCGCGGCCCGGTTACCTCGCGCTCATGACGCTCAGGCGGAGGCTGGCCGAGCTGAAGCCCTATGCATCGGTCGACATGGACGACCTTCACGCGGGCAATACGCACGCGTTTGTTTATTCGGCCGTGAATAAAGGTGCGGCCGTGGCAATCTGGCGCGTGGAAGGCTCGGGCACCATTGAGATGCCTGATGGCGTGAAACCTGCAAGCGCGGCAAACGTTTATGGAATGCCGGTGCCGATGCAGGGCCGCAAGATAGCCGTTACGCCCACGCCCGTGCTGCTCAGCTTTCCGGAGCACACGCCCGAGGCCGTTCACCTCGCGCTCCTCTCGGCGGCCTTCTGGCCCGAAGAGACCGAGGAGAACGAAAAGGTGATGGTGCTGCGCGATCGCGTGCTGCCGGCGTTCAGACCCAGCGCGGGCGCCCACGGCTACAATGCGGCGGCCGCCGAAGAGCCGCTGCGCGTGAGCGGGATCATACCCGGCACCGGCGCGGCCGATGTCGTGGGGCTGGCGGGGATCAAGAGCGAATCGTTCGAGCTTGCCTGCCCGGCCGATACGCCTATGGTGCTGCGAAAGCGGTATCATCTGCAGGACAAGGGGCAGGTGATCGAGGTGCTGGTGAACGGCAAGAAGGCCGGGACGTGGGACTTGGCCCACGCGCGCGCCGAGCTGCTCGGCGGCCTGCGCGATGCCTTCTTCATCGTGCCGAAGGAGCTGCTGGCAAACGACGGACGCCAGAAGATCGAGCTGAATTACGGCGACCTGCCCGGCAACACGTTTTGCGTGTGGGCGCTGTCGCTCAAAAGCGATTCCATGCCGCTTGGCCAGCTTGCGCCCGTGTATGCGGCGCAGGCCGACGGCGAGATGCGGCTGGACCGCAACGTGGTGGGCGATGAACTGAAGGTGGTTACAAAGCCTTACCGCCGAGGCATAGGCACGCACGCGTGGAGCGTGATCGAGTATCCGCTCAACGGCCAGTTCGAGACGTTCACAACGCTGGTCGGCATCGATGCGTGCAGCGACGGCCGCGGCACGGTGCGGTTCGAGGTGCTGGGCGACGGCCAGACGCTTTCGGCGGCGGCGGCCGATCCGAAAACCGGCAAGGTGCAGGAGATGCCGGCGAAGACGGCCGTGGTGAACGGCCTGGCCGATGCCGCATCGCTCACCGTTAACGTGAAGGGCGTAAACCGCCTCACGCTGGTAGTTCACGATGCCGACGACGGCAACAAGGGCGACGCCGCGAACTGGCTCGAACCGGTGCTCAAGAGGGCAAAGTGAGGGGATTCCTGAAAGGAGCTCGACCAATGGCGAAACTGATGCGGCTGCTTTTCGGTGCGTTGCTGATTTGCTCGGTTGCGCATGCCGCCGGGCTGAAGGAGGTGGCGCCGGGCGTGTTCTTTCGCCTGGGCGACGTGGAGCGCGGGCAGTCGAACGGCGGCTTCATCGTGTGCAA